>NZ_JEMA01000729.1 GCF_001589285.1 Sorangium cellulosum | reverse complement strand
TGGAAGCGGGGGCGGGGGTGGCGGCGGCGGCGGTGGCGGCTCAGGCGCCGTCGAGGACAGCGGCGCGAGCTGCCCCAGGCCGACGCTGCCTGCGGCGTCGTCCCTCCCGGCCTTCGAGACCCATCAGGATCCGTTCCTGAACGTGAGCGGTTCGCGGATCACGAGGAAGTCGGAGTGGGCGTGCNGCGGATCACGAGGAAGTCGGAGTGGGCGTGCCGACGCGCGGAGATCAAGGCGCAGGTCGAGGAGTATGAGTCCGGACCGAAGCCCATGACGTCCAAGGACAAGGTCACGGGTACGTTCTCGGGCAGGAGGCTGACGGTCAACGTCAGCGAGGCATCGAAGAGCATCTCCTTCGGCGTCGACATCAACCGGCCTGCCGGCGCGCCCTCGGGCCCGATTCCGCTCGTCATCGGCATCGGCGGCAACAACCTCGACCAGAGCGTCTTCACCTCGAACGGCGTCGCGACGGCCGACTTCAACAACAACGAGATGGGCGCCCAGAGCGGCGGCGGCTCGCGCGGGACGGGCAAGTTCTATGACCTGTACGGCAGCAGCCACGCGGCCAGCTCGATGATCGCGTGGGCCTGGGGTATCAGCCGGATCATCGACGCGCTGGAGAAGACCCCGGGAGCCAACATCGACCCGAAGCGCATCGCCGTGACGGGGTGCTCGCGGAACGGCAAGGGCGCGCTCACGGCGGGCGCGTTCGACGAGCGCATCGCGCTGACGATCCCCCAGGAGTCGGGCGCCGGTGGCTCGGCGAGCTGGCGCGTCTCGCAGGCAGGAAAGAACGCCGGGGAGAACGTGCAGACCCTGTCGAGCGCGGCCGGCGAGCAGCCCTGGTTCCGCGCGAACTTCGGGTCGAACTTCGGCAGC
>NZ_JEMA01000728.1 GCF_001589285.1 Sorangium cellulosum | reverse complement strand
CGGGGCGAGCGGCGTGGAGGGCGCCGCCGCCGGACCTGCGGCGCCGGGCCGCGATGCTGGAGCAGCGGCGCCCGCGGCGCCGGACTGCGACGCTGGACGCGCTGCGCCGTGATCACCTTCCGCCATGGGGCCCGACGAATACCACCACCCCGCCGGGGGCGCGATTTCCCGCGCGTGGGCGGCCGGCATTTGGTAGAGCGCCGGGGCTCCATGGTCTTCCAGCCGCGCCCGAACCACCCCTACGCCGACGCGCCTCGCTTCCCCGACGGCGACGACGTGTCCATCGACGACCTGCTCCCCGGCGCCGGCCCCGTCGAGATCGAGATCGGCCCCGGCCGGGGCGGCTTCCTGTTCGAGCGCGCCGCGGCGGCCCCGGAGGCGCGGCTGCTCGGGCTGGAGATCCGCCTGAAGTGGTCCGCCATCGTCGACGAGCGCCTGCAGAAGGGCGGGCTCGGCGGCCGCGTGCGGGCGCTCAACGCCGACGCGCGCGAGGCGCTCGCGCGGCTCCGGCCCGACGCGTCGATCGCGCGGTTTTTCCTGCACTTCCCGGATCCGTGGTGGAAGAAGCGCCACGAGAAGCGCCTCGTGATGGGCCCGGCGCTGCTCGACAGCCTCGCGCGCCTGCTCGTGGACGGCGGCGAGCTCTTCGTCCAGACCGACGTCGAGGAGCGCGCCGCGCTCTACGCCGAGCAGATCGGCGCGCACCCGGCGTTCGAGCCCGCCGGCGACGCGCCCGGCTCGCCGCACCTCGGCGAGAACCCCTACGGCGCCCGGAGCCCCCGCGAGCACCACGCGATCGCCGACGGGTTGCCTGTCAATCGGCTGCTCTATCGGCGGCGGCCGCGCGCGGCGGGGGGCGCGCCGCCGGACAATGGATAGCCGTGCGCTTGATTCTGGTGTTTGCTGCTGAAAGGAGCGGACATGGACGATCTCCAGCTCACGCAGGTGCCGATCGTGAAGACCGGGATGCTCATCCGCAGGCCTGTCGCGGAGGTGTTCGAGGCCTTCATCGACCCCGGGATCACGACGAAGTTCTGGTTCACCAGGGGCAGCGGGCGGCTCGAGGCAGGCAAGCAGGTCCAGTGGGACTGGGAGATGTACGGCGCCTCGGCCCTCGTGGACGTGAAGGTCGTCGAGCCGTGCAAGCGCATCGTCATCGAGTGGCCGGGAGACAACGGCCCCACCACGGTCGAGTGGCTCTTCACGCCCCGGGAGGACGGCTCGACGTTCGTCAGCATCACGAACACCGGGTTCACCGGCGACGGGGACTCGCTCGCGCGGCAGGCCACCGACTCGACGCAAGGGTTCTCGCTGGTGCTCGCGGGCCTCAAGGCGCTCCTCGAGCACAACGTCAGGCTGAACCTCGTGGGCGACCGTTACCCCGCAGGCCTTGAAGAGCACTGACACGGCACCATGCCGAGCTGCTGTCATGGCAGCTCGCCAGGTGTCGCGGCGGGCGCGCTGAGGCGCGCGTCTGCGCCGGCTTGCGGGCCTGCCCCAGCCACACCGGCAGATGCGCGGCGACGAGCCGGAGCGGTTCCTCGCCCATCCAGGACGGTCAGGCTGTCCGTGGCCAGACGTCTGGCTGTCCGTGGCCAGACGTCTGGCCGTCCGTGGCCAGACGTCTGGCTCCTGGACAGGACGTGCTCTTCGCCCTCTGCCAAGGTAGCTTCGCTCCCCCGGAGGCTCCTCCTCGTGCCTCCCGTCCCCTGACGCCCCGGGCGAGCGAGAACCCCCGCCCTCCATGCGATCCGCCTGGTTCCCCCGCGCCGCCCTGATCCTGGCGATGATCCTCTGGGGCTCGTCGTTCGCGGCCCAGAAGTACGCGTTGCTCGCCTTCTCGCCGATGGCGATGAACTTCGGACGCATGGCCGTGGCGAGCGCCTGCTTCGCCGTGCTGCTCCCCAAGCTCGACGGCGTCCGCCGGCACTACCTCCCCGGCGACTGGTGGAGGCTGCTGTTGCTCGCGCTGTTCGAGCCGTGCCTCTACTTCGTCTTCGAGGCCTGGGCGCTCACGAAGACGAGCGCCTCGCAGGCCGGCATGATCGTGGCCCTGATGCCGCTGCTCATCGCCCTGGTCGCGCGGATCACCCTGAAGGAGACGCTGCCCCCGCGCATGCTGCCAGGGGTCGCGGTCACCATCGCCGGAGCTGTCTGGCTCTCGGCCGCGGGGCGGGCCACCGAGCTCGCCCCGGAGCCCGTGCTGGGCAACCTCCTCGAGCTCGTCGCGGTTGTCTTCGCCACCGGATACACGATCTCGAGCAGGCAGCTCGCCCCGCGTTATCCGCCGCTCTTCCTCACCGCCGTGCAGGCGCTCGTCGGCGCCCTCTTCTTCCTGCCCCTCATGCTGATCACGGGAGGCGCGGGCGCCGTCGAGCTCTCCCTCGCCAACAGGCCGCTCCTGGCCGTGCTCTATCTCGGCGTGTTCGTGTCGCTCGGCGCCTATGCCCTCTACAACTACGCGCTGAGCAAGGTGTCCGCTGTCCGCGCGGCGCCCCTCATCAACCTCATTCCGGTCTTCTCCCTCCTCGTGGGGCGCGTCTTCCTCGGCGAGGAGCTCACCCCCGGCCAGTACGCCGCCTCGTGCCTCGTCCTCATCGGCGTCCTCATCGGCCAGAGCGGTGGATCAGGTCAACCAGGCTGAGATCCCGCTCGCGATGTCCATCCGACAGCGCCTCGCACGAGGCCGGTGCGCCACATCCTCCCACCTGAAATAGACAATCCGCCATGACGGCGGCGTCCGCTCGCATGACAATCGACGTCAGCGTGTCATCTTGCCTCACCGCAAAGGGCTCACGTTCTGCATGTAAAATTCCAATGAAGCTTTGGTAGTGTAAAATTTCAGTGGAGCTTTGCAATTCGTTGAGGAGGACGCCTCTATGAGAGCTCGAGCTTGGTTGACGGGGTTGCTCCTCGTCGTGGGCTGCAACGGCGAGATCGGCGAGACGATGCCTGAGGGCGCCGAGCAGCTCCCGGGTGGCACGGCGCCCGTTTCCGGCGGCGCCGCGCCCGTCCCTGGGCCCGTCAACACCCCTCCGGTGCAGGTCGCTTGCACCCACGTCGGGAGCGGCAAGGATTACCAGGTCGGCCCCGGCAAGGAGTTCGAGGCGATCGGTGATGTGCCGCTCGAGTCGCTCGTCGCCGGCGACACGGTGCGCATCTTCTGGCGCGCCGAGGGGTACCACGAGAAGATCATGATCGGAGGGCAGGGGACCGCGGCGCAGCCGATCCGGGTCTGCGGTGTCCCGGGGCCCGGCGGCGAGCTGCCGGTGATCGACGGCGAGGACGCCACCACCCGACCCGAGCTCGATTTCCCGTTCGACGGCCACCAGGTGAGGGGGCTCGTCGTCATCGGGCACAAGCACGACGACGCCTATGATCTCCAGCCCAGCCACATCACGATCGAAGGGCTCGAGATCAGGAACGCGTCTCCCCCCTTCCGCTTCACCGACAAGGCGGGCGCGGTGACGCCCTACGCGCGCAACGCCGCCGGCATCTTCGTCGAGCGCGGCGAGCACGTGACGATCCGCGGCTGCGAGGTCCACGACAACGCCAACGGCCTCTTCATCGGCACGGGCGGCGCGGAGATCCGCACGAAGGACGTGCTCATCGAGTCGAACCACGTCCACGACAACGGCAGCGAGACCGATTTCACCGAGCACAACGTCTACAACGAGGCGTCGAACGTCGTTTACCAGTTCAACCGCTTCGGCCCCACGCGCGGCGGACAGGGCAACAACATCAAGGAGCGCTCGGCCGGCGTCGTGATCCGGTACAACTGGATCGAGGACGGCGCCCACCTGATCGACCTCGTGGACGCGCAGGAGGCGACCGACTCGGTGGACATGCCGTCGTTCCACGAGACGTTCGTCTACGGCAACGTGCTGCTGCGCACAGGCTACGGGCCCTCGATGGTCCACTACGGCGGCGACAGCGGGCAGACGCAGTATTATCGGAAGGGCACGCTCCACTTCTTCGCCAACACCGTCTTCGTCGACAACGCGACGTACCGGGACTACGAGCGCTCCGCGGTGTTCGAGGCGTCCACCATGGACGAGCGGATCGACGCCCGGAACAACGTGTTCGCGAGCAGCCAGGTGCCGACGGACATCCGCGCGATCACCTTCCTCGGCGACCGCGACGACGTGGCCGCCGGGACACTCCTCCTCGCCGGGAACTGGGTCATGCAGGGGTGGACGGCGTTCGACCCGGTCCCGGGCGCGCGGCTGCTCGGGAAGGTGAACGGCCTGGAGAGCTCGATCATCGGGCTCGATCCGGCGTTCGCCTCGGCGCAAGCCCACGATTTCACGCCGGCGAGCGGCGGCCCGCTCGTCGGCACCGGCGCGGCGCTCGACGGCCTCCCGGCTGTCGATCACCAGTACTCGCCGCACCAGCAGGCCACGCCGCGCAACGACGGCCAGAAGCTCACGATCGGCGCGTTCGGGCTGTGACCTTGACGGCGGCGGCCGAGCCTCGCGCGCGCGACGCGCGAGGCCAGGACCGCCGCGCAGGCCGGGGCGAGCGCGCCGCCGGCTGGCCCGCCGCGGCGGTCACGCGGCTCGCAAGCGTAGAGTTTACCGCTACTTGCGCGCAGCGCCGCGGGCGCCCGTGACGGGCAGGGGGCCTGTCGTGGTATCGTGGCGTGATGGTGGAAGCGAATGACTCCGAGGATCATGACGAGCTCCCATCGACGCCGCGGGAGGGGGAAACAGGGGACGCGGCCCCCAGGAAGAAGCGCGACGTCTATCCCGTCGGGCCGGCAGGAGACCTGCCGCCGGTCCAGGTCACGCCCGGGTACAGGCTCCGGGTCGTCCTCGTGCTCGCCTCGTTGCTCACGTTCGTGGCGCTCTACCTCGCGCTGCTCGCCGCCTCAGGCTACCTCGTCTACCTCACGCTCTTCGAGATGGCGTGGCTGCCCGGCAAAGGGATCATCCTCAACCTCGGCGCGATCGCGGCGAGCGGGATGCTGTTCCTCTTCCTGCTGAAGGGCCTCTTCCACAACCGCCCGTTCTCGTCCGAGGGCCTCGTCGAGGTGACCGAGGCGGACCAGCCGCGCCTCTTCGCCTTCCTCCGCCGGCTCTGCGAGGACGCGGGCAGCCGCCTCCCGGGCAAGGTCTATCTCTCGCACGACGTGAACGCGGCGGTGTCCTATCCGCAGTCGCTCCTCAGCCTGATCTGGCCTGTCCGCAAGAACCTCGTCATCGGGCTCGGCCTCGTGTCCGCCCTCGACCTCTCGGAGCTCAAGGCCGTGCTCGCCCACGAGTTCGGGCACTTCTCGCAGGCGAGCATGAAGCTCGGCCAGTATGTGTACGTCGCGAACGGCGTCGTCGCAGACATCGTGTTCGGCCGCGACGCCTGGGACAGAGCGCTCAATCAATGGCGGAGCGTCGACATCCGGCTGAGCTTCCCCGCCTGGATCCTGAGCGGCATCGTGTGGGTGCTGCGCAAGCTGCTCGAGCTCGTCTTCCGGGGGATCAACCTCGCGAACCTGTCGCTGGCGCGTCAGATGGAGTTCAACGCCGACCTGCACGCTGTGCGCATCGCGGGCAGCGACGCGATCGTCTCCGGGCTCTGGAAGGCGGAGCGGGCGGCGCTCGCCTACCGCGACGCGCTGGGCGGCCTCGCGAGCGTCGCCGAGCACGGCAAGTACTCCGAGGACGTGTTCGCGCAGGTGGAGCGGTCGCTGACCCAGCTCGACGCGCGGCTCGGCAAGGCGCCCGGCGCCCGGGAGCGCCTCGGGCCGATCCTCGCGCGGTACGAGCGGGGGCCGACGCTGCACTTCGCGAGCCCCGCGGAGCGGGTGAGCTCGCTCTGGGCGACCCACCCGCCGAACCACGAGCGCGAGGCGAACGCGAAGCGCGTGTACGTCGCCGCGCCGGAGGACAGGCGGCCGGCGTTCTCGCTGTTCGTGAAGCGCGAGGCGCTGCGCAGGAAGATGTCGCGCGCCGTGTACGAGGCGCTCGGGCGGAAGGCCCGCGAGCTGCTCCCGGCCGACGAGATCGCCGCGCTCATCGAGGAGGAGCGCGGCGAGATGCGCCAGGCGGAGCACTACCACGGCCTCTACGAGAACCGCTTGCTGGACCCCGGCGACCTCGACGCCGCCGCGGCCGCGATCGACGCCGGCGCGGCGAGCGGCGCGCTCGATCGCGGCGGGCTGCGCGCCGCCGTGCTGCCGTTCACCGGCGACGCGCTCAAGGAGCGCATGGCGCGCGTGGACGCGCTCCGCGGCGAGAGCGAGCTCGTCGAGGCGCTGTCGGCCGACCGCGTCCGGCTGAAGGGCAAGACAGCCGAGTTCCGCGGCGCGCAGCGCACCCGGGACGGGATCATCGCGCTCGCCGCGGACGTCCAGCGCGAGCTCAGGGCGGAGCTCGCGGCGCTCCAGGGGGCCGATCAGGCGTTCTTCCGCCACGTCTACGCCTGCTCGGCGGGCGACCCGGAGGCGCGGGAGGAGCTCCTCCAGCGCTACAGGTTCCTCCTCGTGATCCAGCGGCTCGTCGTGAAGCACAACGCGCTCGACGAGGCGCTCGACGGCGCGCTCCAGGGGCTCCGGGGGGGCACCGAGCTGTCCGAGGACGATTTCCGCCGCCTCGCGGAGGTCCTCTCCGCGGCGCGCGCCGCGCTCGAGGAGACCTTGCGGACGACGAAGCCGCTCGTCCCGCCGAAGCTCGCGCTGCTCCAGCGCGGCACGCTGCTCCACCGCTTCGTGCTGCCCGAGCCGCTTGTCGCGCCGCTCGAGGGGGGCGGCATCTCCGGGGCGTGGATCAACGAGCTCATGCAGCAGCACACGGGCGCGCTCGGCCGGCTTCGGAAGCTGCACTTCAAGAACCTGGGGCAGCTCCTCGCGCTGACGGAGCGGCTCGATCCCGCGCTGTTCCCCGGGCAAGCGCCGCGCGAGGAGGCGGGAGGGAGCGTCGCCGCGGCCGCGTCGACCCGCGCGCCGGCGACCGCCGGACCGCGCGGGGCTCCGCAAGGGTAGCCGAGCCCGCGGCCGCGCCGGCTCAGATCCACTTCTGCGTGGAGGCGTCCCAGCGCTTCCAGGTACCGTCGTCGTCCCTGTAGATGTCGCTCTCCCCCGCCAGGGTGCGGAACCGCTCGCTCTGCACCTTCAGGTCGCCGCGCTTCGCCGTGTAGTCGGTCTTCACCGCGGTGGCGTCGATGCTCCGCATGTCGACGACGAGCTCGTCGCCGCTCGCCTCGACCACCACGTAGCCGTGGGCGTAGCTGTTGGCGTGGGCGAGGTGCGGGTTGACCTTCGTCGTCCTCGACGTGAGCAGGTTGTCGATGCCGGCGGCGAGCAGCGCGGCCCCCGGGATCGCGCTGAGCACCGGATCGCCCGCCACCTGGCTCACCAGCATCTCGCGGAACGACGCCGACGAGACAGCGCCGCCCACGAACTCGACGATCTTCTTCGCGGGATCGCCGTCGAGGCCGGCCGTCCCCGCGTAGAAGGCGTGGATGTCGCCGGTGATCGCCACGACGTTGCCCACGCCGACGAGCCTCTCCAGCAGCTCGTTCCGCTTGTTGCGGAAGCCGTCCCACGTGTCGAGGTTCATGTAGAAGCGCCGCTTGAACTGCTCGGGGACGTTGTTCGCGGAGAGATCGATGGCGAGCGGGAGGAGGCAGTACTCGTTGCCCCAGATCTTCCATGTCGCCTTCGAGCCGTCCATTGTCTCGAGGAACCAGGACTCCTGCTCGGCGCCCATGACGTCCTCGCTCGCGCCCTGCGTCTCCTTGTAGCGAATGGCACCGTAGATATCGACGGTGTCCTTGACCGTGAAGTAACGGGAGCCGATCGAGCTGTGCATGCTGGCCTTGCCGAGATCCACGTACGCGATGCCCCGGTCCAGGAGCGCCTGCTCCTCGGCGCCGATGAGCGGGATCTGCATGTCCTCCGGCAGGCCCTCGTTCACGCCGGCGACGACCTGGTTGATGAAGGCGACGCTGATGTTCCCCGTCACCTCGGCGGCGTCGTAGCCGGCGGCCTGGGCGGCCCCGGCGAGCGCCGATGCATAGATGCCGTCGCTGTAGCCCTCGATGTCCACGTAGGGCTCGGCGAGCTCGGGGACGTCCCCGAGCTCTTCCTGGAGCCTGGCCTGATCGAGCGCCACCTTGCCGGGGAAGGCGCCCTCGGGGATGAGGTGATCCGGCCGGTAGCTGCGCAGATCCGTCATGACCAGGTGGACGTGCCGGCCGAAAACGAAGTCGCGGTAGATGCGGATGTCGCCCGGGAATTCCGCGCCGGGGTCGTACTCGAAGGCCTCGCCGTAGTCGACGGGCTGGTACTCGAACCAGGCCTGGTTGGCGGCCTTGCGCCGATCGACGTCGGTCTCGTCGGTGCGGCCGTCGGAGTACGTGGCCGTGGCGCCATAGGCGTCGTTCGAGAACTCGTGATCGTCCCAGGTGGCGATCATCGGAAAGCTCTCGTGAACCTTCTGGAGGTTCGCGTCGGAGCGGTACGTCCTGTAGAGCTCCCTGTAGTTGCTGAGCGACTTCGCCGCGTGGAAGGCGCCGTCCGCGAGCGGGATGGCGCCTTCCACGTCGGTGAGATCGATTCCGCGCCCGGTTGTGTTCTGGAAGCTGGGGTCGCCGGTCGTCTCGTAGATGTAGTCGCCGAGGTGGACGAAGAAGTCGAGCTCCTCCTCGGCGAGCGCGAGGTAAGTATTGAAGTGGCGCCCGATGTAATCCTGGCAGGACACGTAGGCGAAGCGCACGTTGACGTCGGCCTCCTCGGCCGGCGCGGTCCTGGTGCGTCCCACGCGAGATACGTAGTTCGTGTCCCCGTTCACGTAGATGAAGCGGTAGTAGTAGACAGTGCCCGCCGCGAGGCCGCGGACCTTCACCTTGACGCAGTGATCGTGCTTCGCGAGCGCCTTCACCTTCGACTGGCCGGCGTCGAGCGCCACCCGCTTCGTGAACTCCGCGTCGGTCGCGACCTCGACCTCGAGGTCGCGATCCTCCTCGCCGTCCTGCACGCGGGCCCACAGGATGACGCTGTCGGGGCGAGGATCGCCAGACGCGATCGACTGGGGGAAGAGCGCGGCGCCGTCGGTCAGATCGCGGTCGTCGACGACCGGGTCGATGATCTCGGGATCGTCGCCGCAGGCCGGGACGGCGAGCGCGCCGGCGGTGACGAGGGTGGCTCGAAGGAAATCTCTGCGCTTCAGCATCGAGGATCAGGGAATCCTGGAACTTTCGTCGGTGTCAACGGGCTCGTGGACCTCGCCGTGCCAGCGCTCACCGCGCGGCGTGTCGCCGGGGGGCGCGTCGCCAGCAGGCGGTCGACGAGCGCATCCACCTCTCGCTCCGCCCTCGCGATCGACGCGCCGAGCCGCTCGTCGCCGAACTCGTCATACTCGATCGCCACGGACTCCACGTCGGTGATCCCGATGTAACCGAAGGCCGTCCGGATGCTCGGCTCGACGTGGTTCATGGCCTCGATCCGCCCGCCCTTGTCATATCCGTGATCGCCGCGCGACGTCAGGATGACGAGCTTCTTGCCGTGCTCGGTGAGCAGCGGCCAGTAAGGATCACCCGCCCTCGAGCGGTCGAAGCCGAACGTGCGCCCCACGCGGACGACGTTGTCGATATAGGCCTTGAACTGCGCGGGCACGTTGAAGTTGTACATCGGCACGCCGGTCACGAGGATGTCCGCGGCGATGAGCTCGTCGACGAGGGCGTCGCTCTCCGAGAGCACCTCGCTCATCCAGGGCTCGCGCAGGTGGGGCTTCGTGAAGGCGGCCTGGATCCAGCGGCCCGTCACCGGCGAAGGCGGGCGCTGCCCGACATCCCGGTAGCGGATCTCGTCCTCCGGGCGCGCTGCGCGCCAGCGCGCGACGAAGCGGGCCGTGAGGCGGCGGGTGTGAGAGCCGTGGCGGCGCGTGTCCGAGCTGTCCGGACGAGCGCTCGAGTCGATGTGCAGGATCGTGGACATGGCCTGTCTCCTCCGTTGTGGGGTCCGCCCCCACGAGCCCGAGCCGCGAGGGCTCCCCGGCGCGCGCGGCGCCGCCCGCGCCGGGCGTGGTCAATCGTAGATGATCTACGCTCACCTATCGGGGGCGCTCGCAGCGGCCGCAGCGTCCGCGCGCTCGGGCCCGTGATGGGTGCGTTCCTCGTCGATCATGGGTCGCGCCTCGCCCTGTGGCAAACGCGTATTTTTCAGCGGATAGATGAACCTGGATCAGCTATCGCTCCCCCATGCGAAGGCTCCCTCCGCTCACGGCGCTCCGCGCCTTCGAGGCCGCCGCGCGTCACCTCAGCTTCAAGCGGGCCGCGAAGGAGCTCGGGGTGACGCCGACAGCGATCAGCCACCAGGTCCGGCTGCTCGAGGAGACGATCGGCGTCCGGCTGTTCGAGCGCCACGCGCGGCAGGTCCTGGCGACGCGCGAGGGGCAGCTCCTGTATCCGGTGCTCCGCGACGGGTTCGACGCGTTCGCGAGGGCGCTGGACGAGCTCGCCGCCCGCCGCGCGCGCCGCGCGATCACCCTGTCGGCCACGACGGCGTTCACCGCCAGGTGGCTGGTGCCCCGGGTCGCGGCCTTCCGCGAGGCGTGCCCCGGGGTCGACCTGCGCCTCCACGCGTCGGACGAGCCCGTCGATCTGCACGCGGCCGAGGTCGACGCGGCGATCCGGTACGGGCGAGGTCCGTACCCCGGGCTCGCCGCCGAGGTGCTCATCGCCGATCGCTTCGCGCCCGTCTGCAGCCCCGGGCTCGGCGTGCGCCGCCCCGGGGACCTGCGCGGCAAGCCGCTGCTCCACTTCGAGTGGCGGCGCGAGGGCCGCGACATGCCGACATGGCGCCTGTGGCTCGAGCGCGCCGGCCTCTCCGGCGTCCGCGCGGAGGGCGGCGTCACGTTCTCCGACGAGGGCCACGCCATCCAGGCGGCGATCGCGGGGCAAGGCGTGGCGCTGCTGAGCCTGTTCCTCGTCGCCGACGATCTGAAGAGCGGCGCCCTCGTGCAGCCGTTCGGTCCGGTGCTCGACGGCCATCGCTATCATCTCGTGCATCGCGAGGGCGCAGCGGCCCGCGAGGAGATCGCGGCGCTCCGCGGGTGGCTCTCCGCGGCCATGGGCGGCGAACGACCCGAGGAGCAGCGATGAGCCGCGCGCCTTCCCGATGAACACCCGCGCTCATCTGGCCAGTCTGTACACGGCGCTGCTCCAGAGCTTCAGTCGACAGGAAGCGCCTCGAGGCGCGCGCGCCGCAGATCGCGTCCGGGCGCGCGCCGCGATACGCGAGGTGGGCGAACATCGCTCCTTCGCCTGTGGCCTCTAGGACGTGCTCCGCGTCGAGGGCGGCGATATCGTCGAGCATTGGGGCTCTCGGCGCGCCGTGCCCGCCTCGACGATGAGCGGGCTCGGTATCTTCTGATGCGCTGCTTGTGAGCATGAAAAACTAACATGTGAGCGGATGCGGCGCAGAGAGCGACGCGCCGCGGCAATCACGCGTCGATCGCCTGGCATACAAGAACCCAGGGGCACGTGTCGGCGGACGTGCGTATTCGAGTTTCGTCCGCGAACGGCATTGCCGGAGGGGGCACAGGTAGGGTACGCTGTGCGTTTATCATGGTGCGTCGGCGTGGTACCATCGGGGAACGTCGGGCCGACACGCGGCCGGGGCACAGCATTGCTGAGCCCTCGAGCACCGAGCGCCGCGAGGTGAGCCCCTCGCAGCGGAACGTGCCGTCGACAGCGCCCTCGCGCCCGTCGAGCGAGCCCTCGCCGCGGAGCATTCCGCCGCCCGCGCCCTCGCGTCCCGCCCCGCCCAGCGAGCCGTCGCGGCGAAGCGTGCCGCCGCCCGCGCCTTCGCGTCCCGCCCCGTCGAGCGAGCCGTCGCCCACCTCACGACCACCCCCGTCGCGCAGAGTACGGACGATCGACGTCCTCGTTCAAGGCGCGACAGTGGAGCTCTTTCATTTTTACGGTGTGGCCATTGCGCCGGTGGACACAGGCGATTGCCGTGAAGACGCGCGCCTCCACATCGACCCGGCGAGCATGATCGATTTCTTTGCTCCCGGCTTCTGTGGTGTGCTCGCCCTGTCCGCGAACCCCGGCGTGTTCCGGGCCATGAAGGGGCTGCCGCCGATGCCCGAGGGCTTCAGCGACTGGATGCGCGAGGTCGCCAATCAGCTCATGGGCAAGGTGAAGAGCCGCCTCGCGCGGTTCCAGATCTCCCTGCACACCGAGCTGCCGCAGCTGCGCCACCCGAGCGACGTGGAGCGCCGGCACCGGAGCTGTAGGCAGCTGTTCTGCTATTCTTTCAGGACATTGAAGGGCGAGGTGTTCGTCACGTTGAGCGGCGACTTCGACGACGGCTCCCTGATCTTCTCGAACGCGTCCCCGCTCCCCCTCGACGGCAAACTCATCCTCTTCTGATCGGCGCCCGCTTCGGATACGGGCCCACCTCGGCGTCTTCGGTGCTCGGCGCACCGGAGTGCGCCTGTGCGCCGAAGACGCCGATCTGGGCCCGTCTCCTGTGCGGGCGCGCCTCGTTGAGAGGGGTGGGCGGATGGGGAGAGGGAAGGGGACGGGGCGTCAGGAGGGGTTGAGCTTTTCTGGGTGTTTGAGCCTGATCGGCCTCTAGGCGCCGCCGCCACCCGCGCTGGCGCCGCCGCCGCCGGTTCCGCCGCCGCCAGTGCCGCCTGCACCGCCGTCGCCGCCCGCGCCAACGGTGCCACCGTTGCCGCCCGCACCGCCGTCGCCGCCCGCGCCACCGTCGCCGCCCGCGCCGCCGGTGCCAGTGGCGTCGCCGGTGCCGGTGGTGCCGGTGCCGCCCGCGCCACCGGTGCCGGTGGTGCTGCCGGTGGAGCCGGTCGGTGGCAAAGGAGCCAGGCACGCGTTCATGAAGACGGTCTGGCCAGGATCACAGGGGTCCGAATCCCAGCAACCCATGAGCATCGCCGCGCTGACGGCGAAGAGCGCGACGACCAGGGCCCGGCAACGGGGGGGCGGCATGATGCGAGACGGGCGGATGTCCATCGTTCGTTCCTCTCTCCACAGGCTCACGGCGGCACGACCTGGCCGTCGCGGATGCGCGCGATCACCTTGACGGAGGGGTTGACGTCGCCGGCGGTGACGTAGCCGATTCCGCCCGCCTGCTCGCCCACGATGCGAAGGACGGCGCTCGGACTCGACGCCTTGCGCGGCGGCCGCTCACCGCCGCGGATCTTCCTGTCGATCCAGTAGCGGGCGACACCCTCGGGATCGAGGCCCAGCACCGCCATGTCGAAGCGCTGCCGGAGCGAGGAGTCGTCGGGCAGGTTCACCGGGACCGCCGACTTGCCGTACCACTCGGTCCGCGTCGTCTGGAAGATCGGACGGAGCGTGTCGCGCCCAGCCGCCCGGACCGGGTTGGCCTGGTTGACGACGACGACGATCTCTTCCTCCACGGCGAAGGACGAGGCGGACGGGGTCATGCCGAGCAGGGCCAGGAGGAGCAGAAGGGATAAACGCTTCATGGTTGCGTCGAACCTCTCTCAGAAGGCCAGGATCAGGCGAGCGAGCGCGGCCGTTGTATGGAAATCCTCCACCGGGGGGACCCCCGGCACCGCGCTCTCCTCGTCTCGCAGGACGGTCATGATCGTGCGCAGCACCTGGGACCTGAGTGTGACGTCTGGGGTGATGTAAAAGTTCAGACCGCCGCCGACCTGGAACATCGTGTCGTGCCCGAAGAACGGCGCGTGAAGGGCGGCGCCGATGACGAACGGCTCCATGTTCAGGAAATCGAACCGGTGCGCCGCCACGGCGTACGTGGAGGTCTTCCAGGCGTCCGGCGCGAAGAGCCCGCCACCTCCCTGGCGCTTCCCTTCGTCGTACGTCACGCGGACAAACGCCGCCTCCGCGCGCAGGCGCGTCGACCCGATGTCGAGCGAGACGTCTCCTGCCCCGATGTACTCCTGGAACGACCACGTAGAACCGATGGTCGGCGTGAACTCTCCGAGCTTGTAGTCCGCGACCCAGTCGCGGGCGCTGCTCGCGATGAACGACGCCCCGAGCTTCAACGCCAGCTTGCCCGGGTCCTCGTAGCTGGCGTGCAGGCGGCCGCCGAACCCGCGCGTGTCGTCGAAGGCGAACGGCGCGTTCTCGTTGCGCCCGTTGCTCACGTAGGCGTTGTACCCGAGCTCCCACGGGCCCGTGAACGTGCTGCCGTAGAGCATGACGCCGGTCTGCCGCGTGGGAAACAGGCGCGATGTGATGAAGTAAGGGATGGCAGCGGTGATGAGCACCGGGCTCCCGTGGTCGACGTTGTAGATGCCGAGCGGGGTGAAGAACTGCCCGACGCGCACCTTGAAGAGGTTGAAGCGCGTCCAGTCGATGTGGGCGCGCTCGATCGACACCAGACCGCCATAGGTGGTCGGCGAGCCGAGCGCGATCGCTGTCGCGTCGAAGGTCCCGTACTCCTGCGTGGTCGTCCGGCCCACCACCCCGGGCGGCAGCGGCGTCGTCGCCGGGACCGGCACCGGGGCGCCGCCCGGCGCGGTCGTGAACCGCAGCTCCCCGAGAAAGCGAAAGTTGTCGCTCGGCTGCGCGTCGAGGTAGAGGTTCAGGTTCCCCACGACGAAGTTCGTGGCGTTCGCCTGCGGGGCCGCGGCCGCGAGGCCCGAGTTCTCCGGGACCCACATGCGCTGGACGCCAACGTCGATGAACCCGTAGATCCGGAGCAGCTCTTTGCCGTCGTCCTGCTCCGGCGCTGCCTGCGCGTCCTCGATCGCCGCGAGGCGCTTTTCGAGATCCGCCGCCCTCTTCTCCGCCGCGGCGAGCCGCGCGTCGACGGCAGCCTCTCCGGCCGTCGCTGGCGCTGAGGGGGCGTCTGCTCCGGTCGCGACGGGCGCGGCGGCTGCCCCGGGCGCGGCG
>NZ_JEMA01000727.1 GCF_001589285.1 Sorangium cellulosum | reverse complement strand
GGCCGGTCCCCCGCGGGTCCTCCGAGGTGCACGCGGCGGCGCCCGAGGCGAGCGCCACAAGCGCGGCGAGCAGCGGGCGGGCGCGCATCGGCGTCAGCTCTGCGGCCGCGCGTCGATCGCGCGGCTGCTCCTACAGAGGGCCGTGTTCTTCGCCATCGCCTCGCACCGGCTGGCCGCGGCGTCGTGCCCCGCGCCGTCCCCCGACAGCGCGCGCAGCCGCGCCAGCGCCGCGTACCCCTCCGGGCTCGCGAGCAGGTCCTTCTCCGCCAGGCCGCCCAGCAGCTTCAGCGCCTCGCCGCTGTGCTCCGGCGCCCTGGCGAGCGCCTCGCCGAGGTCGGTCTGGAGCGCCGGGTCGTTCTTTCGCTGCTCGTTCAGCCGGCGCAGCGCGCGGATCGACCAGTCGACGTTCGCCTTCCGGTCCTCGGCCGACGCACCGCCCCACGTCTCGAGCAGCTCGCGCGGCAGCTCCGGGGCGACCCGGAGCGCCCCGTCCGCGCGCGCGGTGGCCACGGCGAGGACGCGGAAAGCCCGGTTGAGCAGCGGATCTCTGTCATGAGACATCCGCCGGATCTCGGGGAACATCCGGATCACGCTCCCCGCGGCCGCGGTGATCCGGCCGTCGCGCAGCGCCTGCTCGGCCTGCGCGACCCCCATCACGCGGTGATCGATGGCGGGCATGATCTCCTCGCCACCGCAGGCCGACGCGTCCCCGGAAGGGACGAGGGCAGTCGCGATGAGTGCACCACAAAGCATGAGTCGAACGGCAGGACCCGTCATGAAAGACCTCCTCGGGCAGGCTGAGCCGGCGCGCCCCGTCGTTCATCGGGCGCCACCGAGCGACTGTGACAACGCCGCTCAGGAAAAAGTTGCTCCCGATCGCGCCGCAGCGCTCGAGCGCCCGGCGCGCCGCGGCCCCGCGCGAAGCCGTGTGGGCAAATGTGCGCAAATGCAATCGCCGGGTTGCCTTGGTGCGCTGGCCGGTGTCCAATGCGACTTCCAAAGGAGATCCGGCATGTTGAAGAAGCAGCGCCTCGCGGTCGCGGTCCTTCTGGCGCTGGCCAGCGCGCTCCCGGCGTGCAGCAGGGACAAGAAGGCCGACTGCGCGACCCCCGAGGTGTTCTGCGTGGGCCTCGTGACCGACATGGGCAAGATCGACGACAAGTCGTTCAACCAGTCGGCGTGGGAGGCGCTCCAGCGGGCGCAGAAGGAGCTCGGCGCCACGACGCAGTACATCGAGACAACGGATCCGAAGGACTACCCCAAGAACATCGCGACATTCGCCGAGGAGAAGTACGACGTCGTCGTGACGAGCGGCTTCGGGCTCACCGAGGCGACGCACGCCGCGGCCGCGCAGTTCACGGGCGTGAAGTTCATCGGGATCGACCAGTTCCAGGGGCCCGGCGCCGAGAAGCCGAACGTGGTCGGCCTCATCTTCCCGGAGGACCACGGCGGCTTCCTCGTCGGCGCGCTCGCCGCGATGATGACGAAGTCGGGGAAGATCGGCGCCGTGCTGGCGACCGACGCCGTGCCGCCCGTCTGGCGCTTCGGCGAGGGGTTCCGCGCGGGCGCGCGCCACGTGAAGCCCGACGTCGAGCTCAGCGTCGTCTATCACAACGACGTCGGGTTCGATAAGACGTTCACCGATCCCGAATGGGGGAAGACGACCGCCGTCTCGATGATCGACAAGGGCGTCGATATCGTCTTTGGCGGCGGCGGCAAGACGGGCAACGGCGCGCTGCTCGGCGCGGCCACGAAGGACGCCTACGCCATCGGCGTCGACACCGACCAGTACTACACGGTGCCAGAGGCCCAGAAGGTCCTGCTCTCCAGCGCCGTCAAGCTCATCAACGACGGCGCGTTCGACCTCATCACGATGGCCAAGGAAGGCAAGCTCCCGAGCGGGAACT
The DNA here is from genome assembly GCF_001589285.1 of Sorangium cellulosum. Classification (GTDB taxonomy): domain Bacteria; phylum Myxococcota_A; class Polyangia; order Polyangiales; family Polyangiaceae; genus Sorangium; species Sorangium cellulosum_G. The sequence goes on along the minus strand of NZ_JEMA01000727.1, from coordinate 3,961 downwards.
TCACGGGCAAATCGGGGTACGCGCCGTATCACGATCTCGACGGCAAGGTGCCGGCCGAGGTGAAGGCGAAGATGGAGGAGCTCAGGAAGGCCCTCCTCGACGGGACCCTCAAGACCGGGGTGCCGCCGACCAAGCCGGGGCAGTGAGCGCCCCGGGAGCTCGGGCATGCGAGAGAGGCTGATCCGGCTCCTCGAACCGCTGCTGCTGCCGGCCCTCTCGGTGTTCACCGCGATGGTCCTCGGCGGCGTCCTCATCGCCGTGGCCGGCGGCAATCCGCTCGAGGCCTATGCGGGCATGCTCGAGGGCGCGTTCGGGTCGCCGCGGGCGGTCAGCGAGACGCTCGTGTGGGCGACGCCGTACATCCTCGCCGGCCTGTCGGTCTCGCTGGCGTTCAGGGGCGGGCTGTTCAACATCGGGGCCGAGGGGCAGCTCGCGCTCGGGGCGCTCGCGGCGGCCTGGGCGGGCCACTGGCTGCCGCGGCTCGCCGGCGTGGGGTTGCCCGCGGCGCTGCACGTGCCCCTGACGCTGCTGCTCGGCGCGCTCGCCGGCGGGCTCTGGGCCGCGATCCCCGGGTGGATCAAGGCGCGCGCGGGCGGACACGAGGTGATCAGCACGATCATGCTCAACTACGTCGCGCTCAACGCGGTGAGCTTCCTGCTGAACGGCCCGATGAAGGACCCCACCCCGGGCAACGTGCTCTCCCGCACGCCGCTCATCGACGAGAGCGCGCGCCTGCCGGCGCTCGTCGACGGCTTCCGGCTGCACTGGGGCTTCCCGCTGGCCCTGCTCGCGGCGGCGCTCGTCGGGTGGGTCCTGCAGCGGACGGTCTTCGGCTTCGAGGTCCGCACCGCGGGGCAGAGCCCGGACGCCGCGCGCTACGCCGGGGTCCGCGTGGGCCGCACCGTGATCGTGACGATGGCGCTCTCGGGCGCCCTCGCCGGGGTGGCCGGCGCCATCGAGGTGAGCGCGCTGCACCACCGGCACGAGCTCGGGTTCTCGCAGGGGTACGGCTTCGACGCGATCGCCATCGCGCTCCTCGGCAAGGCGCACCCCGGCGGGACGGTGCTCGCCGCCCTGCTGTTCAGCGCCATGCGCAGCGGCGCGACCCGGATGCAGTACCTCACGCAGGTGCCGATCGACGTGATCTCCGTGATCCAGGCGCTGATCCTGCTCTTCGTCGCGGCGGACACCCTGGTCCGGCGCATCTACCGCGTGCGGGGCGAGCGCGAGCGGCTCGTGCTCACGCGCGGCTGGGGTGGCTGAGCGCGAGGGTGAAGATGGCCTATCGACGGTACGGTTTCATCGCCGCGGTCGTGTGCTTGCTGGTCCTCGTCGTCGCGCTGGTCGGCGCCTCGCGGGTGCCGCCCCTCACGATCGTGGCCAGCATGGCGGCCACGACGCTCGCCGTGGCCACGCCGCTCACCCTGGGCGCGCTCTCGGGCGTGTTCTGCGAGCGCTCCGGGGTCGTCAACCTCGGCATCGAGGGGATGATGCTCGCGGCGGCGTTCTCGGGCTGGTTCGGGTCGATCTACGCGAGCGCGGTCCTGCACCTCCCGGCGCTGCCGAGCCTGCTGCTCGGCGTCGTCATCGCGATCCTCACGGGCGCGGCGCTGGGCCTCCTGCTCGCTGTGCTTGCGGTGACCTTCGCGGTGGACCAGATCCTCGCGGGGACGGTGATCAACTTGCTGGCCGTCGGGCTCACCGGCTTCTTCAACCGACAGCTCTTCTTCGGGCCGGGCAGCGCGTTCGGCGGCCAGGTCCCGCACGCGCCCGGCGTCCTGCCGCGCCTGCGCGTCCCGCTGCTCGCGGACATCCCCGTCGTCGGCCCCGTCTTCGAGCAGCAGCCGATCGCCCTGGCGGCCATCGCGCTGGTCGTCGTCACGCACCTCGTGCTGTTCCGCACGCGGTGGGGGCTGCGCGCGCGCGCCGTGGGCGAGCACCCGCGCGCCGCGGCCACGGTGGGGATCGACGTGGCGCGCGTGCGCTACGTGAACGTCGTGATCGGCGGCGCGATCGCGGGGCTCGGCGGGGCGTACTTCACGCTGGAGTCGGTGCCGTCGTTCGAGCCGATGATGACGAACGGCCGCGGCTTCATCGCCCTCGCGGCGATGATCTTCGGCGACTGGACCCCGTTCGGCGCGTGGGCCGCGGCGCTCGTCTTCGGCGCCGCGCAGGCGTTCCAGATCAACCTCCAGCTCTTCCGCGACCTCATCCCGCCGTCGTGGTCGTTCCTGCAGCAATCGTCGGTCGTGGGGCTCGTGCCGTACCTCCTGACGCTGCTCATCCTCACCGGCGTCATCGGCAAGACAACGCCGCCGGCCGCCGACGGCCAGCCCTACGAGCCGGAGGGGCGCAGGTGACGGCCGTCCTCGAGGCCCGGGGGATCACCAAGCGGTTCGGCGGCGTCCTGGCGAACGACAGGGTCGATCTCGACCTCCGCGAGGGCGAGATCCACGCCCTGCTCGGGGAGAACGGCGCCGGCAAGTCGACGCTGATGAACGTCCTCTACGGGCTGGTGCGCCCGGACGAGGGCGAGCTCCGCCGCAGCGGGCGCCCGGTGGCGCTGCGCTCGCCGAGCGACGCGATCGCGCTCGGGATCGGCATGGTGCACCAGCACTTCATGCTGATCCCGGTGTTCACGGTCGCCGAGAACATCGTGCTCGGCGCGGAGCCCGCGCGGCGCGGCGGCGTGATCGACAGGCGGCGCGCCAGCGACGAGGTGCGCGCCCTGTCGACGCGCCACGGGCTCGGCGTCGACCCCGACGCCCGCGTCGAGGACCTCCCGGTCGGCGTGCAGCAGCGCGTGGAGATCATCAAGGCCCTGTACCGCAAGGCGGAGATCCTGATCCTCGACGAGCCCACGGCCGTGCTCACGCCGCAGGAGGCGGACGACCTGTTCCGCGTTCTGCGGGGCCTGACGGCGCAGGGCGTGTCGGTGCTGTTCATCACGCACAAGCTCAGGGAGGTGCTCGCGGTCGCCGATCGGGTGACGGTGATGCGCGCGGGCCGGGTGGTGGGCGCCGCGGTCCCGGCCGAGACCGACGAGCGCGGCCTGGCGGCGACGATGGTGGGCCGCGAGGTCGCGCTCCAGGTGACGAAGGCGCCGGCGCGCCCCGAGGCGGTCGTGCTCGAGGTGGAGCGCCTCAGCGTCGCGGGCCGGCGCGGGGCCGGCGGCGACGCGGTGCGCGAGGTGAGCTTCTCGGTGCGCGCGGGCGAGATCCTCGGCATCGCCGGCGTGCAGGGCAACGGCCAGACCGAGCTCGTCGAGGCGATCACCGGCCTGTCGACGGCGCGGGGCGGGCGCGTGCTCCTCCGGGGCCGCGACGTCACCGGCGCGCTGCCCCGCGCGCTGAGCGAGCGGGGCGTCTCGCACGTGCCCGAGGACCGGCAGCGCCACGGGCTCGTGCTCTCGTACTCGATCGCGGACAACCTCGCGCTCTGCACGTATTACAAGGCGCCGTTCTCCTCGCGCGGCGTGCTCCGCGACGACGCCCGCGAGGAGAACGCGCGGCGCCTGATAAAGAGCTTCGACATTCGGGCGCCCGGCCCCGGGACGCCCGTCTCGGCGCTGTCCGGCGGCAACCAGCAGAAGGTGATCCTCGCGCGCGAGCTGAGCCGCCCGGTGGAGCTGCTCGTGGCGAGCCAGCCGACGCGGGGCGTGGACGTGGGGTCGATCGAGCACATCCACCGCGAGATCGTGGCGGCCCGCGACGCGGGGGCGGCGGTGCTGCTCGTGTCGGCGGAGCTCGACGAGGTGCTGTCCTTGTCGGACCGGATCGCGGTGATGTACAGGGGCGCGATCGTGGCGACGCGGGACGCGGGCGCCGTCTCGCGGACCGAGCTCGGGATGCTGATGGCCGGGGCGGTCCCCGGCGAGGCCGCCCCGGAGGGCGCGGCGGGTGAGGTGGCGCCGTGAGCGGCTCGCGCCTTGTGCGCGCGCTGACGGCGCCGGCGCTGCTCG
>NZ_JEMA01000726.1 GCF_001589285.1 Sorangium cellulosum | reverse complement strand
GCAGGGGCCGGGGCCGCGCCGGCAGGCGCAGCAGGGGCCGGGGCCGCGCCGGCGGGCGCGGGGCGCTCCCCCTGGGCTCCTCCGGGCTGGTTCTGCGCGCTCGCGTGGCTCACGCAAAGGACGACGGTCGTCGCGAGGATCGTGGGGATGGCTGTTCTTGAACGGTCAAGCAAACGCATGAATGGATCCAGGAGGTTCGTTTTCTCGAAATCACCGCCGCGCGGGGCCGCTCTCGTCAGCCCCGCGCGGCGCATGTCCGTCAGGCAGCCTTGCTCTTCGGCAGCTTCTGCTCGACCGCGGTTCCCGCGAAGAAGCCGGGGTTCTTGCCGGCGAAGAAGTTGTAAGGATGGGTGAACACGAGGTCGCGGAAGTTCGCCTCCGTGAGCGCCCCCCGCTCGACGAGGCTCCACGTGTCCGCGAGGACCTCGGTCAGATCCGGCACGTCCCAGTGGCCGCTGTCCGACGCCCAGAAGGCGTTGAGCTGCACGCCGAGCGGGTTGACCTTCGTGTTGAACGCGTAGGCGATGGTCGGGTCGTCCGCCTCCGAGCCGAAGTAGAAGTTCGGCACGTACCGGTCGCGGATGTCCTCGATCCGCTCGATGCCCGCCGCCGCGAAGTCGTCGAGCGCGCCCGGGTCCTGCGGCTGGCGCCGCGAGTTGTTCGACACGCCGAGCGCCCCGCCGAGGACGGCGTGGATGTCGCCGAGCCGCGCCTCGACCTCCTGGCCGCCGTACTGCTGGTAGAGCGCGTAGAGCAGCTTCGCGTCGATGAGGTCAGGGTTGTAGTTCTGGACGGCCTTGCCGTTGCGCTTCTCCCAGTGGCCGACGAGATCCGCGAACAGCGTCGCGCCCCACGCCGCCCCCCCCTCGAGGAAGCCGACGCGGAGGTCGGGGAACCGCCGGGTCACGCCGCTGAAGAAGAGCGACTTCGCGAGCGCCTCGGAGGCGGAGGCGAAGTGGCCGATGTGGTTGTACATGTAGCTCGACACCGAGCTGCGGCTCGTCCACCCCATCCCGGCAGAGTGGGTGGTCAGCACCGTCTTGAGCTCGACCGCCTTGGCCCAGAAAGGGTCGTAGTTGTATTCGCTGTCCACGCCGAACGTGTCGAGCCAGTTCGCGTGCCGCGCGACGTCCGGGTGGTGGCGGGACGGGTACTTCTCGGCCACCGACCGGATGGGCCGCCGGAGGTTGCCCGGGATGAGCGCGACCTTCAGGCCGAGCTCGCGCACGGCGAACTCGAGCTCCTCGACCCCCTCCTCCGGCGTGTGCAGCGGAATGGCGGCGACGGGCGTGAGGCGGTCGGCGTACGGCCGGTACGCGTCGGCGTGATAGGCGTTGACCGCGCGGATGAGCACCCTGCGCAGATCCTCCTTGCCGACGTGGGTGGCGAACGTGGAGACGTTCGGGAACAGGACCGCATAATCGGTCCCCGACTCGCCGAGCCGCTCGTGCAGCAGCCTGGGCAGCGACACAGTGGCGAGATCGAGGGTGTTCTTTGTCGGCAGGGCCCACCACGGCGGCCGCACCGAGCGCTGCGCGGCGCGCTGCTCGGGCGTGAGCTCGTACCACTCGTTGCTCAGGTAACCGAAACCCCGGTTGATCGCCTGGCGGAACTCGTCGACGTACTTCGCGCCGCCGTACTTCGCGATGTAATCCTCGAGGATCGGGGCGAACTCGATCGTGTGCAGATCGGTGTCGATGACCGGGTAATCCAGCTTGTCGCGCACCGCCCGCGAGCGAGAGGTCTTCTTGCCGTCTTTCAGCGAGAGGTGAGAGGATGAGATGCTCATTGATGATGTCTCCATGGTTCGGTCGCGCGCTCGCGCAGCCGCAGCGGCGCTGCGCGCCCGCGATCGAGGGCGGCTCGGGCGGCGCGCGCCGCTCCATGCTGGAGGGCGCGACCGCTCTGTCCTGAAATCGTGAGAGGCCTTCGAGCTAGAGCGCCGCGAGCGCGGCGCTCGGACAGCGCGTGGCGGTCCAGGGCTCGACGTCCGCGCCGCGCTGGCGGGGCGTGCGGCGCGCCGGCGCGTCGCACGCGGCAGCGCCGAGCGGCATGACGGCAGGATCGCCCGCGCGGGCGTTCGTCATGGTCGTGCTGGTAAGGACGAGTGAAATCGCGGCGAGCGCGACCACTGGAGTTTTCATGGCGGCCTTCAGGTGAGCTGTCGCCCTGACGCGTTGCACTGCGCGGACCAGGCCCTCGCAGCGGCAGGCGCCGCGGACCCTGTCAGCAGAGCAAATCGACGAACGTTGCTCCCTTGGCGCTCTGCACGGCGCGTACCAGGCTTATGTCCGCTGTGCAAGACGGAGATCCGCTATACCGGACGCTCCCCCTGCTGCTCCAGCAGCAGGCGCGGTGCTGCGGAGGTGCTGCTGGAGCAGCAGGTAGCCGCCTCGGCACCCAGAGCGCGTCGGCCTGCTCGGGTGAGCGTCGCGTGGGGAGGTCTTGCATTGACGTGCTGCTCCGATCCCGCACATACTTCCACCATGCGGTGTTCCGTAATGCGTTCAGTACGGTGTACGACACCGAGGGCTGCTGTCAAGCTCGCGGGCCCGGGAGCGGCTCGATGAAGAACAGCCCCGCGAGGCCGGCGAGGAAGCGCGCGCAGCGCGAGGTGGAGGCGCGGGCGCCCGACCCGGCGCGGACCCTCGCGCTGCTCTGGGGCTCTCACGGCAAGCCCGGTCGGTCGGGGCTGACGGTGCGCGCCATCGTGTCGGCCGCCATCGAGCTCGCCGACGCGGGAGGGCTGGATGCCGTCTCCATGCGTCAGCTCGCGGACCAGCTGAACGTCGGCACCATGTCGCTCTACACGCATGTCCCCGGCAAGGCCGAGCTGACCGATCTCATGGTCGACACCGTCTATGGCCACCTCTACGACGACGTGGACGCGCCGTCGCGGCAGCCGGGGGGGTGGCGCGAGTCGCTCCGGTACATCGCCCAGCGCAACTGGGACCTGTACAAGGCGCACCCGTGGCTGCTCGAGATCGTCACGGCGCGCCCTGTGCTCGGCCCCAACGTCTCGCTCAAGTACGAGGCCGAGCTGCGGCCGCTCGACGGCCTCAGCCTCACTGACGTGGAGATGGATTCGGTGCTCACCCTCCTCCTCACGCACGTCGAAGGGACGGCGAGGGCGCTGGCGAACGCGAAGCGCACCCTCCAGGAGAGCGGCATGACGGACGTGGAGTGGTGGGTCGCGACCGCCCCGCTGCTCGACAAGGTCATCGACGCGAAGCGGTTCCCCGTCGCGACGCGCGTCGGGCAATCGGCCGGTCACGCCTACCAGGGCGTGTCGAGCCCCGAGCACGCCTTCCGCTTCGGCCTGGAGCGCATCCTCGACGCCGTCTCGCTCCTGATCTCGGAGCGACAGCTCAACACGACTTGAGACGAATCAACATTCACGATTCACGCGTGGCGCGCTCTCGGTCGCGAACGTCGGTCACACGGTGATCCAGCGCGCGCCGCTCGCGATCGGCGACCCGATCAAGAGCGCCGCCTCGATCGACGTCCGCGTCCCCGAGCAGCAGCCGACCCCCTGGTGGGCCGGCGAGATCTCCCTCCGGCCGCGTCACCTCCGCGCCGCGCGGCGCGCGCAGACCGCCTCGTAGGCCGCCTGCAGCCGCTCGCCGACGGTGGGCCCCTCGCGCCGCGCTGGCACGCCGAGGTGGGCCTCGCGCAGCTCGGCCATGAACTGATCCCACATGGCCGGACCTCCTTCCTCCAGGAGCTGCGCGCGAATGCTGAGCTCCTCGCTCACGGGCATGTACCGGCGACCCCAGGCGCCCAGGTGCGCGAAGATGGGGACCAGGGCGATCGCCTTCTCCGTCAGGCTGTAGACCGCCTTCTGCTTGTGGGTGGGGTCGTCGGCCTTCGTGATCATCCCCGCCTCCTGGAGCGACTTCAAGCGATCGGCGAGGATGTTGGAGGAGATCCCCTCCTCCGACAGGGTGAGCAGCTCACGGAAGTGGCGGCGGCCGCCGAACATCATGTCGCGCAGGAGGATCAGGCTCCAGCGGTCCCCGAACACCTCGAGCGAGAGGTTGATCGGGCAGCCCGACCTGTACGTGGCGCTCATCAGCGGCTCCTCGGAAAACTGGTTGCACTTTCGCACCGGAGATCCTATCCTGCAACCAGTTGCAAAACGCAACTGGTACCAGATTCATATCTGAAGCGGTGATGCGGGCTCGAGGCACGCGCGCGACATCGGGATGCGCCGATCGACGCCGCGTGCTGGCGAGGATCGCCGCGCTGGTGGCCGCAGGGATGGGGGGTGCCTGTCGCCCCGAAGAGGAGGAGCGAGCAATGGGCGACGGCGGGTTTTCCGAGGCGGGGCTGGAGCGGATGCGCGCGGCGATGGCCGCGCACGTGGAGCGGGGCGATCTGCCCGGCGTCGTCACGCTTGTCAGCCGCGGTGGCGAGGCGCACGCCGACGCCGTCGGCAAGATGGCCTTCGGCGACGCCGGGCCGGTGCAGCGCGACACCCTCTTCCGGATCGCCTCGGTCACGAAGCCCATCGCGGGCGCAGCGGCGATGATGCTGGTGGAAGACGGGACGCTCCGGCTCGATGAGCCGGTGGACTCGCTGCTCCCGGAGCTCGCGAATCGAAGGGTCCTGCGGGCGCTGGATGGCCCCGTGGACGACACCGAGCCAGCGCGACGCCCGATCCTTGTCAGCGACCTCCTCACCCTGCGCATGGGCATCGGCGCGATCATGGCGCCGGGCGACTATCCCATCGCCCAGGCCATGATGGACAGGGGCGTGGCGGCCGGGCCGCAGCTCCCGGACGCGCCGAGCGCCGACGCCTGGCTGCAGAACCTCGGCTCGCTCCCGCTGATGCACCACCCGGGCGAGGCATGGATGTACGACACGTCCCTCACCGTGCTGGGCGCGCTGATCGCCAGGGCCTCCGGCCTGCCGCTGGAGGCCTTCCTGCGCGAGCGCGTCTTCGAGCCGCTCCGGATGAAGGACACCGGCTTCACCGTGCCCGCGGACAAGCTCCATCGCCTGCCGGTCTGCTACGTGCGCAACCCTCGAACAGGGCAGCTCGATGTCTTCGATCCCGCCGGCCGCGAGAGCCAGTTCAGCCGCGCCCCCGGCTTTCCGTCCGCCGCCGGCGGCCTCGTCTCGACAGCGGACGACGTCCTCGCGTTCGCCAGGATGATGCTGAACAGGGGCGAGCACGGGGGCAAGCGGCTCCTCTCCGCGCGCTCTGTCGAGCTCATGGCCGCCGACCACATCCCCCTGGCGCAGAAGGCGATCTCGCCGTTCAGCCCCGGCTTCTGGGAGAGCCGCGGCTGGGGGTATGCGTTATCCATCGTCACGAGGTCGAGGCCGGGCGAGCCGCGCGGCCTCGGCTGGGATGGCGGATACGGCACGTCCTGCTACTGGGATCCGGAGACGGGTGTGATCGGCGTGCTGATGACCCAGCGCCTGATGGATTCGCCCAGCGCGCCGCCCGTCTTCGTGGACTTCTGGCGCTCGACCTACGACGCCGCGGGGGCGTGAGGATCTCGCAGCGACCCTGCCCCTCCGGTCAACATCATCCGACACCCGCCTTCGATGAGAGCTTGCACGTGGCCTCCCAGAGGCCATTGAGGTAGACGAGGCCCAGCGCGCGGTCGTACAGCCCGTACCCCGGCTTGCCTGTCTCACCCCAGATCATGCGGCCGTGGTCCGGGCGCACGTAGCCGTCGAACCCGACGTCGTGGTACGCCTTCACGATCGCCGCCATGTCGAGCGAGCCCTCACAGGACAGGTGGGCCGACTCGAAGAAGGTGCCGTCCTCCTGGACCGCCACGTTGCGCAGGTGGCCAAACGGAATGCGCCCCATGCCGCCGAACTCGCGCACGAGCGACACGATGCTGTTGCAGAGGTCGGCGCCCAGCGAGCCGGAGCACAGCGTGATGCCGTTGGCCGGGGAGTCGACGGTCTTCACCAGGCGCATCAGGTCGTCGCGGTTCTTGACGATGCGCGGCAGGCCGAAGATCGGCCGGGGCGGGTCGTCCGGGTGCATGGCCATGCGGACGCCGACCTCCTCGGCCACCGGGATGATGCGCTGAAGGAAGACCTCCAGGTGCTCCCACAGCGCCTCTTCACGGATGCTCTTGTACTCTTCGAGGATGGCGCGGAGCTGCTCCGGCCTGTAGCTCGTGTCCCAGCCGGGCAGCGCGATGCCTTGCTCCGGGTCGATCTCCGCGACCGCCTGGGCGTCGAAGGCCAGGGTCAGCGAGCCGTCGGCGAGCTCCTTCGCCATCTCCGTGCGGGTCCAGTCGAAGACCGGCATGAAGTTGTAGCAGATCACCTTCACGCCCGCGGCGGCGCAGTTGCGGATGTTCTGGCAGAAATTGTCGATCAGCCTGTCGCGGGTCGGCTTGCCGAGCTTGATGTCCTCGTGCACCGGCACGCTCTCCACGACCTCGAACTTGAGGCCGACGCCCTCGATGCGCGCCCTGAGCGCCTGCAGCTTCTCGACCGGCCACACCTCGCCCACCGGCACATCGTAGATCGCCGAGACGACGCCGTAGATGCCCGGAATCTGGCGGATGTACTCGAGCCGCACGGGATCGTTCTCGCCGTACCAGCGAAAGGTCATCTTCATCGTTGGGATCTCCTCAGGCGACGTGTTCCCGATGGTAGCTCCGGCCCCTCGCCGCATCAACCGTTCCTCGCTGAAACAGCCGCCGGCCTCAGCCTCTCTCCCGCCCCGGGAGACGGGACTCGCCCCCTCGAGACAGCGCCCGCCGGGCGCACAAACGACGAGAGCCCGCCGCGCACGAGGCGCGCGGCGGGCTCCCTGGTCGTCTACGGAGGGTTCTCGACTATTCCAGTCCCTTGCCCATCCAGTAGCTCTCCGGCGGGCCGAGGTAGCTCTCCTGCACGCCGCCGGCGTCCACCACGATCTTCTGCACGATGACGCCCGGATGGACCATCCAGAACTTCAGCACGTGCTCGCCCGGCTTGTCGATCGTGTGCTTCGTTCGCATGATGTTGGCGTTGTCCGAGGTGTGCCGCTCCCAGATCTTGTTTCCGTTGCCGTCGAGGTCGATCGCATAGGTCGTGTTGACCGTCTGGATCTCTCCATCGTCGATCGACACGCCGTACTGCAGCCCCTCGGGCCACTTCTGGAAGTTGTTCCTGGGCGACACGTACACCCAGACCGTCACCTCGCCGCTGCTGAACAGGTGCATGTCGTACTCGAGGCGAGGCGAGGCGCCGCCGGGCTCCTGCGGGTCCACCGTCACCGGGAACGGCGTCATGCCCGCGCCGGTGCGGCCGATGTCCGGGAGCCGCTTCCACCAGACGTCCTCCGTGCTGACGGCGCGGCTGTAGTGCTCCGCCTCCATCGACACATAGCCGTTCGCCTCGATGTAGCGGTTGGCCTTCCAGTCGATCTTCCGCGGGTCCTCGACGCGCGCCGTGACCACCACGGAGCTTCCATCCGAGCCCTGGACCGTGATCGGGATCTCGAGCGGGAACTCGAGGGGCAGCCACTGCGACGGGTTCGTCGGGTCGGGGTACGTCGTCGGAGCGAGCGTCCAGTCCACCCTCACCGTCGCGCGCACCTCCTTGTCGACGGTGCCGTGGCTCGGGTAGACGGTCAGCCACGGCGGGCACACGGTGTTCGCGGCCCAGCCCTGGGGGCACGCGACCGGGAGATCTGCCTCGATCGTGTACTCGAGCGGCTCGCTGCCGCGGTTGAACACCTCGATGTACTGCTCGGGCTGGGTCTGGTACGGGCTGAACGCCGGCAGCACGGGCAGCTCGCTGCTCTCGTCGCCCGCCCCGGCCCCCGTCCAGTAGTTGCTCGAGCCGTCGATCGCCACGCCGAGCTCAGCCCCCGCGGGGACGTTGATCGACACGAGCTCGGGCCAGATGAACTCCTGGATGTTGTTGTACTGGTGCTCGGGCTGCTGCCAGGACGGGTTGCCCGGCGCGCCGTAGCCGATGTGCGGCTGCGTCTGGAAGCCCTCCCACTTGCCGTCGGCGAGCTCGTGATTGTAGTAGTAGGAGAGGTCCAGATCGTCCTGGAGCCGCTCCTCCGCGAGGACGGCCATGTCGTTCGTGGCGGCGCGCCCCTGCTGCGCGTAGAGCCGGTTCTTGAACCCGGCCAGGCGCAGCGCGTACAGGTTGGCGGTCGCCTTCACCTGGTAGAGCACGAGCTGGAAATACGCGTTCTTCGCCTCGTGCGGCAGGAAGTTGGCGACGAACTCCGCCTGCGTGGCCAGCGCCTCCCACTCCTCCACGACGCTCTCGAGCTCGCGGTAGTTCGTGAGGCTGAACGGGCTCGCGCTGTCGTCGTACGTGACGGCGGCGGTGTCGGGATCCGGCACGTCGGTCGAGGGCTGGCTGAACAGGACGTCGTAATCGACGGTGATCTTCCGGTTCGTCAGCTCCGGCTTGCGATCCGACTGCAGCAGCGAATAGCTGTGCAGGATGTCGGCGATGATGTCCGAGTGCTCCGAGCCGAACTGCTGCTCGGTCCACTGCTGCTCCCACTCGCCGAGCTTCTCGACCGGCCAGCGATCCGGGTTCCAGGCGTAGTCGAGGAAGAACTGGAGCGGGAGCTCCTCGTTCTTGAAGTCGCCCACGTTGACGACCCAGAGCCGATCCACGCCGTAGCTGTAGGCGAGGTGGAGCTGCTCCCAGATGTTGGGCAGGAGGTTGGTGTCGACCCACTTGTAGTTGCGGCCGCCGCCGACGTAGTCGAAGTGGTAGTAGAGGCCGTATCCGCCCTCCCGCTGCTCACCGGGCTTCGGCAGGCGCTTCATGTTGCCCCAGTTGTCGTCGGCCCAGACGACGGTGACGTCGTCCGGCACGCGGATGCCGGCGTCCCAGTACCCCTGGATCTCCTTGTACAGCGTCCAGACCTGGGGGATGGTCTTCACGTCCTGGCCCGTCACGTCGGCGAGGATCTCGCGCTGCGAGGCGATGATGCTCTCCATCAGCGGGATGCCGTCCTCCGGCGCCAGGCTGACGTCGCCGGGGCCGCGCATGCCGAGGGTGACGACGCCCTCGATGTTCTGGTCGACCATCCGCTGGATGCCCTTGGTCCAGTGCTTCTTCAGCGCGTCGGCGTTCACCGAGAAGCGCCAGTCACCGGTGCCGCCGTACGGATCGGTCTTGGGCGTGACGACGTTGCCGGCGGCGTCCTTGACCTCCGGGACCACGTGGCGATTCCACTCCTCGATGCCCTGCATCATCGGGGCCTCGTGGGAGGTGCCCATCACGATGCCGTAGCGCGTGGCGGTCTTGTGGTTCTCGGGGTCGTCCTCGCCGAACGCCCGGCCCCACACGGCCGGCCAGATGTAGTTCGCCTTCATGCGGAGGGCGGCCTCGAAGATCTTCTCCCAGTAAAGGTGGTTGAGCCCACCCGGGAAGCCCGGCGCCTTGCCCGGCCCGAACATCTTGGCCGCCCAGTTGCCGGTCGCCGGGTTCTCGTCGTTGACGAAGAAGCCGCGGAACCTCACCGCCGGCTCACCCTGGGTATGGAGCCCGGGCAGCACGTACAGCGCCTGCTTCTTCTGGGGCGGGACGTCGTCCCACCAGTAGACGGGCGACACGCCGATCTGCGAGGAGAGATCGTACGCGCCGAAGATGGCGCCGCGCTGGTCGCTGCCCGCGATCACGAGCGCGCGCTCCACGCCCTCCATCGGTGCATCGACGATCTGCGTGACGAAGGTCTCCCACTTGCCGGTGACCCCCGAGACGTCGAGCTTCCCGTCCGCCTCGAGCCGATCGATGAGCGGGCTCTTGCCCAGCGTTCCGATCAGGACCACCTCGGTCGCCGCCTCCGGGACCTCGTCCTGGAAGATCTCGGGCTTGATCTCGGTCACCCGCTCGATGTCCGCCGCGAGATCGCTCACGACGCGGACCACGCCGTCGTGATCGTCGGAGCTGACGACCAGCGGAGCAGCCTTGCCGCCCACGGCCAGGGGAAAACGCCCCGCCCCACCCTCGGTCGAAACGTACTTGGGCTGGGGGCCTGTGGCCTCCGCGGCCGGAGCGCCCGGCTCGCCGTCCGCTCCCGGCGACCCCGGCTCCCCCGGCTCGCCCTTCGGTCCCGGCGGCCCCTGCTCGCCCGGCTCCCCCGGCGCGCCATTCACGCCGTCCGACCCGCAGGCGGTCAACGTGGCGAGCGACAGGGGAAGCAACAAGCAGAGTAGCGAGGGTCCGATCCGACCCTTCCTGATGGTAATGCGTGCGTAGCTCATGACGGTGTTTTCCTCGTGGTTGCGGCCAACCGGCGTCGTCGGCTCGCCTGCGCTGCGCGCTGGCCGCGACGTCCGGCTCTGAGGCCGGCCGCTCTTATGCGATTGTCCAAGTCCTTCTAAGACGTGCGCCTGCGGAGATCCGGTTCGTGGTGGTCGACGAAGCCGCGGGCCTTCGCCGTCGACTGCAGCTAAAAAATTCTTCCAGGGATGTCGACGCTCGAGCCCGTCAGAACGAACGCGGTCGGCGAGTTCTGAGCGGTGCAATATTCCCGCGAAGAGCCGCTCTGATCACACATTCAACCATTCCAGCACAGGTTGTAAGCCGTGCAACTCCATTGCGACAACGAGGAGACACCACGGCAGGCTTCCTCGACGAAGCATGAGGAGCCCGCGGCGCGCTGCGCGATGCTTGCAGCCGCCCGAAGCGTCGTTTCTAGGTGGTCTGCGCCGCTCGGCGCCACGGCCGGCACACCGCCTGCGCCGCATCATCGCGTGATCGTGATTCTCGATCTCGTGATGCTGGCCTGGCAGATGTGGCGTGAAGACCGCCCTCTCCCTGCGTGGACCGGAGTCCGATCGTTCGTCGCTCATCCGGGCAGGTGGGCGGAGCGCGCCAGGGAGCTCCGATCACCCGTGGCCTACGTGACCATTCGGCCTTGACATCCTTGAACCGTTTTGCCTCTACCCTCCCCTGCGCCGGCTCCGCCGCCGCTGCCGGTGCCCTCGCCGGCTCCACCGGCCCTGCCCACGCCGATCGCGCCGGAACCGACGCCCAGCCCATCCCGGGAAGAGCGACCAGCTACGGCGCGGAAAGCGGGAGGAGGCAGGTCAGGAAATCGGCGACCCATGCCCCGGAGTGTACACCCGGTGGGCGGGGGTCGGGAAGCCGGATGACGGCCGGAGCGCTCGCGGAGCCGCTGCGGCGCACCGCGGCAACCGCGGGCCCGGGAGCGCGGAGCTAGAGGTTGACCTTGTAGTTCAGCTTGACCTCGTCGCCGTGCATGCCGCGAAACCCCCAGTCGTGGGGCGGCGACTCCGAGATGCAGATCTCGATGTCCTGATGGTCGATGCCGACCTCGTCGCGGATCCTGTCGAACAGGAGCCGCACGAGCTTCTTCTTCGTCTCGACGCTGCGGCCGGTCATCATCGAGATCTCGATGATCGTGTACGCGTCGGTGCGCCCGCCCGGGGCCAGCATGTCCTCGCGCTCCATCGGGAAGAAGCGGTGCGCCCGCTTGTCCTGCGGGAGCTGCAGCGCCTCCATGACGCACGCGTGGATCACCCTCGACAGGGTCTCCTTCACCGGGTTGAGCCTGTCCTTGATTCCGTAGATCTTCACCTGAGACATCGAGGGTCCTCCTGGAGCACCGGGCGAATCGAGCCGTTGCCTACTGCTCCTGCTGCCCGAGCAGGACGACGGCGATGGACAGGTTCGCGTGCTGGTTCTTGCCCCGCACGAAGCACCCCTGTTCGCCGAACGCGAACCTGCCGAGGAACGGCGTCGGGCCGAGCGCGGCGGTCACCCCCTGGACCACGCGATCGATGTCGTCGCGCACCGCGAGCATGCACCCGGCGCAGAAGATCACGAGCGCGCCCTGCGGCCGGAACGAGGGCCGCGCGGACGCCAGCGCGGCGCCCGCCACGGACTGGATGCGCTCGAGCAGGTCGTCCCGCGTCGCCTTCATGAGCACGAGCTCGTCCCCCTCGTTGATGTGCACGCCGAAGGTCAGCGCGTTGTCCCCGTCCACCGCGTTCGGATGGATGAGCAGGAACTGCGGGACCTTGCCCGCCCACCCGGAGGGCCGGCCGAGGGGGCAGAGCGTGCTCTCCGCCCCGATGGAGCCGCCGCCGAGCTGCGCGGAGAACGCGCCGCCGGTCCAGCGGTCGTAGACCTCCGCGGCCGGGAGCCCGTCGATCTCGGGCACCCGCCGCCCCTCCGAGCGGGTGACCCAGCCCCGGTGCTCGGTCGGGGTGTATCCGGAGCTGAACGCACAGGCGATCTCGCCCGAAGGGTACAGCGCCGACAGGAGCACCGCGCCGCTGTGCGCCTGCCCGCGCGCGAGCTGCGACAGCGCGCCGTCGAGCGAGTTCGCCGCGGAGGAGCCGCCGAACACCGGCACGTCGGGCCCCACAGCGTCCTCGATCCCGCAGAGGATCTGCTCCTCCACGCCGGGCGGCGCGGTCAGCCAGAACAGCGCCGGCGGCTTGCCCGCCCGGCCGGCGTCCTCC
>NZ_JEMA01000725.1 GCF_001589285.1 Sorangium cellulosum | reverse complement strand
CGCTCGGCATCCGCCGCTCGCGCCGCGCCGTCGGCCGGGCGCTCGGCNGCCTGCGCCGCGCCGTCGGCCGGGCGCTCGGCATCCGCCGCTCGCGCCGCGCCGTCGGCCGGGCGCTCGGCATCCGCCGCTCGCGCTGCGCCTTCCGGCGCACCCTCCGCGTCCGGCGGGCGCGCGACGCCCAGGAACAGCACCCGGCGGCCCAGCAGCGCGTCGGAGAAGAACCCGCCGCGCTCCTCCCAGACGAAGTCGTCCGGGCTGACCGTGCCGCCGATCGCCTCCCCGAGCATCCCGGCGATCGCGTCGGCGGTGCGGGGGGGCGGCGACGGCGCGGAGAGCCGCACGGCGGCCCCGACCAGGGCGACGCCGAGCGCGAGCGGGAGCCGGCCGCGCAGGTGATCGGCCCATCTGGAGAGCGATCGGTCGGTCATCCCTGCGCGAGCGCGCTCCCTCCTCCGACAGCGCCGGGCTGGGCCGCCGCGCCGCGCGGGCGGATCCCGAGGAGCTGGCGCGCGCGATCCGGATCGACAACCTCGCGGCCGATGCTCCGCGCGAACGCGGCGGCGCGCGCGACAAGCGGCGCGCTCCCCTCGGCGAGCACGCCCTTGTCCAGGTAGATGTTGTCCTCCAGCCCCACCCGGGCGTGCCCGCCGAGCTGCATGGCGAGCTCGGTCATCGGGCGCTGGTGGCGGCCGACGGCGGCCACGCCCCAGGTGGCGCCTCGCGGGATCTGGCTGATCATGAAACGGAGCACGTCCTCTCGCGCCGCGATGCCGCCGGGCACCCCCAGCACGAACTGGAAGTGGAGCGGCTCCTCGAGGAGCCCCCCGGCGAACAGGCTGAGCGCCTCGTGGATATGGCCGACCTCATAGCACTCGAGCTCAGGGACGCTCCCCGCCGCGCGGATGCGCGCCGCCATATCCCGGATGAGCGGCCGGGTGTTGTCGAAGATCGCGTCGCCGAAGTTGATCGTGCCGCAGTTCAGGGTCGCCATCTCGGGCTTGCAGAGCAGCGGCTGAGCGCGCTCCTCGACGCTCATCCCGACGGCGCCGCCCGTCGAGGTCTGGACGATGACGTCCGTCGTCTCCTGGATGGCCGCGATCGCCTCGGCGAACAGCGCGCGCGACTGGGTCGGCGACCCGTCCGGGTTCCGGACGTGCAGGTGGACCACCGCCGCGCCCGCGTCGCGGCAGCGCGCCGCCTCGTCCGCGAGCTCGCGCGCCGTGACGGGCAGGTGCGGCGTCTGGGCGCGGGTCGTCTCGGCGCCCACGATCGCCGCTGTCAAGATGAGGGCGCTGTTCGGCGGCGTGACGATGATCCGGGGCGGCGGCGTGATGATCGGCCGCGGCTCCGGGAGCTGCGCGTGGTCCGGGGGCGGCGCCGACAGCGCCGGCAGGACGAGGCGCGGCCGACGCTGGAGCTCCTTCGGGACGACACAGGTCCCGAGCGCCCGGCAGACGATGAGCGGCTCGGCCAGCGCGTCCGCCGCCGACGGCGCCACCCCGGGCTCGCGGACGCTGGCGACGACCTTGCGCGCCTCGAAGGCCATCGCGCGCGACGTGGCGCCGACCTTGGTGACCACCCCGGTCGCCTCGATGAAGTCGCCTGCTCGGACCGGGGCGAGGAACTCGACCGCCTCGTACGCGCGGAAGAGACCCTCGTCGCCGTCCAGACGGATGAGGAGCTCGGTGGCGACGTCCCCGAAGAGCGCGAGAATACGCGCGCCGTCACACAGCTCCCCCGCGTAATGTGCGTCGTGCGCGCCCATCCTGACGCGCAGCGTGACCGTGAGACCAACCCCAGTGCTCATGGGCGTGAAGACTCAACAGTCGACAGTCGGTAGTCAACAAGGGAAACTCCCCCCGCCGATGAACCTCGTAGAAGCCAGAAATCTCCCGCGCCACGTCGGAATCATCATGGATGGCAACGGCCGCTGGGCCGAGCTGCGCGGCGAGCCGCGCGAGGCCGGCCACAAGGCCGGCAGCGCCGCCGTGCGGCGGATCGTGCGCGTCTGCCGGAGGCTCGGCGTCGAGGCGCTGACCCTGTACGCCTTCAGCGAGCAGAACTGGGCGCGGCCCCGCAACGAGGTCGACGCGCTCATGGGGCTCCTGCGGGAGTTCCTGATGAGCGAGCGCGGCGAGATCCTCGAGAACGACATCCGCCTGGTCGCGATCGGCGACATCAGCCGGCTCCCCGAGTTCGTGCGCGAGGTGCTCGACCCGCTCCGCAAGGCGTCGTCCGCCAACATGAGGATGACGCTGGCGCTGGCGCTGTCCTACGGGGCGCGCGAGGAGATCGCCGCCGCGGCGCGCGAGCTCGCGATGGAGGCGGTCGCCGGCCGGCTCGACCCGGAGGCGATCGACGGCGCGCTGCTCGCCGCGCGGCTGCCGAGCCTGAGCGTGGGCGAGCCGGATCTCATCATCCGCACCGGCGGCGAGCAGCGGCTCTCGAACTTCCTGCTCTACGGCGCCGCGTACGCCGAGCTGTCGTTCACCGAGCGGCTGTGGCCGGACTTCACCGAGGACGATCTCTTCGCGGCGATCGCGACCTACCAGCAGCGCGAC
>NZ_JEMA01000724.1 GCF_001589285.1 Sorangium cellulosum | reverse complement strand
GCGGCCGCGCCCCTGCGCCGCGCGGCCGGTCGCCCTGGGGCGTTTTGCGGCTGCCGCCCGGCGCCCTGCGGTAGCCTTCGCGCGTGGCGCCGCTCGGGTTCGATCTCCGCACACGGACGACCCTGGTCTGCGGGGCCCTGGCCCTCGCGATCGCGGCCTCGACGCTGCTCCGGGGCCGCGTCCGGCGCGTCCACCTGTTCTTCGCCGCGTTCGCCGCCGACGTCGGGCTCTGGTACCTGTCCCAGTCGCTCTTCGGCTTCTTCCAGGCCTCGATCTGGGAGCGCTTCACGGCGATCCTCGCCGTGCTGCTCCCGCAGTTCGCGCTGCAGCTCTTCGAGGCGATGATCCCCCACGACGGGGACCGGCGCTCGCGGCTGCTCCGGTTCGCGGGGGTGCTCGTCATCCCGCTGTTCGTCCTCGTGCTGGTGAGCCGGGAGCCTGGCTCGTGGCTCGACTGGCTCACGCGCGGCTGCATCTTCACCTACGTCTTCGCGCTGCTCACCGCGGGGCTGTACACGCTCGGCGAGCGCGGCAAGCGGAGCTCCTCGCGCGCGACGCAGCGGCGCGTGCGGTTCCTCGTTGTGATCGGCGCGCTCGCGGGGCTCGCCAGCGTCGCCGACTTCGCCTGGTTCCTCGGCGCGGAGCCGCCGCCGGTCGGCGCGGCGCTCTCGATCGTCTTCCTGTTCGTCCTCGCCCAGGCGCTCCGGCACGAGCGGCTCCTCGACGCCTACGAGATGCTCGCGCGCCTGCTCGTCGCCACGGCGGTCGCGTTCTTGATCGCGCTGATCTTCTATCTGCTGCTCACGTTCATCGGCGGCTTCAACACGATGTACCTGAACGCCGTGCTCGCCGCGATCGTGATCCTGGTGCTGTTCGATCCGCTGCGCGAGCGCGTCGAGGAGCAGATCCAGCGCCTCTTCTTGCGGGAGCGGTTCGATCTCGATCGCTCGCTCGCGGAGGCGCGGCGGCGCCTCGTGCACACGCTCGAGGTCGAGGAGATGGGATCGATCGTGATGAGCGCGCTCGAGCAGTCGCGCCGGGTCACCGGGGCGGCGCTCTACCTGCGCGATCAGGACGGGACCGGCTTCGACCGGCTCGCCTCGCTCGGGCCGCGGGTCCCCGAGCGGATCGAGGTGGCGACCGCGAGGGCGATGCTCGATCGCCTCGAGCGCGGGCCGCTCGCGATGGAGGAGCTCGAGCGCGAGGCCCGCGAGCGGCGCGCGCGCCGCAGCCACAGCGACGCCGAGGTTGACGGCAACTTCGCGCGGCGGACGGAGGTGCGGCCGCAGGTCCCGGAGGACGCGGTGCTCGCGGCGGCCGAGGTGCTCGGCAGCCTCTGCTCGGGCGTCGTGCTCTGCGCGCGCGACGAGCAGGGCGAGCCCATCGGGCTCCTCGTCGTGGCGGACTCGCGCGTGCGCGACGCGTTCTCGCCCGAGGAGCTGACGCTGCTCGAGACGCTCGCCGCCCAGATCGGCGTCGTCCTCGAGAACTCGCGCCTCTACGCGCAGATGAAGGAGCGTGACAGGCTCGCGCTCCTCGGCCAGATGGCGGCCGGGCTCGCGCACGAGATCAGGAACCCGCTCGGCGCGATCAAGGGCGCGGCGCAGCTCCTCGCCGATCCCGTGCCGGAGGCGGAGATCGATCCGTCCTCGCGCGAGTTCATCGGGATCATCCTCGAGGAGGTCGACCGGCTCGACCGGGTCGTGGGCTCGGTGCTCGACCTCGCGCGGCCGGCCCAGGGCTCGGTCGTGCCGACCGACGTGAACGCGGTCGTGCGCCGCACGCTGCAGGTGCTCTCGATCGAGCGCCGCAACGACCACCTCGAGGTCGAGGTCACGCTGGATCCCGATCTCCCCCGGGTCGCCATCGATCCCGAGCAGCTCCGGCAGGTGCTGATGAACCTGTTCCGCAACGCGGTCCAGGCGATGAAGGGCCGGGGCAAGGTGGTGATCTCCACGCGGGTCCGGTTCGGTCGAGGCACGCGGCCCGGCTCCGGCTCGGACGAGCCGTTCGTCGAGCTCAACGTCACCGACAACGGGCCGGGCATCTCCCAGAAGGTGCTCGCGAACATCTTCCTGCCGTTCTTCACCACGAAGGACAAGGGGACGGGGCTCGGGCTGTCGATCAGCCAGCGCATCGCGCAGAGCGCGGGCGGCCGGATCGAGGTGCGCTCCTACGAAGGGAAGGGGAGCACCTTCGCCGTGATCCTCCCCGCCGCGGTCGACAAGCTGGGCGCCGCCGCGCCCGCGGCCGGGGCGGCGCCCGCGGCGGAGTCGGCTCCTCAGGAGCGGGCCGGGTGACGCCGGCGAGCGCGCCCCGGCCGGAGCCGCGGCGCCGCGGCGCGCGGCCTGCCAGCGCCGCGCGGCGTGCTCATCCGTAGCGTGACGCCATGAGGCGCTCGAGCGCGGGGTGCTCGCGCACGAGCGCCAGCGTGTGCTCGGCGTGGCCGTGCGCGTATCCGTTGCCGATGTAGAGGTCGACGTCCTTGCCGATGCCCTCGGCCCCGAGCGCGGCGGCGGTGAAGCTCGTGCTCATCGCGAAGAAGTACGTCTTGCCGCGATCGCGCGTCACGACGATCGCGCTGAGCTCCACCCCGGCGACGTTCACGCACGACAGCGTGAGGTCGGCGCCCGCGTCGCCCGTGAACGGCAGCACGGCGTCGCGCACCGCGATGGGGTCGCGCGCGTCGACGACGGCGACGTGGTCGCAGATCGCGAGCGCGCGCAGGTCGGCGGCGAACTCCGGCGACGCCTCGACGCCGATCACGCGGCCGGACCGGCCGACGCAGCGCCGCGCCTCGGCCGCGCACAGGAGGCCGGACTTCCCTCCCGCGCCGAGCACCACGATGCTGTCGCGCGGGCCGGCGAGGCGCGCCACCTGGGGGGCCGCGCCGGCGACGTCGAGCAGCGCGAGGGCGAGCCGCTCGGGCATGTCGCTCGGCATCCGCGCGATCGGCGCCGACGCGAAGACGATCGCGGTGCCCTCGACGTCGAGCTGCGCGGACGCGGGGCGCACGGCGACGATGCGGCGGAGCGAGAGCGGCGTGAGCGAGAGCGACGCGAGCGTCGCGATGCGGTCGCCGACGGCGACGCCGCGGTGCTCCGCGAGCGATCCGACGCGGCGCACGACGCCGAGCAGCATGCCGCCCGAGCCGGTGACCGGGTTGTGTTGCTTGCCCCGGCGCGCCACCGTCTCGAGGACGAGGCGCGTCACGCCGTCCGGATCGCCGCCGGAGGCCTCCTCCATCTGGCGGAAGCTCGCGGCGTCGATGTTCAGCGTCTCCACGTCGACGACGATCTCGGTCTCGAAGTGGCGCGAGGCGTCGGCGTCCAGCCGCTCTGCCGGCTGCGGGAGGGCCCCGGGGGGATCGAGCACGCGGTGCGTGCCCAGCGGATCGCCTGCGGCGAGGGTGCGTTGCGTCGCTTCGGAGTTCACGCCGAGGCCGTTCAACATGCCGGGGCCGAAAGCAAGGGCCATGAACCGAGCGGCCGCGATCTCGGTGGCGGAGGGCGCCCGCCGCGGAGGGCCCGGGACGTGGGAGCCAGCGGGCTCAGCCGCTGCTAACCGCCGGTTTCCCCGCGGATTGGGTGCATCTGGCCAGCCCGAGGGCGGGCGGCGGTGGGCTCTGGGCTGGACTGGAGGAGGGCGGTCGGCGCGTTGCGTTAACCCGGTCGGCCGAACTCATTTGAAAGAACAGACCGGATCTCTTGACCACCTTTGCTCGGTGAAACTAGACTTTGCCCCCTGCTGGCGCTCGCGTAGCGCTCGAAGGTTTTTACTCCCTGCGATGGATAACCACGCTCCCAAGGTGTCGGCAACGCGGCAACTGGCGTTGCGCTTCATCTCCGGGAAGTATCAAGGCGGCGAATTTCCCCTCGGGGAGCAGCAGGAGATCGTCGTGGGTCGCTCCAGCGACCTCGACATGGTCCTCGTCGAGGACATGGTCTCCCGGCGCCATGCCCGGATTGCCTGTACCGATCAGCAGATCGTGATCGAGGACCTCGGCTCGACGAACGGCACGTTCGTCAACGGCGAGAAGATCAAGAAGACGACCCTGAAGGAGGGCGATCGGGTGCTCATCGGCACCAGCATCCTCAAGGTCGTCTCCACCGATCCCGGCGCGCCCCCGGCGCGCCGCCGCATGGACGAGCCCTCGCTCAGGAGCGGTCAGACCCGGTCGATGTCCGGGTCGATCGACGAGATCCCGCTCCCCGATCTGCTTCAGCTCTTCGGCACATCGAAGAAGAGCGGAGTCCTCGTCGTCCGTTCCGACGACGACGTCGGCAAGATCTACCTGCGCAAGGGCATCGTGACCTTTGCGACGATCAACGATCTGACCGACGTCCCGCCGCTCAAGAGCGTCTACCGGATCCTCACGTGGGCCGGCGGGACGTTCGACCTGGAGCCGGCCGAGGAACGGGTCATGACCGGCGAGATCAGCGCGACGGTGCAGGAGCTCCTCATGGAGGGGCTCCGGCAGATCGACGAGCTGAACAACATCCGGCACCAGCTCCCGGACCTGTCGGCGCGCCTGGTCATCCCCCAGCCGCTCAAGCCGCTGCTCCGCGATCTCTCGCCCGTCGATCTGGACGTCCTCCAGGTCGTCTTCAACCACGGGCACCTCGCGATGGTCCTCAACAAGAGCCCCGCGACGGATCTGGAGACCGCGCAGTCCGTGCTGAAGCTGATCAACGCAGGCTACCTGCGCGTCGAGTGAAGCCGAGCTGAGCGCAGGGCGCCGAGAGGCCGCGCGGGCGTCGTGGGTCCGCGCGGCGCCTCGTGAGGCCGGCGGCGTGGCCGGCGCGAACGGCGCACCTCCACCTCAGCGTGCAGGCGCTCGCGCGCTCGTCGCCGCGATGAATGGAGGGCGCGCAGGGAGAGCAGGGCGCGCGTCCGAGCCGTCGGCCGTCACCCCGTCGATCGCCGCGCTCCGGAGGGCGCGGCGCGATCGACGGGGCGGCCAGGGTCGTCGGCGGCCAGCGGCCGTCAGGCCTTCGAGGGGTCGCGCTTCGCCGGGTCGAGCGCCGCGCTCGCGAGGCGGAGCGTCACGGCGCGGGCGTGCGCCTGGAGGCCCTCGGCCAGCGCCAGCTTCTCGATGAGCGGGCCCTGCGCGCGCAGCGCCGCGCCGGAGTAACGGATGAGGCTCGTGCGGGTCACGAAGTCGTACACGCCGAGCGGCGATCCGAAGCGGGCCGAGTTGCCGGTCGGGAGCACGTGCGAGGGGCCCGCCAGGTAGTCGCCCGCGGCGACCGGGGTGAGGCTGCCGAGCAGCGCGGCGCCGAGCGTGCCGATCTCCGAGAACAGCCCCTCGGCGTCGGCCACGTGGAACGCCACGTGCTCGACCCCGAGCTGATCGGCGATCTCGGCGAGGCGAGCGCGCGAGCCGACCACCAGCGCCGCGGCGTGCAGGGAGAGCGACTGCTCCACGATCGCGCGCCGCGTGAGCTCGGGGAGCGCGGCGTCGAGCTCGCGCGCGACCGCCTCGGCCAGCTTGGCCGAGGTCGTCGCGAGCAGCGCGTAGGACGCCTCGTCGTGCTCGGCTTGCGAGAGCAGGTCGGCAGCGACGAGCCGCGGATCCGCGGAGTCGTCGGCGAGCGCCAGGATCTCGCTCGGCCCGGTGATGCCGTCGATCGACACGTCACCGAAGACGAGCCGCTTCGCGCAGGCGACATACGCGTTGCCGGGCCCGACGATCTTGTCGACCGCCGCGAGCTCCGGCAGGCCGTAGGCCATGGCCGCGATCGCCTGCGCGCCGCCCGAGTCGAGCAGGGCCGTCACGCCAGAGAGGTGCGCCGCGGCCAGCGTGGCGTCGTCCGCCGACGGGCTCGCGAGGACGATCTCGCGCACGCCGGCGATGCGCGCGGGGATCGCCGACATCAGCACGCTCGAGGGGTAGCGGGCCTTGCCGCCCGGCGCGTAGACGCCGACGCGACGCAGGGGGCGCACGCGCATGCCGAGGAGGACGCCCTCCTCCTCGTAGCTGAAGCCGGCCTGCAGCGCGGGCCCGCCCTGCGCTGCGTCCGCCGGCCCGAGGTCGCCCGCGTCGCGCTGCCGCTCATGGTACCGGGCGATCCTCGCGGCCGCTGTCTCGAGGGCGGCGCGGACGTCGGGCGGGAGCCGGGCGAGCGCCTCGGCCCCGCCGAAGCCGCCCTCCGCTTCCGGGCCCGCGTGGCGGACGAGCGCCTTCGGCGTCCGCCGCTCGAACTTCTCGATGTAGCGGAGCACGGCGGCCGTGCCCCCGCGCCGCACGTTGTCGATGATCTCGGTCACCGCGGGCGTGACGTTCGCGAGATCGCCCGTGCCGCGGGCGCGGAGGGCAGACAGGGTGGACTCGAACTCGGGCGAACCTTCGATGTAGATGGGCAGCATGGCTTCACGTGGGCCGGCGCGGCGGGATCTCCGCGCGGGCGGCGACACCCCGTACCACAGCACCCCGTCCGGTGGTACGCCGGCCGCACGCCCGCCGCCGCAGTCGCGCCGCGCGCGCCGCGTGTGCGTGCACGGCCGCGCGGCGCGCCGCGAAGTTCCCCGGCCCGACCGGATGGAGTAGGGTCGCCCCATGCGGCCCGGCTCGTTTGGCGTCGCCCCCACCGCGATATCGCTCGCGCTCCTCGCGCTCGCGCCCGCGGTCCTCGTCGGGTGCCCGGAGAACTCCTGCTTCCTCAAGATCTGCCAGGGCAGTAGCTGCCGCTGCTCGATCTCGTCGTGCAGCGACGGCGCCGGCTTCGACACCACCCAGAACCGCTGCCGCTGCCTGAAGGGCTACCTCGCGGTCGCGGGCCAGTGCCTCACGCCCCAGGCGGCGAACGCCTACTGCGGCGTGGGTCGCCACTACGAAGCCGGCGGGTGCGCCCCCGACCGCTGCAGGCCGGGCGACGAGATCGACCAGAGCACGGGCTACTGCGTGTCGCGCGAGCAGGTGGCGAGCAACATCGGGGTCGCCGTCGGCGCCGGGCAGAAGCTCGGGTGCCCGCCCGGCCAGGAGCTCGTCGTCGACGGGCCGACCGCCGCGTGCGTCCCGCTCTCGCAGACGTGCGCGCGCGACGAGGTGTGGACCGGTCAGGCCTGCGCCAAGGTGGGGCAGTGCCCGACGGGATCGATGTGGGATCCCGCGCTCGCCCAGTGCGTCCAGTACGCGCAGGGGTCGGGCGATAGCGGGCTCACTGTCAACGTCGGGCAGTGGGCGTCGGCGAACTACGGCCCGAACGGCGGCATGGGCACGAGCGGCTTCTGCGGCGCCTTCGCCAAGAAGCCGCACAGCTTCGGGGTGGTCGAGGGGGCGTCGGCCTACGTCCGCATCGCGGTGATGATGTCCTTCCCGGAGGGCGAGATCGCCCGCGGCGTCGTGCAGGCGGTGACGGTGTTCGACGCCAGCGGGAACCCTGTCCCGCCGCGCGGCGCCGCGGAGGTCGACACGGCCGCGCGCAACATCTTCGCCACGCTCGTCCTCGGCGGCGGGAGGGCGAGCGCGCCGACGGCGTCGACAACCGTCCGGTGCGCGATCATCCACGCCGGGAAGCCCCAGCCGGTGCCGGCGGTCGGCGGCCTCTGAGCGGAGCGCCCGGCGCGGGACGCGCGCGCCGGAGGGGCCGCCGCTCCGGAGCGGCGTGTCGCGTCACATCCTCGACAGCGTGCTCACGACGCGCGTGGCGGGGAGGGCGCTGAGGCCGACGCAGCTCACGACCTTGCTGCGCTCGATCACGAAGTTGCTCGCGGACGGCTCGATCTTCGCGAACTCGACGCTCAGGCGCGTCCCGTCGAAGCTCGCGCGCAGGGGGCGGCCCTCCACGGCGCTGCGGACGTCCTGGCAGGTGCCGCGCGAGCGCGCCGGATCGAACTGGCGCGCCTCGGGCGCGATGAACCGGAGCCGGTCCTCCACGGCGAACACCCCGGTCTCCCCGGGGATCTCGCGCAGCGAGAAGCGGGCCTCGCCCTCCACGTAGTCCTGCGGCGCGAACTGCTCGGGGTGGCGGACCCGGAACTCGAGCGCCTCNCGGGGTGGCGGACCCGGAACTCGAGCGCCTCGCCGGCGAGGACGGCCTCGAGCTCGCGCCCGTTGCCGACCCACAGGCCGGTGAGGCCCTCGAGCGGCGACGGATCCGGCGGCGTCGCGCTCGCCTCAGGGGCGGCGGCGCTCGCGCTGGCCACCGGGGCCGGCGGCGGCGCGGCGCCCCT
>NZ_JEMA01000723.1 GCF_001589285.1 Sorangium cellulosum | reverse complement strand
CTGCTGCCCGGCCCGCGACGCGCCGTCGCGCGCGGCGCCTCGCGCTCCTCCGGCGCAGCCGGCGCGACGGCCGCGGATCTACGCCTGTCTCCGGGACGCCTCACCTCGCCGCCTTCCCGCGAGGGAGACGCTTCTGCGCCCGGCCAGGGCGAGGCGCCCGCTGCCGGGCGACGCCCGGCGCTCACCTCCTCCACCACGTGGCGCACGTACGACTCGATGCCTGCCATGAAGGAGGGCAGATCGCCGGCGCCCCGGGCCATGCGGGCGAGCTTCGCCTCCCAGGCGCCCGTCATCGCGGGGCTCTTCACGTCCGCGTGGACGACCTCGATCAGCCCGACGCCCTTGTCGGTCGCGTGCAGCAGCTTGCCCTTGCGCACGAGGTACTCGCGCCGCAGGAGCGTCTCGATGATCGCGGCCCGCGTGGCCGGGGTGCCGAGGCCCGAGTCCTTCATCGCCTCGGAGAGCTCCTTCTCGTCGAGGCTGCTGCCCGCCGTCTCCATGGCGGTGAGCAGCGTCGCCTCGGTGAAGCGCGGCGGCGGGCGCGTCTTCTTCGCCAGCGCCTGCGCGTCGAGCACGAGCTGCACCTGCCCCTTCACGAGGCCCGCCGGGAGCTGCTGATCTGCGGTCTCCCGCTCGCGCTCGCCCTCCCCCTCGTCGCCGTCGCGCCCCTCCCCGTCCTCCCTGGCATCCCCCTTCTTGCGCGGCTTGGCCGGCGGCTTGCCGTAGCCGATGTCGAGCACCTTCCACCCGGCCTTCTCCACGACGCTGCCCGCGCTGTGATAGCGGTCCACGATCGGCGCGCCGGCGCCCTCGCCGCGGCCGCGCGTCGTGATCGCCGTGATGACCGTCGTGATCGACGTGACGTGATCCTCGTGCCACGCCGAGAGCAGGCGCCGGCAGATGAGATCGAAGATCTTCTGCTCATCGGTCGACAGATCCGCGCGCGACGACCGCGCCCCCGTGGGGATGATGGCGTGGTGATCGCCGACCCTGGCGTCGTCGACGAAGCGCCTTCCGAGCGGCCGGGTCCCCGTGCCCGGGGCGAGCATGCCGCTGTAAGAGCCCTCGATCGCCTGCACCACCGCGCCGAGCGTCGCGGCGATCTCGGTCGAGAGGTGACGGCTGTCGGTGCGCGGATAGCTGATGAGCTTCCTGCGCTCGTAGAGCGCCTGGGCGACCTCGAGCGTCCTCTGCGCGGAGAAGCCGTAAATGCGGTTCGCGTGCCGCTGGAGCTCGGTCAGGTCGTAGAGCAGCGGCGGCGGGAGGCGGCGGGACTCGGACCGGATCGCCTCGATGCGCGCCTCGCCGCGCCGGGCCCGCTCGACGATGCGCGCCGCCTCCTCGCCGTCCGGCGGCAGGCGCCTCCGCAGCGGCGCTGTCTCGCGCGCCTCGCGCGGCTCGCCGCCGCCCGCGGCGCCGGGCTGCTCGCCGGGGGGATCCTTGTCGCGGAAATACGTGCCCTTGTACGACGACCCGGCGGCGCCCGCGCCGTCGTCCCTGTACGGGGAGAAGGTCGCGACGACCTCGAGGTACGGCTCGGGGACGAACCGCCGGATGGCGAGCTCGCGCTCGACGACAACGGACAGCGTCGGCGTCTGCACGCGGCCCACCGAGAGGTCCTGGTCGAAGGCGAGGCTGTAGGCGCGCGAGAGGTTCATGCCGACGAGCCAGTCCGCCCGGCTGCGGCCGCGCGCCGCGTCGGCGAGGCCGTCGTAGCTGCGCGCGTCGCGCAGCCGGCGGAGCCCGTCGCGGATGGCGTCGGGGGTGAGGCTCGATATCCAGAGCCTGTCGACCGGCTTCGTGCAGCCGGCCGCCTCGTAGATGTAGCGGAAGATGAGCTCGCCCTCGCGGCCCGCGTCGGTCGCGCAGACGACGCGCTGGACGTCGCGCCGGTCAAGGATCTTCCGGACGATCTCGAACTGCGCCCGCGTCCCGGGGAGGACGACGAGCGGAAAGCGCGCCGGCAGCATCGGGAGGAGATCGAGGCGCCAGCGCTTCCAGGCAGGGTCGATCTGGTGCGGCTCGGCGATGGCGACGAGGTGCCCCACCGCCCACGTGACGACGTAGCCGCCCCCCTCGAGGAAGCCCTCGCCGCGCCGCGAGGCCCCGAGCACCGCGGCGATGTCGCGGGCGACGGCGGGCTTCTCTGCGACCACAGCGATCATTCGGGCAACCCGGGAGGAACGAGCGCCGCCCGCGCCTCCCGCGGGTGCCGTGATAGCGCGTGGCGGCCCCAGGCGGTATCGAGAACCGCGCCGGCCCGGAAGCGCGCGCCCGGGCCGCGCCCGCCCCCGGCTTCGTGCCGGCCCCCGCGGCGCCGAAGGGGCTCGGCACGACGTTCGGCGAGCGGCGCGAGTCGCGCATCACCTCGAGGCAGTTCGAAAGGGCGACGCCGAAGCCCGCGGCCGTGCTGGTGATCCGCTACGAGCAGCGCGAGGGGCTGCGGGCGCTCGGGATCGACGTCGACGGGCTCTCCCAGCGCGAGACCGCCAGCCCGTTCCCCGCCGAGACGGGCTTCGCCAAGCCGCCGCCCGGCTGGAAGGGGTGAGCTGGGCCTGCTCGGCCCGCGCCTCCAGGTCGTCCATCCGCCTCTGGCGCCGATCGATCAGGCCGGCAGAGCCGAACATCGCCGGACGATGTCGATCAGGCCGTCGGCCCCGTTCATGAACCGTGAGAACGCCCGGCCGCGGAGGCACCAGCGAGCGTCCACCGCGTCAACCCGCGGTGGACAGCCTCGGGCGACGGCGCAGGGCGCCCGCCACGAGAGGTGGGGCGCCAGGGGGCTTTGCGCGGAATATACAAGTCAGCACGCCACGAGGGCGCCCTCGGGCCCCCGCCGCGAGCCAGGGCACGCTCCTTGCCGTGAACTCCCCGCGAGCAGCGCACGGGCGCCCTGAGGCCGCCGTGCGCATCGTGGGAATCCAGCAAAAGGCTCCGGTGGCGCAGGACACTCGCTGGCGCGCCTGCTGGCCCCTGCCCGGGGCGCAGGCGCCGGCAGAGCGACAGTGAGGGCGTCGCCCGGAGTCCACTTACGAGAGGCAGCATGCGGAGAGCATCCTTGGTTTGTTCCGTCGTTGTACTGGCAGCGCTGTCGGGCTGTACGGCGAGCAGCGACAGCGACAGAAGCAGCGATGGCAGCAGCGGCGATCCGGGCACCGGCGCCGGCCCCGGAGTCGACGACTTCGGCGGCGCGGCGGGGGGCGAGCCCGGAGGCGACTTTACCCCTGGCGCCACGACCGGCGGAGAGCAGGCGGACTGCGGGCGTCAGAACTTCGACGTCGAACGCAAGCCGGCCAGCATCCTGCTCGTCCTCGATCGCTCGGCGTCGATGCAGGACGATCCGAGCGGGGACGAGGGCACACCGTCGAAATGGGACATCGTCGTGCCCGCCTTGCAGGAGGTGATCGCGGCGACGAACGAGGCGGCCTCCTGGGGCCTGAAGGTGTTCCCACAGGGCGACAGGACAGGCACCTGCACCGAGGAGAGCTTCCCGGGCGAACTCCTGATCCCGATCGCGAGCAACAACGCGCCCACGGTGAATCAGGCAATCTCGAGCACGACCCCCGAGGGCGACGGCACGCCGACAGGCGACGCCATCAACAAGGCGGTCGAGTACCTGCAGGCGATCCACAACGACGACCCGAAGTACATCCTGCTCGCGACGGACGGAGACCCGTCGTGCCCCAAGAGCGACTCGGACGAGTTCGCCGTGCAGGCGGTGACGGACGCGGCCGCCGCCGGATTCCATACGTTCGTGGTCGGGATCGCGTCGCAAGAGAGCAAGGTCAAGGCGCTCGACGGCCTCGCCGTCGCGGGGCTCGAGCCGCGCCAGGACCCGGATCCGCTCGCGCCCAGGTTCTACCTCGCGGCGACGAAGGACGAGCTCGTGACGTCGCTGCTGACGATCACGGGAGAGGTCTCGACCTGCCTGTTCCCGCTGAGCGCGCCGCCGCCGAACCCGGACCACGTCGGCGTGTTCGTCGGGGACCAGGCGGTCCTGCAAGACACCACGGGCACGGACGGCTGGGACTACACGGGGCCCGACATGATGACCATCGAGCTCCACGGCCCCGCGTGCGAACAGGTGGCGAGCACCGGCGCCGGCTCCGTCAAGGTGATCTTCGGCTGCAAGGACGACCCGATCTACTGAGCTGCGGAGCGCGCGCCGACAGGCCGGCGCGGATCCCATCGAAAGATCGCCGTCCAGAGCCCCTGCGCGTCAACAGCGAGCGTCAACCGGTGTCGACCTCGCGTTGACACCCCGGCCGCGGCCCACGCCCGCGCGGCGCCCGAAGTCCGCCGCACCCCCTGGATCGCCGCTTGCATTCGTGTAGGAGTCGACCCAGAGGCCAGCCCGGGGTCCGCGGGCCGTCAGCGTGAATCCAGAACGAGAGGTAGCGAGATGAGATTCGGATTGAAGTCAGCCTTCACTTTGCTGCTCGTGATCGGCGCCGCCGGCGCCTCCCAGCTCGGCTGTTCGGACGACGCGGGGACGCCGGACGACGGGGGTCAGGGAGGCAGCAGCTCGAGCAGCAGCTCCGCCGCGACCGGCGGGAGCACGACAGCGGGGAGCGGCGGCGGCAGCGCGAGCAGCGCGAGCAGCACGACAGCGGGCAGCACGAGCGCGAGCAGCACGACAGCGGGCAGCACGAGCGCGAGCACCACGGCCGCGAGCACCACGAGCAGCGGCACCGGCGGCGCCGGCGGCGAGGAGCCGCTCGGCGACGAGATCCCGATGGAGATCCCGACGCCCACGAACGGCGCCGGCGAGATCAGGACCTCGACGACGGTGCTGAAGAACGCCGCCAACGGCGGGCAGGACGTCTACGACTTCAACAACCAGAAGATCGGCGTGAACAACACCGCCGATTGCGACGACGGCGAGGGCCAGAAGACGGTGTTCGAGGTCGAGGACGGGGTCACCGTCAAGAACCTCATCATCGCGGGCGGCCTCCCCGCCGGCAACGGCATCGTCTGCAAGGGCGACTGCACCCTCGATCACGTCTACTGGGAGGACGTCTGCGAGGACGCGGCGACCAACAGCAAGGACGGCGCGACGATGCGCATCAACAGCTCGATCGCCCTGCACTCCGCCGACAAGATCTTCCAGCACAACGCCAAGGGCGGCTCCACGACGATCGTCACGAACTCGTACATCGCCGACTTCGGGAAGCTCTGGCGCTCCTGCGGCGATTGCACCGCCAACGGCGGCCCGCGCAACCTGGTCATCGACAACGTCCGGGTGGACAAGGTCAGGACGACTGTCGCGGGAGCGAACCAGAACTACCGGGACACGGTCACGATCACGAACCTCTACGTCAAGGGCGGGTACGACGAGGGCGACGACAAGCCGAAGATCTGCCAGGAGTACCGGGCCGTCACCGACCACATGGGCGAGTCGGAGAAGCTCCACGGCGGCGCGAGCCAGTGGAACACCGCCACGTGTCACGTGAGCAAGAGCGACATCAAGAGCTGGTGAGGGCCGAGCCCGCTCCGCCCCGCTACGATGCCGCCTCGAGCTTCCGGCGCAGGTTGTCGCGCGCGAGCGCCTCGAGGCGCTCCCTGAAATAGGGCGACAGGAAGATGTGCTCGAGGGCGAGCAGCCTCTCGAAGAAATGCCGCCGGCCCGCGGCGTAAAGCTCGGGCGGCACGGCGCTGTACTCCGCGGCGATCGCCCGGTCGTACGCGTCGAACGCCGCCGGATCGCTGCCCAGGATCGCCATGTCGCAGTCGAGGAACAGGGCCTCTTCGTCATCGACGTCCGCCGGCCCGAGCGTGCCGTGGCGCGCCGTGAGCAGGATGAGCCGCTCGATGAGGCCCTCGTCGAGCCCCTCGCCGGGCAGCCAGCGCGCCACCGCCTCGCGCGCGAGCGCCGCGCTGCGCGCCTCGTTGTCGCGGCGGCCGGGCACGTACACGGCGTCGTGGAAGAGCGCGGCCAGGAACACCTCCCGCGGCCTCCGCCAGCCGACGTCGCGGGCGACCTCGTCCACCCGGCGGAGCACCTCGCGCACGTGGTCGAGGTCGTGGTACGCGCGCCCGGGCTCGCCGTACGCCGCGCGCACCGCGCTCCACAGCGGCTCGGGCAGGACCAGCCCGCCCGGCGCCTCCGGCGGCGCACCCCCCGCACCCCCGTCGGCGCGCGCCTCGCCCGCCCCGGAAGCGGCGTCCGGCCTCACACCAGCACCAGGTCCTCGGGGCGGAACCGCTCCCCGTCGTACGTCGCGATGCGCCCCTTCTCGACGACCTTCGCGTGGTTCTTCGCGAGGTTGGCGCGCCCCTGGATCTCGCGATCCGTCAGGAAGCAGTCGACGTCGGCGACGCACAGCCCGGCGGAGATCGTCGGCGGCCGCTCGACGCGGCGGTAGCGGCGGCGGGCGAGCCGCTCCTGGAGCGCGCGCAGGAAGTCCACCGCCCACGCGCGCGTCGCGTTGGGCAGCGTGATCATGTACTCGTCGCCGCCGAACCGGTACGCATGCCCGTGCGCGAAGACGTGCGCCTCGATGCTCTCCATGAGCGGCGGGAGCACGTGGAGATCGACCGCCGTCTCGGTGTGCTGCACGTTGAACGCCTTGAAGTCGTCGATGTCGATGAACGCCACGGCGATCGCGGCGCCGCGCAGCGCGCAGCGCGCCCGGTAGTGCGACAGATCCGGCAGGAAGAGCCCGGGCGCCTCGAGGATGTGGAACTTCTCGTCGTACTCGCGCGGCCGCAGCGGCGGCGCCTCCGGCAGCACGGCCTCGGCGTGCCGGATCGACATGTAGTCCGTCAGCTGCGGCACCTGGAGCGCCCGCGTGGCGGCGAACCACGGAGCGGCCATCAGCTGCTCCAGCCCGTGGACCTCGCGCCGGAGGTGCCGGATCGTGTCGGCGTTCACGGCCTTCTGCAGCGGCTCCTCGATCGCCGTGGCGCTCTCGCGCCGGAGGCTTATCAGGATGCGCTTGAGCAGCGGGCCCTGCGTGTCGTGGATCTGCACCTGCGGCTGGCGCAGCTCGAGCTGCCGCCCGAGGAGGCTCAGCTGCCCGATGAGCTCCGTCACCTCCGGCGGCTCGTAGCCGCGGAACTCCTGCCGGATCACGTCCGCCACGTGGCGGCGGAACGCATCCGTGAAGCGGGTGACGCACTGGGACACGACCTTGGCCTCGGACTGCGTGAACTCGAGCACCTCACGAGGATAACCTGGCGGCGGTGCGCCCAGCGCCCGGGACGCACCGCGCGCTGGAAATCCGCCGGAAATTCAGAGATGCTGCCCCGTCCCCCTCCCGCGCGATCCATGCACGACCCCACCCGGACGATCACGACCCTCCGAAGCGACGCGGTCGAGCTCCCGGACCTGCGCATCCTCGTCACCCCGCAGAAGAGCCCGCCGATCGAGGCCGCCCTCGGCGTCGCGCCGCTCGTGCTCGGAACGAGCGGCGAGTGCGACGTCATCATCCCCGACGCGCGCGTCTCGCGCCGCCACTGCCAGCTCCGGTTCTCGCCGCGCGGGGTCGTCCTCACCGACCTCGGCAGCAAGAACGGCACGTTCATCAACGACGTCCTGATCGTCGAAGGGTTCCTCACCCCGGGCGCCATCGCCTCCCTGGGCGGCGTGCCCCTCACCGTGCGCGTCGGCGGCGCCCCGGTCGTCGTCCCGCTCTCCACCTCGGCCAGCTTCGGCGATGCCCTCGGCAGCAGCGTCCCCATGCGCGCGCTCTTCGCGCGCCTCGAGCGCGCCGCGGCCACCTCGGAGACGATCCTCCTGCTCGGCGAGTCCGGCACCGGCAAGGAGGTCCTCGCCCGCGCCATCCACGCGGCGAGCCCGCGCAGCGGCGGCCCCTTCGTCGTGTTCGACTGCAGCGCCGTCGCCCCGAACCTCATCGAGGCCGAGCTCTTCGGCTACACGAAGGGCGCGTTCACGGGCGCCCAGGGCGCGCGCGCCGGCCTGCTCGAGGAGGCGAGCGGCGGCACGCTCTTCCTCGACGAGATCGGCGAGCTCCCGCTCGATCTCCAGCCGAAGCTCCTGCGCGCGCTCGAGGCCCGCCAGGCGCGGCGCATCGGCGCCGCCGCGTACACGTCCTTCGACGCCCGCGTCATCGCCGCCACGCACCGCGATCTCCAGGGCCGCGTCGCGTCGGGGGCGTTCCGCGAGGATCTCTACTACCGGCTCGCCGTCGTCGAGACCGTCGTGCCGCCGCTGCGCGAGCGCAAGGAGGACATCCCGCTGCTCGTCGAGCGCTTCCTCGCGGCGCAGGTGCCGCCGCGCTCGCTCGCCGACCTGCCGCCGAACGCGCTGGAGCTGCTCCGCGGGCACCACTGGCCGGGCAACGTGCGCGAGCTCCGCAACACCGTCGCGCGGCTCATGCTGTTCCCGCACCTCGCCGAGGAGGCGATCGTCAAGGTGGCGCCGCGGCCCGCCGACCTGGGCGTCAGCCAGTTCGCCGCGCTGCCGCTCCGCGAGGCGCGCGACATGGTCGTCGAGCAGTTCGAGCGCACGTACATCGCGATGAAGCTCCGGGAGAGCGGCGGCAACGTGGCGCGGGCCGCCGCGTCGATGGGCGTCTCCCGGCAGCTCGTCCACCGGCTGATGGAGCGCTACGGCATCCGCAGCAAGGGTTGACCGGCGGCGCGCGGCGCGGCGCTCAGAACGAGGCGCGCAGCGAGAGCGCGGCGCCGTCCGGTGAGAAGGACAGGCCGGCGGCCGGCGCGGCAGGGGCGGCCGGGGCGAGCTGGAAGTAGAGCAGCGCGCCCACGCCGGCCGCGGCGAAGCCCAGGCCGGCCGAGATCGCGCCGGCCTTCCACGCGACGTCGATCGCCTCGACCTCGTCCGCCAAGCACCTCGGCGCGCACCTGTCGCGGAGCTCGCCGCGATCGATGTACCCCTTGATGCCGAGGAACGCGCCCACGCCGAGCGCCACGGCGCCGGCGCCGACCAGCACGAGCGGCCAGCGCTGCCGCTCCGGCGCGGCGGCGTCCGCGGCGCGCGGCGGAGGCGGAGGCGCGGCCGCCGGGAAGCGCACAACGATCGGCAGCGCCTTGTCGCCCGGCGACAGCGTGACCATGGCGACGACCCGCGCCCCCGCCGCGTCCTCGAACGTCAGCGTGTGGCGCCCCGGATCGACCTCGATCGGGTCCTTCGGGAGCGCCTCGACAAGCGGCGCGCCGTCGAGGAGCACCCGCACGCGGCCCGGCGCGCGGCCCTCGGCGGACGTGGCCGACAGCGCGACGCTCGGCATGTCGCGCTCGACCATCTCGCTCCAGCTCTGGCAGTCGCGGGCGAGCGTCGCCGGGCACGAGCTCAGGCAGATCCGGAGCTCCGCCCGCGCGCGCAGGAGCGCCCGATCGCGCACGAGCTGCTGCGCCTGCTCGTACGCGCCCGCGCACGTCTCGCCGACGCCCTGCGCCCGGGCGCGCGAGCCCGCGAGGAGCGTGACGGCCGCGCTCGCGGCGGCGAGGAGGACCCGCTTCATCGCGGCGCAGGCTACACGCTTCCGCCGCTCAGAGGCACTCACGCTTGATCCGCCGGATGCCGCTGCCGTCCACGTAGTAGGGGGGCACGCAGCGCGATCGCGGCCGCGCGGTGGCCGCGGCGCGCTCCCG
>NZ_JEMA01000722.1 GCF_001589285.1 Sorangium cellulosum | reverse complement strand
CTCAACCTCGGTCGGCTCCCTCAGCCTCGTCCGGTCAGCTCCCCTGCGCCCAGGACGCAAGTGACGCTGCCGCGCTCACCGAGACCCTGCCCGAGGCGAGCACCTGGCCGAGCGCCGGCTGCGCCAGGAGCAGCGCCTCGACCCGCAGCAGCGCCGGCAGGTACACGACCTCCCGCGCCAGGCCGCCGCCCCGGTGGACGCGCGCCGCGATGCGCAGCGCGTCCCCGGTGGAGCGCGCCCCGCGCGCCTCGAGCAGCCGCGCGGTCTCGACGAACCCCGCCCCGCGCTCGACGCTCCGCGCGGCCAGGTGGCGCAGCCCGAGCTCGCTCCGCCGCGCGCCGACCAGGTAGCCCGCGGCGCGCTCGCGCGCGAGCGCCCAGCCCTCCTGATCGTCGCCGCCGTTCGCCGTCCCGATCGCGAAGATCCCGAGCGGGAGCGCCGCGGCGCGCACGCCGGGCGCCGCGTGCCCCTCGATCTCGTGGAGCACCGTCCGCTCCACGTCGTCGCGCGTGAGCATGCGCCCGCGCGCCACCTGGATCACCCCGTCGCCCGTCGCGGCGAGCGGCGCGATGTCCGCGATCACCACCCGCAGCGGCAACCGGCGCGCCCCGATCTCGCGCCGCATCCGCGACACGAGCGACCCCGGCGCGCGCGCGTCGTCGCTCCGCACCCGCGCCTCCTCGCGC
Source organism: Sorangium cellulosum (assembly GCF_001589285.1). Taxonomy (GTDB): domain Bacteria; phylum Myxococcota_A; class Polyangia; order Polyangiales; family Polyangiaceae; genus Sorangium; species Sorangium cellulosum_G. Next base: position 6,955 of record NZ_JEMA01000722.1, on the reverse strand, counting down.
GCCGCCACGCCCGCCTCCTCCTCGGCCCAAGCCGCGGCGAGCGCGTCCGCCTGCTCGTCGAACGCGTCGCGCGCCGCGTAGCGCAGGCGCGCGGCTGCCCAGCACCCCGCCCCGCCCGCGGCCTCGCAGATCGCGGCCTCCGCGGCGAGCTCGCGGGCGCGGCCGGCGTACACGGCGCCGAGCTCCCCCTGCTCCGCGAGCCGCTCGGCGGCCGCCTCCATCGCCCTCCGGACGTCGCTGTGGTCCTGCGCCGGCGCATAGGTGAAGCGCGGCACCTCGGCGCCGCTCTGCCCCCACGCCGCGACGAGCCGCGCGAGCTCCTCCACCAGGTTCACCGGCGTGCTCGCGCCGACGACGCGGATCCGCCGCGCCGCCGCGCCGAGGAGCCGGTCCGCGTCCGGCACCCAGGCCGGCGGCGCGCCTTGCTCCGCCGCTCTAGCCCGAGGACGCCGCGCCACGACCCTCCGCTCCTTTCACGCTCGCCGCGCTCACCACGCTCGCCACGCCCCCGCTCCTCCCGCGATCGCGTCGCGCGCCCGGCGCTGCCTGCCTCAGAGCAGGTTCGCCGCGAGCTCCGCGAGCTCGCTGCGCTCGCCCTTGGCGAGCACCACGTGCCCCGCGATGCGCTCGCGCTTGAACCGCTCCGCCACCACGAGCAGGCCGTTCGACGCGTGGTCCACGTACGGGTTGTCGATCTGCTGCGGATCGCCGGTCAGCACGATCTTCGTCCCCTCGCCGCACCGCGTGATGATCGTCTTCACCTCGTGCGGGGTGAGGTTCTGGGCCTCGTCCACGATGAGGTACTGGTGCGGCAGGCTGCGCCCGCGGATGTACGTCAGCGGCTCGACCTGGATCTGCCCGCTCTCGAGCAGCTCCACGAAGCCGCGCGCGTCGCGCCCCGGCCTCGTGCCGCCGTTCGAGAACAGGAACTCGAGGTTGTCGAAGATCGGCTGCATCCACGGGTTCAGCTTCTCGTCCACGTCGCCCGGAAGGAAGCCCAGATCGCGCCCGAGCGGCATGATCGGCCGGCTCACGAGCAGCCGGCTGTAGGCGTTGTCCTCCGTCGTGCGCTTGAGCGCCGCCGCGAGCGCCAGCAGCGTCTTGCCCGTCCCCGCCTTGCCGACCAGCGTGAGCAGCCGGACGGAATCGTCGAGGAGCAGGTCGAGCGCGAAGGCCTGCTCCTTGTTGCGCGGCCGGACCCCCATCACCCCTTCCCGACCGACGCGCAGCGCGACGATCTGCCCGCGCGCCGCGTCGAAGCGGCCGAGCGCCGTGTGGCTCGGCGCCGCCGCGTCGCGGAGGAGCACCGCCGCATTCGGCAATAGATCCGCGAGGTTGGCGCTCGCGAGGAAGCCGTTCTGGAAGAACGCGTCGACCTCGGTGCCGGGCACCTCGAGCTCGACCACCGACTGCTCGATCGACGGGTCGTCCACCCGCTGGTTCTCGTACGTCTCCGCCGGGATCCCGAGCGCGTCGGCGCGGATCCGGAGGTTCGTGTCCATCGTCACGAAGATGGTCGGCCGGTCCTTGTGCCTGTCGCGGATGTCGATCGCCGTCTGCAGGATGGCGTTGTCCTGCGAGCCCGACTCCAGCCCCACGAGCAGCTCCGGCCGCCGCTCCGGGATGGCGATCCGCAGCGTCCCGCCGCTCTCGAGGAGCACGCCCGTCGCGAGCGGCCCGGCGCCGCGGACCTCGTCGAGCAGCCGCGCGATGGTCCTCGCGTTGCGCCCGCGCTCCGAGCCCTCCCGCTTGAATTGATCGATCTCCTCGATCGCGTAGATCGGGATGATGACGTCGTTGTCCTCGAACTTGAAGATCGCGTGGGGGTCGTGGAGCAGGACGTTCGCGTCGAGAACGTAATTCTTCTTCATGGGTCGGGCGCGACGACGTACCCCCCTGGAGGGACGGGCGCAAGGGAGCTGTTGTGTCGCCCGCCGGAGGATGTCGTCATCCGTCCATCGGCCGGAGCCCCTCCCGGACATCCGGGGAAATATCGCCCGTCGACTCGGCCGGATCGCCATGTCCCGGGCGTCCCGATGTGTTCAGAGATCGATCCGGTAGTCCTTGATCTTGTAGAGCAGCGCCCGGTGGCTGATCTCGAGCACCTCGGCCGCCTTGGTCCGGTTCCCCTTGGTCTTCTGGAGCGCCCGCCGGATGAGGATCTCCTCGATCACGCGCGACGTCTTCTTGATCGACAGCTCCCCGCTCGTGAGCTGCATCTGGATCGGGTCGCGCGCCTCGCGGATCCGGTCGGGCAGGTCGGCCTCGCCGATGCGCTCGCCCTCGCAGAGCACCATCGCGCGCTCGACCGTGTTCTCCAGCTCCCGGACGTTCCCCGGCCACCGGTACTCCAGGAGCAGCCGGCGCGCCTCGGGCTCGAAGCCGCGGATGTTCATGCCGAACCGCGCGTTGTTCCGCGCGAGGAAGTGATCGAGCNGAACCGCGCGTTGTTCCGCGCGAGGAAGTGATCGAGCAGGATCGGGATGTCCTCGCGCCGCTCCCGCAGCGGCGGGATCGCGATCGGGAGCACGTTGATCCGGTAGAACAGGTCCTCGCGGAACCGGCCCGCCTGCGTCTCGGCCGCGAGATCGCGGTGCGTCGCCGCCAGGATGCGGACATCGACCTTGAGGTCCCGGTTGTCCCCCAGGCGGCGGATCGTCTCCTCCTGGAGCACCCGGAGCAGCTTCACCTGCAGCGAGAGCGGCAGCTCGCCGATCTCGTCGAGCAGCAGCGTGCCGTGGTTCGCCTGCTCGAACAGCCCCGCCCTGTCGTTGATCGCGTCGGTGAACGCCCCGCGCTTGTACCCGAAGAGCTCGCTCTCCAGCAGGTTCTCCGGGATCGCCCCGCAGTTGACCGCCACGAACGGCCCGCCGCGCCGGCTCGACCGCCGGTGGATCGCCCGGGCCACGAGCTCCTTGCCCACGCCGCTCTCGCCCGTGATGAGCGCCGTCGTCTTGTACTCGGCCACCTTCGCGATCGTCTTGAAGATCGCCTGCATCGGCGGGCTCTTCGCGAGGATCTCCTCGAAGAAGTTCTCCCGCCGGATCTCCTGGCGAAGGGCGCGGTTCTCGCGGCGGAGCGCCTCCCGCTCCTCGGCCTTGCGGAGCGTGAGCAGCACCTCCTCGGCCTTGAACGGCTTCTGGATGTAATCGTAGGCCCCCGCCTTCATCGCCTCGATCGCGAGGTCGATGTTGCCATACGCGCTCATCACGATGACCGTGGCCTCGTTGCCCTTGGCCTTGAGCGTCGCCAGGAGATCGAGCCCGCCCATCCGGGGCATCCGGACGTCGGTGAGGATGACGTCGGGGCCGAAGGTCTCGACCATCGCGAGGGCCTCCTCGCCGCTCGAGACCGCCTCGACCTCGTAGCCGTCCCGCTTGAGGAACGTGCGCACCACGAGGCGCAGGTTTTCTTCGTCGTCAACGACTAGGACACGGCGCATAGACCCTGAAAACTTTTCCTACACCGGCGCGCATCACTCCGCAACGAGTTGCATCTCGGCCCATGCCGCGGTGCGCCCATCTGCCGGGAGTTGCTGGGGTGCGGGTCCGGCGCGCGGCGGGGCGGGCGGGCTCTGCGAAGGCCGCGGCGCACCGCGCGAAGCCCGATGCGCGACGCGGAATGCGCCTGCGCGGCGCCCGCGCTGCCGGCGCAGGGCGACGCCAGGGCGGCGCGGTGGTGCCCAGTTGACGCACGTCGCGCAGGCTGCTTTAGCGGCGACGCGCACCGGGATCGAGCAGGGCCGCGCGCGGCCCCACGCGACACGCCGGCGCGGGTTTTGCGGGAAGGACCGCGTCCCTTAATTCGATCGCGTGAGGAGCCAGGGCATGAGCATGAAGGATCGTCTGGTCGACCAAGCAAAGAAGCTCGCGTCGTCGGGCAGGGTCGTCCGAGTCGTCAGCAACGATCGCGTGATGCGGCTCGCCACCGGGGTCATGGATGCGAAGAACCGCCTGCGCGCCGCCGGGGAGCGGGCCGCGGAGGCGTGGGACATCCTGCTGAACGGCCACGCGCTCCCGAACATCGATCCGGCGCTCGACGACGAGGCCGGCGTCCACGGGGCGACCCCGGCCCGCGCGGCGTCCGTCCGGCCGGCGGCCGGCGGCGCGGGGCTGTCGACCGTCGAGGAGACGGTGAGCGCCAGGGCGCCGGCCGCCGCCCGCTCGCACGTGAACGGCGTGGGCGCGAACGGCGCGGGCGCGAACGGCGCCGGCACCTACGTCGCGGCGGCGGCCGAGCAGCAGCTCGCGACCCAGATGGCGGCGCGGACGTCGCTGTCGCGGATCGGCGGGCGCGACGTGTTCGAGAAGACGTACAAGTTCATGACCGCGGACAACGCCCGCGCCATGGGCGTCTACCCGTTCTTCCGGCCGCTCGACTTCAACAACGGCCCCGAGGCCCAGCTCGAGGGGCGGACCGTGACCATGCTCGGCTCGAACAACTACCTCGGGCTGACGACGCACCCGAAGGTGCGAGAGGCCGCGAAGAACGCGATCGACAAGTACGGCACGAGCATGACCGGCTCGCGGCTCGTGAACGGATCGATGCGCCTCCACAACGAGCTGGAGGAGAAGCTCGCCGCCTACCACGGCAAGGAGGCGGGGCTCGTGTTCACGACGGGCTATCAGGTCAACATCGCCACCATCTCCGCGCTCCTCAGCAACAAGCGGAGCGTCGCCATGATCGACAAGGACGATCACGCCTCGATCTACGACGGCGTGCGGCTCGCGCAGGCGGCCGGCGCCCGGATGGTGCGGTACAAGCACAGCGACCCTGCGGCGCTCGACAGCGCGCTCTCCGAGATCGCCGACACCGAGGGGGCGCTCGTGATCACCGACGGCGTCTTCAGCGCCCAGGGCGAGATCGCGAACCTGCCCGGGATCGTCGAGGTGGTGAAGAAGCACAAGGCGCGGCTCCTGGTCGACGACGCGCACGCCCTCGGCGTCATCGGCCCCGGCGGCCGCGGCACAGCGGCGCACTTCGGCCTCGGCAAGGACGTCGACCTCATCGGCGGCACCTTCTCGAAGTCGCTCGCCTCGATCGGCGGCTGGCTCGTGGGCGAGCGCAAGGTGCTCGATTACATTCAGCATTTCGCCTACAGCTTCCTCTTCGCGGCGAGCGCGGCGCCCCCCTGCGTCGCCGCCGCCATGGCCGCGCTCGAGATCATGCAGGAGGAGCCGTGGCGCCAGGAGAAGCTCCGCGAGAACTTCACCTACATGCGCGTGGAGCTGCAGCGGCTCGGCTTCGAGCTCGGCAAGACCGAGACGGCCGTCATCCCCATCTACATCCGCGACGACCTCAAGACCGTGATGATGTGGAAGTCGCTGCTCGACGACTACGCGCTCTACGTGAACCCGTTCATCACCCCCGGCGTCCCGCCCAAGCAGCAGGTCCTCCGCACGAGCTACATGGCGACCCACGAGCGCAAGCACCTCGATCACGCGCTCGAGGCGTTCGAGAAGGTCGGGAAGAAGTTCGGCGTCATCTAGGCGCCGGCCGGAGTCGGTACAGCGGCGCCCGCCCGTGGTATCGACGAGCGATGACGATCGTCCTCCATCGCTTTCCGATCAGCCACTTCTCCGAGAAGGCCCGAGCGGCGCTCGACTTCAAGGGGCTCGAGTACCGGATCGTGGAGCACCAGCCCGGCCCCGAGCAGATCGCCATCTACCGCCTCTCCGGCCAGCGCAAGCTCCCCGTGATCGAGCACGACGGCACGGTCGTCGCGGACTCCACCGAGATCGCCCTCTACCTCGAGCGCACCTTCCCCGATCGGCGGCGCCTGCTGCCGGAAGACCCCAGCGCGCGGCTCGAGGTGCTCGCCCTCGAGGCGCAGCTCGACGACACGCTCGGCAAAAGCGGGCCGCTCGTCTGGCTGCGCCACGCCGCCCGCGACGAGCGGTACCTCGACGCGCTGGGCGCCGCGACGACGCCGCTCGTCAGCGCCGGGCTCCGCGCCATGGCCGCCGTCGTCCCGATCGCCGAGGCGCGGCTCGGGGCCGTCCAGCGGCGGCTCGACGAGGCGGAGCGCACCCTGCGCGCCACCCTCGCCGACCTCTGCGCCCGGCTCGAGACGTCGAGGTACCTCGTCGGCGACGAGCCGTCGCTCGCCGACATCGCCGCCGTGACCCTCGTGCACCCCTTGAAATTCCCGCCGTCGCGAGGCCTCTTCAGGCCGGCGCTCGCGGGCGCATCCGTGCACAGCATCGTCGAGCACCCCGACCTCGCCCCCTTCTTCGACTTCCGGGACCGCTTCTACCGCGACCACCTCCAGTGAGCGGCGGCGTGAGCGCCCTCAGCCCTGCGCGCCCGCCTCGGCGATCAGGTGCAAATTGAAGGGCAGGTGCATGCCGGACAGGGCCTGTCCGTCGTAGGCCATCAGCCGATCGAACGGCAGATACGCCTCGCGGGTTCGGCGGGTTGTCCCGGAGCTCGCTGTCCTTGATGCGATGGTGAATGGTGTCGAGGATGACCTCGAGACCGGCGGCGCGCGCGTCGCGCACGCGCGCGCCGAGCTCCTCCAGCGTGCCGAAGCGAGGGTCGAGGCGGCGCGCCCGCGGGCAGCCGCGCCGCCTCGGCCGCCGCGCCGGTGGGCAAGCGCGCCGCGCCGCCTCGATCACGGCGCGAGCGCGGGCGCGGCGTTGATCTCTCGCGCCCATGCACATCGGCTTTGCGTAGTGGCTCATCACTACGTTACTGTCTTCCCGCTGCCGTTACGTTGCATGTTGCTTTCACGTTTCATGTTGCTTTCACGCGATGTTGCGCAGAGGAGGCAGTTCAATGATCGAGAACGGTATGGGGAAATGTTGCACGGCGCTCGCTTGCGTCGTGGGGTTGCTCGCGTCCCCGGCCGCCTGGGCCCAGGATCCCGCGCCGCCCCCGGCTGACCCGGGCGCCGCGGCGCCCCCCGCGGAGCCGACAGCGCCGGCGCCCCCGGTGGAGCCGACCGCGGTTGCGC
>NZ_JEMA01000721.1 GCF_001589285.1 Sorangium cellulosum | reverse complement strand
GTCGCAGCACGTAACGCAGCAGCACCTCCCTCGTCGCCNTGCGATCAAGGGTCGCAGCACGTAACGCAGCAGCACCTCCCTCGTCGCCGCATGGTGCGCACCGGCGCGCGTCGCTGCGTGCAAGGTGAAGCCATCGAGCGCAGCGCACAGCGGCTTGTCGTACGCGAGCGCGCTTGGACAATACTACGAGAGCCCGTCTTCGTGATAAGCCCCGTCGAGGAAGACCACGTGCAGATGCGGATTGAGCCGCATGTCGCCGGACGTGCGTTGCACGACGGTCACCGCGCCGCTCTTGACCGCGCCGCACGCGCCTCGGCGCGCGGCGGCGCTCTTCGTACAACCGCTCCACGCTCTCGACGAAGAGGCGCGTCAGCGCGACGAGCTTATATCCCGGGACATCACTGACGACATCGACCGCCGCATCGGTCTCGAGGACATCCGTCGGCGGCGCACGCCGGATCCCCTCGTCGGGCCAGCTCCGGTCCGGTGCGAACAGGTACGAAGAAGGTCAGAAGACGGGTCGCGGAGGACACTCCCCGCGAACACCAGGTCGTCGCGTCCGAGCACGGAGCCTCCCTTGCTGGTGCGGTCAGGAAGAGAGTCCTCTGCCCCCATCCCCGCGCCTCATCGATGAGCATTCGAGGACGCCGGTCAAGGTGCCGCGCCGCGCGCTCTTGCCGCCATGGGGCCGATCTCCCGGAGAGCCGTGCGCACCTGCGTCAACTCTGGAATTCTCGCTCTAAGACGGCCGGCGGGCCTCGCCAGGCACAACGATCGAGCGCCGATATGGGCCTGTGGTACGCTGCGGTCAGGCCCTTGTGTCGAAGCGCAGCGTACAACCGGAGGCCCGCGGCACCCGTGTGATCGAGGTGGCAGGCGGTCCGCGGCTCGTCGTCCCCCGCGGCCGCCTCACGGCCGTGGACGGGCCGAGCGCGGGCCACACGATCGCCGTCGAGGCGGCTCCGGTGGTCGTCGGCGCGGGCGATGACGTCGATTTCACGCTCGCGGATCCTGCGGTGAGCGCGCGCCACCTCGAGATCGCTGCCACGCCCCTCGGCTTCCGCTTGCGCGATCTCGGGAGCACGAACGGGACGTTCGTCGACGGCCGGCGCACAGGCGAAGTCTGGCTCGGCGAGGCCACGGAGATCCGCGCCGGAGAGACGCGCCTTTCCTTCACCCTCGAGGAAGGGGCGCGGGAGCTCCCGCTCTCGCGTGCCATGAACTTCGGCGATCTCCTCGGCCACAGCCCGCCGATGCGCGCCGCCTTCGCGATCCTCGAGGGCGCGGCCCGCAGCGACGCGACGGTGCTCGTGCTCGGCGATTCGGGCACGGGCAAGGAGCTCGCCGCGCGCGCCATCCACGAGCGCTCTCCGCGGCGCGATGGGCCGTTCGTGATCCTCGACTGCGGCGCGGCCAGCCCGACGCTGCTGGAGGCGCAGCTCTTCGGCCACGCGCGCGGGGCGTTCACCGGCGCCACCGAGTCCCGTGAGGGCCTCTTCGAGGCGGCGCACGGCGGCACGCTCGTCCTCGACGAGATCGGCGAGCTCCCGCTCGAGCTCCAGCCGAAGCTGCTCCGCGCGCTCGAGGCGCGCACCGTCTGCCGCCTCGGCGAGCCGAGGCCGCGGCACATCGACGTCCGGTACATCGCCTGCACGCACCGGCTCCTCGAGGCCGAGGTCCGCGCCGGGCGCTTCCGGCAAGATCTCTATTTCCGGCTCTCTGTCGTGACGGTCCGCCTCCCGCCGCTTCGAGAGCGAAAGGAAGAGATCCCGCGGCTCGTCAGCCACTTCCTCGGCAAGCTCGCGCCGGGCGCCCCGATCGATCTGCCCAGGTCCATGCTCGAGCTGCTCGCGAGCCACGCATGGCCGGGCAACGTGCGCGAGCTGCGCAACGTCGTCGAGCGGTTCCTGACGCTCCCAGGGGTCCCGGCGGCGTCGTTGCTCGGCACCTCGAGCGGGGCTCCGGGCGGCGCCGAGCTCGGCGGCCTGCCGATCCCCGTCGGCGAGCCGTTCCACGAGGCGAAGCGCACATGGACCGAGCGCTTCGAGCAAGCTTACCTCGAGCACCTCCTCGCGCGGGCGCAGGGCAATGTCTCCGAGGCCGCGCGGCTCGCCGGGCTCTCCCGCCAGTCGTGCTATCGGCTGATGCAGAAGCATGGCCTCCGGGTCGAGTGACCCGGCCGCCGAGGGCGACCTCCATGTCCCCGCCGCCCCCGGCTGGCTCGTCGTGCGCCGCATCGCCGTGGGCGGGATGGCCGAGGTGTTCCTCGTGCGCGGCGAGCGGGCCTCCCGCGCTGTGCTGAAGCGGATGCTGCCTCAGCACCGGGGCGATCCCGAGCTCGTCCGCGCCTTCGTGCACGAGGCGGAGCTCGGGCGCGCGCTCGCGACGCCGGCCCATCCGGCCCTCGTCCGCACGCTGGAGCACGGCGAGGACGCGGCGGGCGGGTGGATCGTCCTCGAGCACGTCGAAGGAGCAACGCTCGCCGAGATCCTCGCCGCCGCCCGCCGCGCCGGGGAGGCCGTGCCGCTCGGCGTCGCGCTGCATGTCACCGCGACGCTCCTCGACGTGCTCGCGTTCGTGCACGGCGCCACGGACGCGGCGGGCCGCCCGCTCGGGATCGTGCACCGCGACGTCACGCCGGAGAACCTCCTCGTCTCGCGCGATGGGGCCGTCAAGCTCGGCGACTTCGGCATCGCGCGCTCGCGCCTCCGGGACGCGCGCACGCGGACCGGCGTCATCAAGGGCAAGCTCGCGTATCTCGCGCCCGAGCAGGTGACCGGATCGAGCGTGGACGCGCGCGCGGATCTGTATGCCGCTGGGATCCTCCTCTGGGAGCTCGTGACCGGCCGGCCTTGGCTCGACGCAGCCGACGAGCTCTCGCTGCTGCGCGCAGCGGAGGATCCGCCGCGCCGGTCGCCCTCGTCGCTCGGCGGCGACCCGCGCCTCGACCCTGTGCTCGCCCGCGCGCTGGCGCGCTTCCCCGAGGAACGATTCCCGACCGCCGCCGCCTTCCGCGGCGCGCTCGCCCCGCTGCTCGAGACCGAGCTCCGGGGCGACGAGCGGGCCTGG
>NZ_JEMA01000720.1 GCF_001589285.1 Sorangium cellulosum | reverse complement strand
TCCCCGTCTCCCGCGGCGCCGCGTCCAGCGGAGACGAGGAGGAAGAGGCGGAAGGCGAGGCCGCCGCGGAGAACGGCGCGCCGGAGGTGGGCGCAACGGAAGACGGCGCGCCGGGCGAGGGCGAAGACGAGGGGTGANGGCGCGCCGGGCGAGGGCGAAGACGAGGGGTGATCGCCCCAGGCCGCGGCGGGCGCGTCAAGGAGGGGGGCGCCTGGCGCGGCTCGCAGCGACCGGCCAGGCCATTGCTTGCGGCCCCCAAGCGGGTCCCTGTCGCCTTCAGTGTGCCTCGTCACGGTGCTTGTGCGTGCGCGAGCGCATCACTCGGTTGCACCTCGCGATCACCGTGCTGCGGCTCGGAAATCACGAATCGGCCATCATTCCATCGTGGAACGTCCATCGTCGAGTCCCGCGGGCGCGACCCCGGACGTCGAGCATTCCTTCGATCCGGCGTTTGCCCGCAATTTCCACCGGAGCGCCTCGGAGAGAACGCTCGCGGCGGCAGCGAGCGCTTCATCTCCGCCGATACGCGCGATGAGGGGCGCGAGCTGCTCCACGCCGCCCCAGCGGCTCAGGGTCGAGACGAGCGAGGCGTCCTCCGCCGCGTCCCCGAGGCTCACGATGAACAGCCTTGCCGCCGTCGCGAGCGACATCCAGGGAGCGCAGCGCACCACGCTCTCCAGAGCCTCGGTGCCCCGGTCGTCGTGGTAAGCAGTGACGGCGCGCGCCGCGAGCGTGGGGCGCGACGGCTCGGGGGCGGCGAGGCAGAGCGCCGCGAGGGCCATGATGCGCGCGGCTTCCGAGCCACCTCCGCCGCCACCTTCGGCGATCGCCACCGCCGCCTCGAGCCCGAGCACCTGGATCGCTTCGGCCGCGTGATCACACACGAGCCCCGCGGCGACCCACGGGGGCTCCAGCGAGGCCACCGCGTCGCGCGCCGCTTGCACGAGGGAGCGGCCTCCCTCGGTCGCTGCGGCGCAGAGCAGCGGACGAGCGGCGAAGATCCCGCTGCCACAGAGCTCTCGGACGATGCCGAGCGCGCGTTCCGGATCGCCGAGCTCGGCGAACCGGACGGCCATTGCGGAAGGGGGCGGGAGGGCCTCGTCCAGCAGGCTGGAGAGCTCGGCCAGCCCGAGGAAGGGAAGCAGGGCCGCGGTGCACGCGCCGACGTCGTGCCTCTCGGCGCCCTCGTCGTGGTCGGCAAACAACGCATCGAAGGACATCGAGACAGCGAGGGCCCGCTCTGCATCGGGCAGCACTGGCAAGAGGGGCGCCAGCGCGTTGGCGCGGGACGTCGGTGGAAGAGGGACCGCCGCGCCGAGGAGGGCGAGCGCCTGGTTCCGCCCCATCCCTTTCGCCGTGGCGAGCCGCGCGAGCGCCTGCCCCGGCTTCGCGCTCGACAGCGCGCGCTGGATGGCTTGCTGGACGAGCGCTTCCGCCTCGGCGCGCGGCAGGAAGTCGGCCGCCGTGAGCCACGCGCTCAAGGTGCTGTCGGGCCCTCCTTCCGCGCGCCACGTGGCCGAGACCGCCCACCGAGCGAACGTCGATGCCTCGTCGCCCGACGCAGCGCGCGCCGCGGTGAGGAATGTCAGCGCATCTTCCCAGCCATCACCGCGCCATGCCGCGCCTGTCCGCCTCACGACGTCGAGCGCGGGCGCCTCGATGTCCGCGCGCAGCGAGGGAGAGGCGCGCGCCGCGAGAGCGAAGAGTGAGACGACGAGCGCCCGCTCCGTGTCGTTCCACGCCTCCTCGTCAGCGCGGTCGGCTTCAGGAGGCCACGCGCGGTGCAGCGTCGCGAGCGCGCCCTGCGCGAGCGCGATCCGCACGAAGCTCGACAGCGCGTCGGGCGGGATCTCCCTGGCGTCGGAGGCGCCAAGCGGCGCCGACATCGAGCGTCGCACGCGCCCCAGCTCCGCCCGGCGCGCAGCGAGATCCTCGCGCGAGCGCGGCCATGCCCACCGCGGTGCACCGAGCGGAAGGAGATCGGCGCGCGGCGCGCCGGCGGAGACGAGGTGATCGCCGGCGTACCGGCGGAGGTAGGTGACCGCGCCCCTCTCGCCTGTGTCGACGCTCTCCCAGGTGCGAACGAGCGCCCGGGCAGCCTCGGCGAACCGCTGCTCAGCGAGCGCGACGTGCTCCGGGTGCGCGGCCACCCAGGCGGCGCGCAGCGTTTCATGACGAAAGCGAATCTGGCGACCCTCTTCACGCCACTGGAGAACCAGATCCACGGCCTCGCGGTGCGTGTCGAGAGACCCGATCACCTCGGCGACGTGCGCGCCGAGGAGCGGCGCCAGCTCGGTCGCGTCGAGCGGCGCGAAGGCGCACGCGAGGGTCGTCAGGAGCTCTTCGAGCGGAGCCGCGCCGCGATCGCGGAGCGATCTCGCGATCGCGTCCACATGGGCGCGTGGACCTGGACCGTCAACCGCCGCCCAGGCGAGATGGTCGCGGAGAGATGGCTCGACGTCCTCCAGGCGGAATCCGTCGATCGAGACGTACGTCACGTCCGCGGCGCGGAGACCGAGCCGCTCTGCCCACTGCTCGGCAACGTCGCGCGCGCCGGAGACCGTCACCAGCACACGCGCGCCGGGGCCTGGCTCGTCCAGCACCGAGCGGCGAGGGTCGTCCGGCCAGTCCACGCAGGCATCAGGCGCGAGCAAGCCCATCAAGAGCTGCGGCTGGCCGTCCTCGCCGTCCCAGTTCGCGATGCGGTTCACGAGGCTCGTGCGGACACCGAAGTGAAATTCGTCGAATCCCGTGCCTTCGGGCCATGGGCCAGCCGAGAGCCGCGCGAGCACTTCCTCCTCGAAGGCCGCGCCAAACGTGCGTCCGGCGTGGACGAGGAGCTTCAGGGTGCCAGGACCCGTGATCGAGCGGAAGAAGCGTTCGACGACCGTGCTCTTCCCTGCGCCGGAGGGGCCATGGACGACGCACGCCGACGGGCGCCCCGCTTCATGCCAGAATCGCAGTGCCTCGAATGCCCTGGACTGGCCTTCACCAAAGAACCGTCCCTCCATCGAACTCTCCTCAATGGCAGTGGAGCTGGATCCGGTTCCCGGCGGGATCTTCGACTCGAGCGAGGCGGAATCGCCGGCGCGCCGGGTCGCCGAGATCCGGCTCGAAGATTCGCCGCGTGCCGTCGGGCACGTCGAGCGCGAACCCCTCCTCGTGCCGGTGGAGCACCCATCCGTGCGGTCCGATCACGCCCGTGCCCCGCTCGACGACGCCGAAGGACACGTCAAGGCCGTCGTCCGTCCAGACCTTCGCGCCGCCGCCGCGGCGCAGCTCCACCTCCCAGGCGAAGCTGTGCGTCCAGCCGTGGCCGAGGCCGATATCCCGCTCGCGGCTGGTCGTGGAATACGAGCGCGCGAGCTCGAGCGGTAGCGGCCCTGGAAGATCGAGGTCCACGACGGGCGCGGTGAACACGCGACCGGTGATTACGTCGATGGGATCTCCATGCGACGCCGCGCCGCTGCTGCTCCCGCCGTGGTGCTGGGGGCATCCGCCGCCGTCCTTCCCGGGGGAACCGCAGGCGCTCTTGCCACCGCCGCTGGCGCCGCTGCCTCCGTTCTTTCCGTCGGAGCCTTGGCCGTTCTTCGACCCGTTGCCGCCGCGCGCCCCGCTCCCGCCGCCGCCTCCTCCGCCGCCCATGACGAAGACGCCGGGGTTCATGCCGGGGATGGCGGGGATGTTCGGGACCGGGGCGGTACGGGCCATGCGCCGAGGATACGCCAGCGAACCGGGCGTGCGGAGCGGCTGTTGCAGGAAGGGCAGGCGGGAAGCCCGGGTCGGCCCAACCCGAGTCGGGTACGGTCCGCGCAGGGCGGGCCCAGGGCGGCGACGGCGGCGAGCCCCAGCGAGGCGGACGATGCGCGGCCGGGGCGCACCGGGCGGCGTGCTGGAGGACCGCTCGGCCTGTTCCTGCAACGAGGGCCCACGGGGGCATCGCCGCGAGGACAGCGGCATCATGAGATTGCGTTCAGGCGCCGCCCTCGCCCGCGGTGAGGATGTCGTCGATCGAGTCGCCGTCCGACAGGCTGGCGAGCAGCGTGCGGAGCGTGACCCGCGTCCCCTGGATGACCGGCGCGCCCCCGCAGACGAGAGGATCTCGGGAGCCCATTCGGTGCCGTATTGAAATCTAGAGGGGCGTGCTCCAGATCCAAACGGCAGCATGTGGAGCGCACCCGCCAGGGACCGGCGGCAAAGAAACGAGGGCTGTCATGAGGTGCCGTGCACAGGTGCTGTTTCAGGTGGGCGCGTGGGCGTGGGTCGTCACCGGGCTCGGGCACCTCGCGATCACCGCGCTGCTGCTCGGTCGCTCCGCGACGCCCGCCGCGGAGACCGCGGTCCTCGGCGCGATGCGGGCGCACCGGATGACCATGATGGGGCTGTCGCGCGACCTGCTCGGCCTCTTCAGGGGGTTCAGCGTGGCCATGGGCCTGGTGGTCGCGCTGCACGGCGCCGTCTGCGTGCTCGCCGCGCCCGCCCTCGCCGCGCTCGCTGCTGTGGTGGCGCTGAACGCGGCGGTGTCGCTGGCGCTGCTGGCCATCGCCGTCCGCGCGTTTCCGCCGCCGCCGATCGTGACCATGCTGGTCGCGACAACGTGCTTCGGCGCGGCGCTCGTGGTGCGCTGAGCGTGCGGGCGAAGATAGCCCATAGCCCATCGCAGTCGCCACGAGCGGCCAACCGGGAGGGAGCCCTTGCTTTGGCCGGGCCCAGAACGACGACCACCTGTACAGAAGCGCGACCTTTTCGTTCCGGCTCAGGGATCCGAGGAACTCCCGCCGCTTGGACTCAGGAAGAGAGGCCAGCACCTCGGCGGGGGAACGTCCCTCCGGCATGTGGAGGCGCGCCCTCACAAGGGACCCGCGGCCTCCAGGTGCTCGATCCGCATCCTGAGGTCCCGGACCGCTCGCTCCATGTCCTCGACCCGATCCGCGAGCGAGAACTCGGAGCTCAGCAGCGACTGGATCGACTCCCGGGAGACGAACCAGCGGCGGCCGTTCCGGAAACGGAGGGGCGTCCCCCTCTGCCCGGACGCGGCCTCGCAGAGGCGGAGGGCTCGACGACCCCGCTGCCGGCCTCGGTAGCCCAGGAGGTCCGCCAGCTGGGCCATGGTGAGCAAGGGCGCGTCACCGGTCACGAGGCACCTCCTGGAAGGCCTGGAGGGCCGCCTTGAGCTCCTGCCGGGCCTTGTCGCGGAGCTCCAGGAGGGCGGGGTCACGGCGGGCCACGAGGCTGAGGAGCTGCTGCTGCTCGTGGTCCAGGAGCACAAGGTCGGTGACCTCGGAGAGGGCAGCGGCGAGCTGCGCGTGGTGCCGGCGGTGGGTCAAGGCCGCCCGAAGGGCCCTGACCTGGCGGGTGGGCAGATGGGAGAGGCGCCGCTGGATGTCCCGGTGCCGGCGCAGGTCGTCGAGGAGCTCATCATCGATGAGGGCCTCGGGATCGGAAACCGCGCCGGAGGCCCCGGACATCATCAGGTTGATGAAGGACCCGAAGTTGGATCGGGCGCCCGGCGTACTGTTGAATAACCAGTTTGGTTCCGAGCCCTCCGAGGGCGACGATGATGCGGGCCATCTCCGCGGCGGTCATGGGCGGGGTAGAAGGCGATACCATCGGGGATACTTTTGCTCCCAGCTACCACCGGATCCTCGCTTGAGGGCCGGTTGTTGGGCGGCGGCGAAGGGTAGCTTGGTCGCGTGCTTCGGCTGGTGCTACTGGCACTACGGTACTTGAAGAGGACGTCCGCTTGACACCCTTCGGGAAGGGGCTGCAAGGTGCGTTCTATGCAGGACGACACCCCGCTCGAACCCATCGCAGAACGCCGCCTCTCGGTCGTAGGAGAGCCCGGGCGGATGGTGACCGTGACCATCGGCAAGCCCATGCTGAAGCCGTCCGGCGACTGGGCGTGTCCGGTAGATATTCAGGGACTTCACGACGCGGTGCGAGATTCGGCCTACGGCGTAGACGCCGTGCAAGCTCTCCAGCTCGCCCTTGAGGGAGCTCGTCAGACCCTCAAGAAGTCTGGACTTGCCGTCACCTGGTGCGACGGAGAGCCCGGAGAGACGGGACTGCCCATCGTCGTGCCGTACATCTTCGGCCGCGCCTTCGACGAAAGGATGGAGCAGCTCATCGACGAGGAGATCCAGAAGCTCGTGGACGAGAAGAAGGCGCGCGGGGGGCAGGGAGCGGCGGGGTGAGATCGTCGGCTGAATGATACCGCTGTCAGGGAGAACCGTCTCTTTTGTTCCTCAGCAAACCTGATGATCGAGAAAAGGGCGCGAGGCGCTGCCGGGGACGAGCACGTGACGCGTTATGCCTGGTCGGCGAGCGGCATGCTCACGAAGGTCGAGGGGCCGGGCGGGACGACGGTCGAGCTCACGTACGATGCGTTCGCGCGAAGGATGAAGAAGACCGTGTGGCAGCGGGGAGAGGGCGGTGAGGTGCGCCTCCTGCGCACGACGCGCTTCTGCTGGGACGCGATGACCCTCGCGCACGAGATCGCGTCGACCCCCGAGGGGAAGACCGAGGAGCGCACCTACTGCTTCGATGAGCGCGGGGCTCCGTGGGCTCACCGCGACACGAGGCACACCGGGGAGGGGCCGGTCGTGGGGCCGTGGCTCTTTTATTTGAACGAAGCCATGACGGGCTTTCCGGAGCGCCTCGTGGATGGCCAAGGTGAGGTCGCGGGCGAGCTGTTCCGCACGGCCTGGGGGAAGGTGACGTCCGAAGCCGGAGACCGTTCCAGGACGAAGGCCTCTCGATCGAGACGTACGACAGCGCGAAGATGCGGAAACGGGTCGACCCGTGCGAGAAATGCGGAGCGATGTTCGAGAGGCTCGGCATTCAGGAGCACGTCATCGGGGCGAAGGGCAAGAAGGGCCAATACGGCGTTTACAGGGCCTAGAACAGCGGAGGCGAACGCCCCACGCCGAGGTGCGCATGCATCAAAAGGAAAAGGAAAGAGCTCCCGCGCCCATCTCGTGGACCGAGGGGGAAGAGCGCGCCCGTGAAGCGCTCGAGCGATGGCGCGCTGCTCCGGGCCCCGCGTGCGTGCTGCACGGCCCTCCGGGAGCCGGCAAGACGGCGCTGTGTACCCGGCTCGTTGACGAGGCGGTCGAGCGCACGCGGGGTTGTGTCGCCGCGGTGCAGGTATGCAGGTAGGGGATGGGCCGGCGCGCGCGCTGAGGTTCCAGCATAAGGCGCTGCGGGTCGCGTGGGCGCAGCGGAGCGCCGGTCGCGACGAGGAGATCGAGGCGCGTTACCGGGACGCGATCGCGCGATGTACCGCGGAGACCTCCCGCCGCCGGCCGGCCTACTTCCGCCGTCATGCGAGCGCGCACCTCGCGCTCGGCGGCGCTCCCGTCGCCTCGATGCTCGCCTTTGCCGAGCCGGGCTGGGTAGCGGCTGCCTCTGCCGAGGCGCTCGCCGATGCCCTCCTCGATCTCCGCCGCCTGCGCGATCGTATCGGAGAGGAGGTGGAGCGCTGCGGCTCCATGCCTCCCTCCCTCGCCGCAGCGCTCGTCCGCTGTGCGGCGGCGCAGGGCGCGGCGGCGACGCTGGGAGACGCGGAGCCCTGGGCGACCCCGGACGCAGACCTCGTGACTCCATGGCTTGAGGCGGACGCGGCGCGCGCGCTGTCCTTGCTCGCCCTCTCTGCGGAGGTCTCGCCGTCCGCCCGAGCCGGGGTCCTCGAGCGAGCGTTCGAGATCGCCGAGAACACGGGCGCGGGGTGGTCAAGCCCCTCGGCGCTGGTCGCCGTGGCGGAGGCGGCGGAGGGCGAGAGGCGCATCCGGGTTGCGCGCTTCGCGCTGGCAGCTTCGCGCCGGTCGGATGAGGGGGATGCGGTCTGGGGGCTCGTCGCGGCGGCGGGCCTGCTCCCCGAAGAGGAAGCCCAGGAGGTCGCGGCAGAGGCCATCGCGCGCGCGGGAGGGGCGCCGCCCGCGCTCGTGCCTGGGCCGAGGGTGAGCGAAGCTTCCGCCGTCGCGCTGGAGCGGGCTTCGCGTTCCCTGCCTGCGCCCCAGCGGATCCGCGTCCTCGCCCGGTTGCTCTCCGCGCTGCCGGCAGAGGCGAGAGTTCGTGCTGTCCAGGAGATCGAACGACGCTGGGCGCCCTGGTGCTTCGAGACCAGGGAGGAAGCCGAGGCCGTGACGCCTTACCTGTCCGAGCCTCTCCTGGAGAGGGCGCTCGAGGAGGTCCCGGTCTGGCCGGTGCATGCTCTCGGTGCACGCCTGGTCTCGGTCGGGCGAGAGGACGAGGCGCGCGCGCTCGTGCTGCGGTGGGCGGGGAGCAGCGCAGGCTACCGGGCGGACGCGTTGCTTCGCCTTGGTGAGGCGCTCCCTCCGGGCCGGCGGCCGGTGGAGGAGGTGCGGGCACTCTTCGAGGAGCTCGCCCCGGAGGAGCGGTGCAATTGGGTCAAGGAGCACCCTTCCGCTTCGGTCGCGCTCCTGGGGGCCGAAGCGGCTTTACGAATCGCGGAGGGCTGCGTCGAGCCCTCCGGGAGCTATGCGCGGACTGGCGCGCTGGCGCGGCTTGCAGGGGCGCTCCCTGAATCGATGCGCGCCGAGGCGGCACGGCGTGCGGTGCTTGCCTTCGAGGCAGGAGGCCACGACGCCGACGCGCTCGGCGATCTCTGCGGGGCCGCCCCCTGGATAAGCCCCGCCGATGCGGCGCGGCTGCTTTCGGCGAGCCTGCTGGACGCCTCGGGGACTCCGTCGCTGGCCGGTGTCTTCCAGGGATGGGCGAGCGTGGCGCAGCTCGCCGGCCTCTTCCGTCGAGCCGGAGGGGAGGAGACCGTGCTTGCGGCCGCAGAGGAGGTGGCGCTCGCCGGAAGGTGGTTGCACCGCGTGGGGTGACCGCGTGCGCACACGCTTGACACCCCTGGGCCGTCCTGCGCAGCCCATTGGCCCTCCTGGATAAGCCCCAGCGCCGTCCTGTGCGGCCCCGGTGGGCCTCCTGCGCGGCCCCCGGGCGCCCTCCTGTGCGGTCCCGGCGCCCTCCTGCGCGGCCTCGGCGCCCTCCTGCGCGGCCTCGGCGCCCTCCTGTGCACCGCCGTTGGTGTCCTATGCAACAGTCGCCGCCGTCCTACGCGGCCCCGTGCCCCTCCTGGGCGCCTCCATTGGTGTCCTTTGTTACAACCGTCCGGCTCGTGCGCAGCCCTGGTGGTCTCCTGCGCAGCCCCGGTGGTCTCCTGCGCAGCCCCGGTGGTCTCCTGCGAAGCCCCGGTGGTCTCCTGCGCAGCCCCGGTGGTCTCCTGCGCAGCCCCGTCGCCGTCTCGGGTGCCTTTCTCCCTTCCGGCTCGCCGTCTTCCGTTCCGTTGCGGATTTCACGCCATCGTGATCACCCGGATCACCGCATCGTGATCGCTCGGATCACCGCATCGTGATCACCCGGATCACCATCGTGATCAGCGGGATCACGGTCGTGATCGCGCGGATCGCCGCTCGTGATCGCGCTCGTGCATCCTGCGCGGCGCACGAGGCTGAGGCGTAGCGGCGCTGGACGTCGGGTCCACCCACCCGGGCCTCGGAGGAGGGTCCCAGGTGGCGACGGAGCGACTGTCCATGCACAAAACGCGAGAGATTCTACGGCAGAAGTGGCTCCTGGGCCGCACGCACCGCCAGACGGCGACGAGCAACGGCACAAGCCCCGGGGCCGTGGGCAGTGTCTTGGCGCGCGCCAAGGCCGCCGGCCTCACGACGTGGGAGCAGGTCACCCAGCTGGACGACGAGGCGCTCGAGCGGGCGCTCTACGGCACGTCCGTCGTCGAGCCGGGGGTCGCGCCGAGGTTGGCGTCGCCGCGCGCGTGTCCCGTGCCCCTCGTCGCGCGGCGCGTGGCTTGCGGCTTCCGGGGGACTTCCGTGACCTGAGGCAGCTGTCGTGGGAGTGGTCGCGATGACGATCGAGCGACAGACCGAGGCCGAGATCCGCCGCCTCTTCTTCAGCGAGCACTGGAAGAAGGGGACGATCGCACAGCAGCTCGGCCTGCACCACGACGTCGTGGACCGCGTCGTCGGTCCCCACGGCCCCTCCCCGAAGGGCGGGGGGCCGCGCCCGAGCGCGCTCGACGCCTATCAGGGCTTTGTGCTCGAAACGCTCGAGCGCTATCCAACGCTGGTCGCGACACGCCTGTACGACATGATCGTCGAGCGCGGCTACACCGGCAGCCTCCGGACGCTCCGGCGCTTCGTGCTCTTGAATCGACCCACGCCGAGGCAGGAGGTGTACGTGCGCCTCGAGACGCTCGCCGGGGAGCAGCCGCAGATCGACTGGGCTCACGTCGGCAAGATCCGTGTCGACGGCGGGGTGCGCCCGCTCTACTGCTTCGTGCAGGTGCTGCGCTACTCGCGCGCGATATGGGCGGAGCTCGTGCTCGAGCAGACGACGACGAGCCTCGTCCGCTCGCTCGTGCGCGCGGCGGAGTACTTCGGCGGCGTCACGCACGAGTGGCTCTTCGACAATCCGAAGAGCATCGTCGCGGCGCGAGAGGGCAGCGCGCTGCGCTTCCAGGCCGAGCTCATCGAGCTCGCCTCGCAGCTGCACGTCGCGCTGGGCGCCTGCCGGGTGCGCAAGCCCACCGACAAGGGCGGCGTCGAGCGGGCGATTCGCTACCTGAAGACACGCTTCTTTCCGGCGCGCGTGATCCCTTCGATCGAGAGCGGCAACGCGGCGCTCCTGCACTTCCTCGAGACGGTCGCGATGCAGCGCCGGCACCCGATCCAGAAGGACCGCACCGTCGGGGAGGTCTTCGCCGAGGAGAAGGCGCGGCTCTTGCGGCTGCCGAGCGCCACGATCCCGACCGAGCTTGTGACGAGCGTACCCGCGGACAAGACGGCCTTCGTGTCCTTCGATGGCAACCGCTACTCGGTCACTCCTGAGGCCGCGGACCGGACGCTCCGGCTGGTCGCGACCGACGTCGAGGTGCGCCTGCTCGACGAGGGCCGCGTCGTCGGGCAGCACGCGCGCTCGTGGGCGAAAGGCCGGGTCATCGAAGCGCCCCAGCACCGCGCTGCCCTGCTCGCAACCAAGGCGGGAGCGGCGCTACGGCTTCGCGGCGATGATGCCGACGCGCTCGATGACAGGCGCCGTCGCGAGCAGCTCGGGCGCCCTGGCCATCAGCGCCGCTGCGATGGGGCCCTCGAGGTGCGCCTGACGGCCGTCCTCGTCGGCGAACGTGTCGAAGACGCCGAAGGTCGACGGGCCGAGCCGCAGGGCGAACCAGTGGACGGTCTGCCGCTCCTCGACGGCGAGGCCGATGGCGCCGCGGAGGAAGGCCTCGACCTCGGCCTCCTTGCCGGGCCTGGCCTCGATCCGAACCAGGAGAGAGCGGGTCACGGCAGGGATGGTGGGGGTCGTCATGGGAGTCTCCTTGTCCTGCGGCGCGCTGCGCGCCGCGCTGTGTGAGGCGTGTTGTGACGACGGTCCGGCCGCCTCGCTCATCGTCGTTCTGGATGGATCCATCCGCGGCGTTGATGGTCGCGCTCGCGGCGAGCCCGGCGAGCTCCCGTCGAAGATGGGCAGTGCAGCGTTGCCTGAGCTCATCCCTGGATCCGAGGTGAGCCAGCCGAGGCCGTTGCGATGGTTCGCAGGCCCGGCGGGGTAGGCACGCGATCGGTAGGTTCCGGTCTCCAGCGCGGGGCCCGCGCTACGAGCACCCCTCGGCCGGCCAGGCGTCTCGGTAAGACCTGTGGCGCTACCAGGGAGGAGCTCAGGCGACGAGGTATCAGGGAAGCCACCGGCCCACGTCGGCGATGGCGCGGGCGGCCCCCACGAGCGCCGCTGTGCCACCCAGTCGTCGCAAGAGCGGAGACAGCTCGGTGAGGCCGCCGAAGCCCACCAGCATCTCGGGATATTCGCCTGTCCAGTCGTTCCCGAGCTCGTTGCAGAGAACCCTGGCTGCATCGGCGAGGGCCATCCAGGGCGCGCACGCCGCCAGGATGCGCAGCGCCAGCCGGTCGCCGTGCGCCCAGTACGCGGCCATGACCTCTCGCACAGCGCTCTCGCGCAACTCCTCGGGGAGATCGGGCAATATGCCCGCGAAGGAGACCATCCGAGATTCCCCTGCTCGGTTCTCGGCGAGGCGCCAAGCTTCGTCGGGCGAGAGGTCCGTGGGTCGAATCACCATGTCCCTCGACAGGTACTCGTCGACCTCATCGTACGTCGCTCCCGCGCGGATCCGACGGGTTCGCTCCGGGTCCGCCGCGCTCGGGTCAGTTGCCACGCGAGGGATCGGTCGGGGGATGATCTGTTCGAGACCTGCGCACGCATCCGTTGCCCATCCCTGAACCAGCTGCTGCTCCGAGCCTGTCAAGAGGGAGGCGAACGTCACCAGCGCCTCGGCGCGCTCGCGCGCGGCGCCCGTCGGTCGCGCGAGATCCACAGTTGGCTCGGTGTAGGGCTCGGTGGGGTCGCGCGCCTCATTGCGGCTGCCCTCTTTCGCGCAGAGCGCCCCCTCCACGAGCGCACACCAGACGACGTCGCACACACGAGCGGATCTTTCGGCTTCGGCCCTTGCGTCGCCCTCAGTCCCGGAGCCACAGACAGCTAGGAGCGCGTCCTCTGCAGCGCGACGGGCTCGACGGGCGTCCGTCAAGAAACCCACGAGACCTCCCGGCCTGTCCATCCAGATCCTGAGCCACGTGGGCGAGACGAGATCCATGAAATCGGTCACTCCAGCGCAGCGTCGCGTCATGTGAGCGCCGAGATACTCCACCAGGTAAGGGGGCCACGCGATGTCCGGCTCGGAGGCCGACGTGCGCGCATGCAGCGCCGATAGCCCGCGAGCAACGATGGCATCCTCGATGGCCGCGAGGCCGTCGGACACCGCCCAGCAGGCGTGCACCGCGTCGCCACGGAAGCGGTAGGCTCCCACATCACCCGTGACGACGAGTCGACGCGCCGGATCCGGAGCGCGCTCGAACGCCTCGAGCTCCGTCAAGCTAACGCCCACCGCCCGCACGAGTTCGTCACGTGACACAGGAGCAAGAATCGCAGCGAGCGCGTCGAAGACACGCGCGGCGAGCGCTCCCTCCTCGCCCAATGACGCCAGAGTGCGCCGTGCGCTGGTAACCTCGTCGGACGATGGACAATCGGCCGGGTACGATATCAGGGTCATCTCCTCAGCCGCCCACGCGAGCCTGTCGCGCCACAACATGCCGCTCGGAGCGTGCCCCTCGGCGTCGACAGACACGACGATACGCGCGCCCTCACCGGGCTCGCTCAGGAAAGGAATTCGTGGATCCGGCCATCCGTCGGCAGCACGCTCGACGCCGTCGAGGACCACGAGCAGCTGGGGGTTCTCCTCGTCGGGCACCGACGAGACCCATCCGACGCCCATCAAGGCCAGCCGGATGGCTGAGATCATCTCACCCGGGCTCCGCGGACGGCTGAACATGGCTGTCGTCGATCCCTTGAACAGGCCGACGAACAGCTTAAGCATGTCGCGCTCGACCGCTGTCCCGAAGCATGCGCTGACCGGCACGAAAATGACCTCCGCCGCCCGGCGCTCGGCCACTGATAGGGCCCATCGCGAAAGGAGGGCGGAGCGGAAAACCGGATCCTGGCCCGCGACGAGCGCGCAGGCAGGCCCGTCTGTGAGCCAGGCATCGAGCGTTGCTAGCTGCGCACGGGTTTCCGGCGAAGCGGGGTTGATGAGGACGTCATCGGCGACAGACTGCCAGAAGGCGGCAAGCCCTCGATGCGACCTCGCAAGACCCCCCTCCCGGCCGCACAGCAATGATAGCGCAACCTGCCGCACAGAAGTGTCGGTCATCGACGTCGTCTCGCGTTCTGGTAGAGTTTCCAAGTACCCGGGTTGTAGGTCGACTCCCCATTCCAGGGTCCGGTCTTTGTCAGGGTCTTCGGAGAGTGGCCCTGAACAGAGGTGTGCAGGATCCCCATCTCTCGCAACATCTCCTTGCAGGCAGGGCAGGGGTTAGCTGCGATTCGAACCTTTGCCTTGTAGTCGTCGGATGTGCCTTCGTAGGTCTCCATGGTATAGCCTTCCTCCTGGAAGAGCTTGGCGATGTCGGCCTTCGTGGCGCCAGGCCCGAGTCGGTGGGCCAGGTTGGTCAGCGCCGATCGCTCGGCGCATGGTTTGCCATATGGCACGGCGCTGTGCGATGCTGGACGAGGCCGACCCGTGTCCTGGCTATGACCATCAGCGACGATGTTGCCCGCCCTGTCCTTGATGATCGAGTACATCAGCCCCTCGACGTCGACCGCCGAGGTGGGGCAGTTGGCCGCGTAGGCGAAGACGTTCAGGCCGCCCTCGATCCCCAGGGGATCGGCGCTGATGTACCGGCCGAGCACGGGATCGTAATAACGATACCTGTTGTACGAGAGCCTGGTCTCCTCGTCCGCGTATTGCCCGCGGAAGCGCAGCGGCGTGCTCGTCCGTGCGCCTCCCACCGCCGTCGCCGATCCCCACGGGTCGCGCGCGAGCTCGCAGCCGATCTGCCCGTCAGGTCCGACGAGCATCTCGGGCGCACCGGAGTCGTCGGTCAGATAATGCCACCACGCCGACACGGTGCGCGCCCCGCCCTCTGCGCGGGCCTCTCGGTGCGCGACGGGGACGGTCCTGTCGTGCTCGAACACGTACGTTCGCTCGTCCACGACAGGGTCGCCTCCTGCGTCGGTCTTGCGGCGGATCTCGTGGACGAGCGCCACGCCATCCCAGACGAAGCGCGTCTCCTCGACAAGCCGCTCGGAGCCGTCCGCCACGCGGGCCAGGAGCCGCTTCGCGACACGCCTGCCGAACGGGTCATACTCGAACGCGACGATCTTGCCATCAGGACGTTCGACCCTCGCCAGCATTCCTGACGCCGACCAGAGGTAACGCGTGACCTCCTCCTCGCCTGCCGTGGAGCGCGTGCGCTTCGTGATGAGGCGGCCGTCCTCGTCCCACGTGTAGTCGGTATTTCCAGCACGCTGGATCCGACCGCCGACCGCGTACGAGCGCGGCGGAGCTCCAGGCGTGGCGTCGTGCAGATTGCCCGCGAGATCGTACCGGAACGAGGCCACCTCACGCCCATCGCGGAGCACCTGCGCGAGCTGGCCGACCGGATCATAGCCATACTGCGTCACGCCGCCACGAGCGCTCCAGTGCTCCTGGAGAAGGCCCGTCGGCGTATAACGATGCCACTCGGCGTGCACCGTCCCTGGCGGCAGGCGCCCGACCCAGTCGGGCTGCATGGAGAGATCCCCGCCCCTCACGCCGGAGGTGCTCGTGGCGATCCGCCGCTCGGAGAGCCGCCCGAACGCGTCGTACGCCATGTCGATCCGCGCTCCGCCCTTGAGCGAGCGCGTCAGCTCACGCCCCCAGGCGTCGCGCATGGACACAGCCTCGGCCTGGCCGTCGAGCGACAGCGCGACTTGATGCCGCGCAAAGTCGTAGGACCACTGCGCCGTATGCCCGAGCGAGGTGCGGCGGGCGCAGACCTCGCCCGTGATCCGGTAATCGACGTGCACGGTGACAGGAGCGCCCTCGACGTCCTGTGTCTCGGCGACGACCCACCCCCTTTCGTTTCTGTCGAACGCGAAGCGCCCCGCGGCGTTCACGGCGAAGACGATCTCGCCGCGCCCATTGTACTCGAACGATTCCGCTGTTCCGTCGTCGAAGGTCCGCTTCGTGAGCTGCCCCGCGGGGTCTCGCTCGTACTCGGTGCGCTCTCCTCGCCCGTTCCTGGACCACACCACCCTGCCCATCGCGTCGTGGCCGTACCGCAGCACGCGGCCGTCGAACGTGCGCTCGCCGACGACGAGCCCGGCGAGGTTCCGCTCGTAGCTGTGCACCTCGCCCCGGCCGTTCGTGATGTGCATGATCCATCCCTCGCGGTTGTACTTCAGCTCGGTCACCTCGCCGTTCGGCCTCTCGATGCGAACGGGCTTGTGAAAGCCTGCGTAGTACATCCGCGTCATCTGACCATCGGGCTCGGTGATGCTCACGAGGTTACCGGCGCCGTCGTAGGCATAGCGCTCGACCGACCCGTCCGGCGAGGTCACGGACAGGAGGCGTCCCCCGTCGGAGTAGCTGAACGCCGTCCGCCCGCCGCGCGCGTCCCAGATCTCGACGCACCGGCCCCATGCGTCGTAGCGCGCCCGTGTTTGCGCGCCGCCCTCATCGATGTGCTCGACGACGTTGCCCTGCGCGTCGCGGCGGAAGACGCGCGTCCTGCCATCGGGCCAGCGGACCTCGACGGGCAGACCTCGGGGATCGAAGCGCACCGAGCAGGTCGCGCCGATCGGGTCGGTCCAGAACAGGGTGTCGCCCGCGCGTTCGACGCGGGTCGTGTCCCCGTCCGGTCCGATGACCGCGGTGATCTCGCCCGACGCGTCGCGCTCGATCACGGTGCGATGGCCGAGCGGGTCCACGATTTCCAGCTCCCGCCCCATGACGTCGCGCTTCCAGGTCGTCCGCGCCCCGAGGGGATCGGTGAACGAGGTGAGAAAGCCTCGTTGGTCGTAGGTGCGGTCGAAGACGCCGAGCGGCGTCACCGCCTTGTCGACCAGCCCGCGCGCGTTGCCGAAGTACCGGTGGAGGGCCACCGAGTCGACGACCTCGCAGTAGCCGTCCCCGGAGTAGTCGAGCTTGATGTGAAGGATCCCCTTGGCCCTTGTGACGTGGTCGGCGAGCACCTCGGGGACGTCGTCGGCGAGGCTCGGATCTGCCTTGCCGGGGTACTCACCCCACGTCTCGATGCACCGGCTCTCGCCGTCGTACCGAAAGGAGAACATGAGGCCCGTCGGGTCCGTGTACGACGTCAATCGATGGCGCTCATCGTACGTGTACCGCGTGACGTGCCGGTCGGCGTCCTCGACCTCGGTGAGCCTGCCATCGGCGTCGTAAGCGTAGCGGGCGAGCGCGACCCACCTCCCCTGGGCGGCGTTGTTCTTCGCCTCGAAGGCGGCGATGCGGCCGTCCCGCCCGCGCAGCACGCGGACGAAACGCCCCGAGGCGTCCGTCACCCCGACGAGGAGGCCACGATCATAGGCGAGGACGATCCGGTTCTGCGCTCGGTCGCCGATCACCGTCAGCAGGTAACGCTCGCCCTCATCGGAGCCGACGCGCTCGCCGAAGATCAGGTGCTGCCCGTCGGCGAGATCGAGCCGGAAGCCGGTGCCTTCGCGGTGGACGACCCAGCCGTGAGGGCCGATGATCCCCGTCCCGGGCGGCACCTTGCCGATGTCGTGCTCGATGCCGTCGAAGGTGAGGATGCGGAGCGATCCGCGGCGCACGAGGAGCTGCCAGGCGAGCGAGTGGGTCCACCCGAACCCGAGGCCGACATCGCGGTCGCGCGCGCTGCTCGAGTACGTGCGCTCGATGACGAGCGGCAGGGGGCCGGGAAAGGAGACGTCGACGGCCGGCGCGGTGAAGACGCGGCCGGTCACCACATCGACGGGATCGCCCCGCGACATCCTGCCGCTCGAACCGGAGCCATGATGGTTCGGGCACCCGCCGCCATCGGTCGATCCGGTGCCGCACGAGCCGGCGCCCTTGCCGCCGCCGTCCGCGCCGTCGCCTCCGCCGCTGCCGCTGCCGCCCTGGCCGTCGCCCGCGCCATTGCCTCCACGACCGCCCGAGCCCCCGCTGCCGCCTCCTCCGCCCATCACGAAGACGCCGGGGTTCATGCCGGGGATGGCGGGGATGTTCGGGACCGGTGCGGTACGGGCCATACGCCGAGGATACGCCAGTGGGTTGGGCGTGCGGAATGGCTGCGGCGGGAAGGGCAGGCGGGAAACCCGGGGTCGCCCCGACCCGGGTCGCGTTCATGTTCGCGCTGGTCGCGCTACGCGACGGCGATAGGCTCAACGGCGGCCGGCTCGGCGGCGGCCGGCTCGGTGGACTTCGGCTTGCGCGCACCGCCCTGGCGGAAGGTCCCGAGGAAGTCGAGCAGCAGCTTCCAGCGCGCCGGCAGATCCCGGTCGTCCTCCTTCAGGGCGTTGATCCGCCGGGCGATCTTCTCGAGCATCTTCATCGCCCGATCGTCGACCTGCAGCCGCTGCTCGAACAGGCTCCGGTGGACGGCCTGCGCCACCGCCTCGCGCGCGGCGAGGTACTTCTGCTCGGCCTGCGCCGCGAGCAGCGCCTCGGGCGTGACGTCGGGCAGGTTCAGCGCGCCCGCGTCCGCCTCGAGCAGCGCCGCCACGTCGTCGAGGATGCCCGCATAGCCGGGCAGCGCCTTGCGCAGCCGCGCGATCTGCTCGGGCTTGAGCGGCGTCGAGAGCGTCACGCCCAGCGTATCGGCCACCTCGCGGGTGCTCGGCGGCCTGGCCGGCCTGGTGCTGCTCGGCTTCGGGGAGGGGCGCGCGCTCTTCTTCGTCGTCTTCGCCGCCTTCGTCGTCTTGGTCGTCTTCGTCGCGGTCCGGGGTGCCATGGAGTCCTCCTGGCTGGTTCAAGGTCGATGATGGCTTCGTCAGGGTGGAATGATGGGTCGGCCATCATTCCATCCTGGAACGTCCATCGTCGAAGCCCGCGGGGTCAACCCCGGAGCATGGTCCGGCCAACCTCCAGCACGGATTCGGCAGCATCGTGACGGGCAGGTCACTCGGTGTGACGACGCGCGGGGGGTGCCCGGAACTCAAGAGGTGAACGCGGTTGCTCCGAGCCCTGCGACCTCACGCAGGAGCTCGGCGCGCCCCTTGAGGATTCAGCATGGCTGCAATCACCCGAGAGACGATGCGATGCCCTCAGTGACCCATGAAGTACTGGTGGAGCTGTTCAAGAACCGGCCGACGCTGGCCGCCGAGATGCTCCAGGACGCGCTCGGCCAGCCGGTACCGGCCTTCACGGAGGCGCGCATCGTGTCCTCCGATCTCACCGAGATCCTGCCGTCGGACCGGCGTGCGGACGTCATCGTCGTGCTGCTCGTCGGTGAGCAGGAGCGGCCCGCGATGGCCATCGTCGTCGAGGTCCAGCTCGGCGTGGACCCGGAAAAGCCGTATTCCTGGCCGGTGTACGTCACCCAGACGCGGGCCCGGCACCGCTGCCCGACGCGGTTGCTGGTCGTGGCGATCGACGCCGAGATCGCCCGGTGGTGCGCGCG
>NZ_JEMA01000719.1 GCF_001589285.1 Sorangium cellulosum | reverse complement strand
TCGGCCCGCTCGCGCTCCTCGCCGCGCCGGCGCTCTGGTTCCTCGTCGCCGACGTGCTGCGGCGGGGCCGCCACATGACGACGTTCGACCGGCTGCACGCGGCCGGATACGCCGCGACCGTCGTCGCGTCGCTCGGGTTCTGGGGCGTCCTGCTCTATGTCGCCTCGGGCCGCCGCGGCGCGATGCGCGGCGTGACCGGCGGGCTGTTCGTCGCGCTCTTCACGCTCGCGTGCGGCGTCCAGGGGGGCTTTCACGCCCTCTACAACATCTACTGTTCCATCGACTCCCAGATTCACTCCCGGTCGATCCCGTGGTCGGTCGTGGGCACGCTGCCGCTCGGGGATCCCCGCGTGATCGCCCATCTCGCGGCCGCGCTCGGGCTCGCGCTCGGCGCGCTCCGGCTGTCCCGCCGCCTCGTGCGCCCGCGGCGGCTCCGGCGGCGCGTCGCCGCGGCGTTCGTGCCGCTGGCGCTGGCCGGCGTGACGATGATCCCGGTGAGCTACCGGGTGATCCAGTCGTCGTCGGCCGACATGATCTACTTCCACGGCGTCACCGCCGTGGTGAAGGAGCACCTCGGCATCACGGACGACTCGCCGGATCTGCGGGTGCAGCGCCGCGACCCGGAGCGCGTGCCGCGGCTCGAGGCGCGCCCCGCGCGGCCGCGGAACGTCGTGCTCATCCTGCAGGAGAGCCAGCGCGCGGACGTGACGTGCGTCGCGTACGACCCGGCCTGCGCCCAGGCGACGCCGTTCTCCAACGCGGCCGCGCCCGGCCGCATGCCGCTCCTGCAGATGCGCGCCCACGACTCGACGACGGCCATCTCGATATCGAACATCTGGTCCGGCGTGCTGCCGACCGAGCGCCAGGAGGTGCTCGGCTCCGCCCCGCTGCTCTGGCATTACGCTCACGCGGCCGGCTGGGACACCGCCTACTGGACGAGCCAGAACCTCATGTTCGGCAATGCCCGGCTCTACGTGCAGGACATCCCGGTCTCGCACCGCGTCGTCGCCACCCAGCTCGATCCGGGCGCCGACCTCGATTACGGCGCCCTCGACCGGCAGCTCACCGATCGCGTGATCGAGGAGTGGGGCGAGCTCGTCGAGCCGTTCTTCGCCGTCGTCCATTACTCGAACGTTCACTTCCCGTACGTGATCGATCCTCGGCATTCGCCGTTCCAGCCCAGCGAGCGGAGCAAGTCGCCCGACAGGAACGAGCACTTCTTCAACTACTACAAGAACGTCGTTTACCTGTCGGACATGGCGGTCGGCCGGCTCATCGAGCATATCCGCGGGACGCCGAGCGGCGAGCGCACGGTCATCGTGTACACGTCGGATCATGGCGAGTCGTTCCGGGAGCACTGGCAGCTCGGCCACACGAGCTCGCTCTGGGACGAGGAGATCCTGGTGCCGGCGTGGATCGACGCGCCGGAGGGGACGCTCGCCCCGGAGGAGCGGGCGAGCATCGCCGGCGCGCGGGACACGTTCGTGTGGCACCTCGATCTCGCGCCGACGTTCCTCGATCTGATGGGGCTCTGGGACGAGCCGCGGCTCGCGCCGTTCCGCGCCCGGATGATCGGGCACCCGTTGACGCGGCCGGAGCGCACGGTGGCGCCGGTGCCGCTGACGAACTGCACCTGGGTATGGGGGTGCTCGTTCCGCAACTGGGGGATGATGCAGGGGCCGCTGAAGATCGAGGCGCGCGAGTGGGACGGCGAGTTCCACTGCTTCAACGTGCTGGAGGACCCGCTCGAGCTGACCAACCTGGGAGAGCAGGCGTGCGCGCCGCTGCCCGATCTCGCGCGGGCACTCTTTCACGAGATGCCGAACGTGGCGCCGCCTGGCACGAAGCCTGTCGACTGGGGCGGGTGAGCCCGGCGCGCGGGGCTCAGGCGCCCTGCGCCAGCGGAGCCGCCCCGACGGCGCTCGTTGCCGACGCCCATCGATGCTCGCGTGACAGCGCGGCGCGCGCCGCGAGGCGCCGCGGTGCGCCCGTCGACGCGGCATTGGCACAATCGGCTGAGCCAATCTGGGCCATGTTGCCGGCGCATTGCTGACAGATGCCAGCAAATCGCGGAGATCCAGGTTGGATCGCGGATTGCTCCTGGGCAGGTGCACGTGCGGGGACCGGCGGCAGAGGATGGCGCACGCGGCCGGTGGTCCCGAGCGGAACCTTCAGGAGGACAACATGATGACCAGGATGCTTAAGGGATTTGGGGTGTTCGCGGCGGTAGGCGGGTTGTTCGCGGCCGGGATCAGCGGTTGCACCATGCCAGCCGGCGATGACGCAGAGCTCGGCTCGCTCAGCTTGCCGCTCGAGGCGCAGGCGCCGTCCGGCGTGAGCTACCGGCTCCGCAACGCGACGTTCCAGATCCAGAGCGATTACTACTGGTATGACGGGGTGACGGTCGGCAGCAGCAGCGGCAGCAGCGGCGTCGGCGGGAGCCCCGGCAGCACCACCAGCAGCAGCACCGGGTATTTCCCCGGAACCTTGTTGACGATCAACTCCGAGGACGAAGATCCGGACGCGAGCTCCATCCTCGTCGATCTGGAGCAGGGCTCGTACTACGTCCAGCTGCTCCCGGGCTGGCACCTCGAGAAGGTCGAGGGCGGCACGGCGACGGTGGTGGACGCGACGCTGCTCTCGTCGCAGGTGATCTACGTCTACGTATCGCCGCGCTCGACGACCTGGGCTCAGTATCAGTTCGGTATCGGGGACAGGGCGCTCTGGCTCAACGGCAAGCTGAACCTCGGCATCGAGGTCTACGAAGATCCGGAGGAATACTACGGCGGCTACGGCACCGGGGGCTCGGGCGGGGCCGGCGGCTACATGGCGGTGTCCGTCTCCTCTTCGAGCGTCGGCGTCGGCGTCGGCGGCAGCGGCGGCTTCTAGTCTTCATCCGCGGAGACCACGGCAGCAGGCGCGGCGGCCCTGGCGGCGGATGAGCCGCCGGGCCGCCCCGCCGGGACTGCCGCGCTCAGAGATCGCGGATCGCGATCGGCCCGATGAAATCGATCTTCCCGACGTCGATCCCGTTGTGCCGCAGGATCGAGTACGCCGTGGTGGCGTGGAAGTAGAAGTTGGGGAGCGCGAACTGGAACACGAAGTCCGGGGCCCTCATGCCCTTGCCCGGCATGAAGAAGAGCGGGATCATGCGGTCGCCCGCGCCCTGGAACTGCTCCGGCTTCAGCGCGCTCACCTGCTGGAGCGTCTCTCCGATCCGCGCGCGCAGCTCCGCGATCGTCTCGTCTCCCGTCTGGGGCGCCGGCGGCTCCGCGCCGACCAGGAGCGCGCTCAGCCGCAGGGGCCAGGAGATGACGTTCTGGATCTGACGCCTGAAGTTCCACTGGTCGGGCGCGAGGCGCGCCGTGAGCAGCACCTCGGGATCGTACTTCTTCTGCTCGGCGTGGGCTTGCGCCTTGTCGAACCAGGTCGGCACCTGGCCGAGCATGCGGGCCATCTGGGGGAACGAGCTGTCGTAAAGGCTCATGATCTTCTCCTCGTCAGCGGTTGTACGCCAGCGGTAGCAGCCAGCGCTGCTGGTCGCCCCGCGGCCTCCGCGCGTCAACCCCGCGCGACGCGCCTCGTGCCCGCGCGCTCGTTGGTCCCGCGTTTAACTATTTGAAATTGCTTGACAATTCGAAGTGTGGCGACCCTTCGCGCCGAGGCGCTATGCTCGACGCGTGCCCACCGCCGCACCGAAGCCAGGCCCAGCCACCGCCGCGGATCTCCTGGCCATCGCCGAGGAGCAGCGCTTTCACGAGATCGTGGACGGCGAGCTCGTGCAGAAGGCGGTGCCCTCGTTCGAGCACGGCGATGCGCAGTCCGCCATCGTCGCGCACGTGAAGGCCCCGTTCCAGCGGCGCCCCGGCGGCCGCTGGCCCGGTGGATGGTGGTTCGGCACCGAGGTCGAGGTCGAGCTCACGCCGGACCAGGTGTACCGGCCCGACGTCGTCGGCTGGCGCCGCGAGCGCTCGCCGGAGCGCCCCAGCGGGAGCCCTGTCCGGCTCCGGCCCGACTGGGTGTGCGAGGTCCTGTCCCCCGAGAACGCGCGCAACGACACGGTCAAGAAGATGCGTGTCTACCAGCGCTGTCAGCTCCCGCATTACTGGATCGTCGATCCCAGGGAGGAGACGCTGACCGTGTACCGGTGGACCGCGGAGGGGTATCTGGTGGCGCTCCGCGCGGAGCGGGGCGAGCGTGTCAGGGCCGAGCCCTTCGACGCCATCGAGCTTCAGGTCGGCGTGCTGTTCGGGGACGAGCCAGAGGACGAGTGACCGGCCACGCGGAGCCCCGGCCGGCGGCGCGGCCCGCCGGGGCTCCGAAGATCGCCCGCGAGGCGCTCACTCGATCGGGTGGAAGACGCCCTCCGGGTCCATGGTCCACATCTGCGGAGGCTCCCCCGGGATATCCGACGTGCTGATGTAGATGAACCGGATGTCCTTCTCCTCCAGCTCGGCGAGGAGCGCGGGGTCGACGCCGGGCTCGAGGCGGGGCTCGAAGATGAAGTCCTCCGAGAAGTTGTGGTGCGCCGGGCGGTAGGTCTGCGCGTGATAGCCCCTCAGCACGATCGGGCTGCTCGTCAGCCCCTCGATGCGCGTCTCCACCCACTTGTGCAGGGGCGCCGTGTACCCCGCCGTGGGGCCCGAGGGGTACGGCGGCCAGTAGAACGACGTCTGCACGACGACGCCGCCGGACTTCGGCGAGAGCGAGCGCTCCTGGAGCGTCGAGCCCTCCACGGGATCGCCCTCCGCCGGGCAGTCGCCGAGCCGCACCGCCTCCAGCGACACGGGGACCGGCGTGCCCTCCCAGTCGAGCGTCGGCGCGGGCGTCGCGTGCTCGGCGCGGAGGGTCAGCCCGAAATCGCGCAGCGCGACAAGCGGCCCGAGCGACGGCGGCAGCAGGTCGGGCACGCTCTCGGCGGCGAGCGCATAGGTGGTCGCCGCAGCCCCTTCGCCGTCCACGAAGGCGTCCGCTGTCGTCCCGTCGGCGTACGTGTGCGCCGCGCCCGGCCACGCCGCGGGGCTGCCCGTCAACGTCGCCACCGCGCCGCCGGACACGTAATCGAGGGTCGCGTCCGCGAACAGCGTGCTGCCGAGGGCCGCCGGCGTGAGGAACGCGCTCTTCGTCGAGAGGCGCGCGCGCACCTTGAGCCGGTGGTTCGCGAACACATCGCCGAACTCGCCCTGGAACGTGCAGACCTCCCGCGGGTCGTCGAGCAGGTAGGGCGTGAGGCTCGGCGTCGTGTCCGGCAGCGAGACCTCGCGCACCTGCTTCACCACGAGCTCACCGGGCTTCATCTTCTTGTACTCGTAATCGAGCAGGTACGACGTCTTGCCCGGGTGCGCCTCGACGAACCGCTGCTGGACGCGGCCGAGCAGGCCGGCGAGCGCGCGATAATCGCTCTCCCACTCCATCACGTGGCCGCCGAGCGGCACGAGCGTCGAGCCGGAGCGGAGGCTGAGGTAGGCCTGGCCGTCATAGCTGCTGATGTCCACGACCTCCGGCAGCGCGCCCCCTTCCGGGTTGGTGACGGAGGTCGCCCCGAGCTGCGTCACGAGCTTGATCTCGTCCGTGCCCGGCTCGCCGGGCGAGGCGGCGGCGTGCGAGAGCGTGGCGACGCCGTTCGCCATCTCGTTCTCGTCAGGATAGGAGTAGTGGACGAGCACGCCCATCCCGACCTCGTCCTCGTTCACGCCGTAGAGCAGCCGGGCGAGGAAGGCGTTGTCGTTGTAGAAGCTCGCGTACACCTTGCGGATCGCGCGGAACACGCCCCGCTCGCTCGCCTCGCCCGCGTCGCAGAGGCTCGGCCCCGCGTCGTCGGCGTCCTGGTCGTCGGCCAGGCAGCCGCTGTAGCTGTCGTAGAGGCCCGCGCCCGTGAAGACGGCGCTGTCCTCCACGTTCGTCGAGCTCCGGAACCGGATCTTCCTCGTGGGCGAGAAGCCCGCGATCGCCTCCTCGACCGCCTGCCGCTGACCCGCGGAGAAGGCGGTGTCCTTGGCGATCCGGTCCCGGATCGCCGCGAGATCGGCCTTGAGCGCCGGCATGTCCGGCGGGTAGGTATACCCGCCGAGGCGCTCCGCGATCTCGGCGCGCAGGGTGCTGCCGCCGGGCGTCGCCTGGTCGAGGAAGTCGTCCCAGAGATCGAACGACAGCGCGACAGCGACGTCGGAGCTCTCCGGGATGGCGTCCCGCAGCAGGCCATAGTTCGCGGCCTTGCCGCCGAAGTGGATGATGTCCGCGGGGCCGAGATCCTCGGTGGATCCGAAATAGGCGCCCAGGGGCTGCTTGGGCTGGATCCCGAGATCGCCCGGCCGCTTCAGCGCGAGGAGCTGCTCCCTGTCCGCCGGGGCGATCTTGCCCTCGGCCTCGAGGACCGCGGCGCGGCACACGACCCCCCACTCCCGCGAGGCCCGCAGCGCGATCTCCTTGCCGTCGAGCGCCTTGGCCGCCGCCGCGGCGGCCGGATCGCCGATGTAAACGAACGGGATGCCGAACGAGGTCGCCAGGAGGGCTGTGTGCGCGTTCGGGGTCGAGGGAGACAGCGAGATGATGCCCGCCACATAAGGCACCTCCGCAGGGATGGAGTCGGTGAGGAGGATGTCCTCGGCCCGGAGATCGCCGCTCGCGTAGGCGGCGTCGATCATGTCCGAGGGCACGTAGCGGAGCCGGCCCACGGCCCAGCCTGTCGAGTAGCACTGATCGCCGCTCAGCCACCGCTCGACCGAGCTCACCGGGAACCCGCTCTGCTCGAAGAACGCGCTGTTCTCCGCGGCCGACGCGGCCTGCTCGTGGGTCGGGAAATAGAAGGGCCTCGCGCCGTCGGGCGCGACGATGCTGTCCCTCACGAGCTCGAGGACGACGCGCGCCATCTCGGGATCGTAGGCGTCCTGCCGGACGAGCTGGATGCCGACCTCGGGCTCGGTGCTCGCGAACGGGGAGATCAGCACCGCGCCGAGGATGGCCTTCTGTCCCTCCGCGTGCAGGGATACCTGGTCGTACTCGTCGAGCGACATGCCGAAGAACGGGTCGAGCCGCGCCGTCGCGAACTCGCCGTGGAACGGGAACTTGTTGCTGTCCTGGTAGTAGACCTTGGTGGGATCGTGCATCAGCACGGTGAACTTCACCCAGCTCGGCCCGTCGTACGTCGAGTAGGCGGCGAACGGGTCGAAGGGGAAGTCGAGCTGGTTCTTCCAGTCCTCGGAGGGGGTGATGTCGATCGGGTAGGTCTCGACGGGCCACTCATAGCCGTCGCCTCCTCCCTCGCCTCCGTCGCCCCCACCTTCGCCGCCCGTGCCGCCTGCGCCGCCGGTGGCGCCCCCGCCGCCCGCGGCGCCGCTGCCCCCCGAGCCCCCCGATGAGCCGTCGCCGCACGCGGCGAGATTCCCTGCGCCGAGGAGCGCGAGCGCAAGGCAAGCCAGTCGACCGATCCGTTGAAACCTCATGGGCAACAGCGAGGTACAACTACCGTGCCAGCATCATCGCCAAAACCTCTTGGCGCCCGCGCGCCGCGCGGCGGGGCATCGATGTCGCGAGACTGGCGCATGCAGGCACAGCAGCGCGGGCGGGAGGGCGCGATGGCGATCCGGCGCCGGCGTCGATTTTTCTTGGGGTTTCAACCGGTTCGGCGTTCTAGGATACGGCGATGACGGAGCGGAGAGCGGCGCTGATCTTCAACCCTGCTGCTGGGCACGCAGGTGATGCCGTCGAGTCGCTCCCCGAGCGGCTCCGGCGCGATTTCGCGCTGACCGTCTACGAGACGAGCGAGGATCGCAGCGCCGCCGCGTGCGCCGAGGCCGCCCGCCTGGAGGGCGTCCCCCTGGTGATCGCGGCGGGCGGCGACGGGACGATCTCGAGCGTGGCGTCGGCGCTCCTCGGCACGGACACCTACCTGGGCATCCTGCCGCTCGGTACGGCGAACTCGATCGCGCTCACGCTGGGAATTCCGGACGACCTGGAGGGGGCCATCGAGGTCCTCGTCCGCGGGGAGCCGACGCGCATCGACGCCGCCCGCGCGAACGGGAGGACCATGATCCTGCTGTCAGCGATCGGGCTGCACGCCGACACCGTGGGCGAGACCCCGCAGGACGCCAAGCAGCGCTGGGGCGTGCTCGCTTACATCACCACCGGGCTGAAGAAGCTGATGAGCCTCGAGCCGTTCCAGGTCGATATCGAGACGGAGGACCAGCGGATCCACTGCCGGGCGGTCGCGGTGACTGTCGCGAACATGGCGCCCGCGCGCACGGTGCTGGCCCAGGGGCCCTCGGCGCTCTCCCCCGAGGACGGGCGGCTCGACCTCACCGTCGTGTCGGCCACCACGCTGGTCGAGGCGGTCGCGACAGGTCTGCACCTCTTGCGGACCGCGCTCGACGGCGAGCCGGCCGAGCGCGACAACATCGGGTTCCTCGCCGCCCGGCGTTTCCGCATCAGCACCGACCCGCCCCAGCACGTGCTCATCGACGGCGAGGAGGTCGGGACCACGCCCCTCGTTGTCGAGTGCCTGCCGCGCGCCCTGACGGTCATGGCGGCGCGCCGCGAGGTCGTCCCGGCCCCGCCCCCCTCCGCGGAGGTCGAGGCGAAGCTCGAAGGGCTGCCCGAGCTCGAGGTCGAGCCGAAGGCGTGACCCGGCCGTGCCTTTCGCCGATCCCCACGGCGTGGTAGGGCGAGCCGCGATGAGGCTGACGGCGGGCGCCATCGAGCTGCCGGCGCTGGCGAGCGCCCATTCCCATGCGTTCCAGCGCGGGATGCGCGGGGAGGCGCAGCGGCCGGGGCCGTCGGGGGCAGACGACTTCTGGTCGTGGCGGACTGCCATGTATGCGCTGGCGGAGTCGCTCACGCCGGAGTCCATTCACGCGATCTCGAAGGTGGCCTATCGCGAGCTCCGCGCCGCGGGCGTCCGCACGGTGGGCGAGTTCCATTATGTGCACCACCAGCCGGGCGGCGCGCCCTACGCGGACCGCACGGTCCTCGCCGACGCGGTGATCGAGGCGGCGCGCGCGGCGGGCCTCCGGATCGCGCTGCTCCGGGTCGTCTACGCGCGCGCGGGCGCGGGCCGGGAGCCCGAGGGGGCGCAGCGGCGGTTCTCGGACGCCTCGCTCGACGCGGCGCTCGCGGACGTCGAGGCGCTGCGGGCGCGCTACGCGGGCTGCGAGGACGTGCGCGTCGGCGTGGCGCCGCACAGCGTCCGCGCGGTGCCCCCGGCGTGGCTCGGCGAGATCGCGCTGTACGCCGCGGAGCGCGGGCTCATGGTGCACATGCACGTGGCCGAGCAGCCGGCCGAGATCGAGGCGTGCGTCGCCGAGACGGGCCGCCGCCCGGTGGAGCTCCTGGCCGAGCGCGGGGTCCTGAGCGAGCGCTTCGTCGCGGTGCACGCGACGCACCTCGCGCCGCACGAGCCGGCGCTCCTCGGCGCGGCGCGGGCGTTCGCGTGCCTGTGCCCCACGACCGAGCGCGACCTCGGCGACGGGCTGCCCGACGTCGGGGCGCTGGCCGGGGCGGGCGTGCGGCTGTGCGTGGGGATCGACAGCCACGTGATCACCGATCCGTTCGAGGACCTGCGCGGCGTCGAGCTGGGCGAGCGGCTGCGGACCGGCAAGCGCGTGACGCTGCGGCGGGAGGCCGGCGGGGGAGGAGGCGGCGGAGGGCACAGCGGCGCGACGCCGGCCGAGGCGCTGTGGGACATCGGCTCGCGGCTCGGGGCGGCGGCGTGCGGGTTCGCGGACGCGGGCGGCACGATCGCGATACGCCGCGACGCGCCGGCGCTCGCGCTCGTGCGGGAGGAGCGGCTGCTCGACGCGGTGGTGTACAGCGGGAGCCCGGCGATCGTGGACGACGGCGCCGCGCCCTCTGGCTCGCCCGCGCGCTGATCGAGGAGGCGCGGCGGCTCGTCGCGGGCCAGGAGTCCGAGCCCGGCGGAGGACGACGGCGCGACGGTGAAACAGGGTGAACAGCGCCGACAGGGGCCGTGTCCTACGGCAGCTCCGCCAGCGGGCCCTTCCTGTACGCTGTGTCGTTCCCGAAGTGCGCGTCTTCCTGGCCGAAGGCGCGCAGGATCGAGGTGTAGACGTTGTGCAAGGAGACGTCGGTCTCGTACTCGGACTGCGCCGGGTCCGCGCTCGCGCGCTTGTTGTAGTTGACGTGCCGGCCGCCCGGCCACCTGCCGCCTGCCTTGCCGGCGAGCAGGACGGGGACGTCGCGGGGCGAGTGTCCCCCGCCGCACCCGAACTCGCTCGTGAAGAGCACGACGCTGTTGTCCAGCATCGTGCCGTCGCCCTCGGGGGTGCTCTTCAGCCCGTCGAGCAGGCGCGCAAACATCTCCATGCGCCAGGCGCGGTTCGCGAGGATCGTCGCGCGCCAGTCCTCGAGCTTGCCCGGCTCCGCGCCGCTCGGACCGACGTCGAGGCCCGCGTGGCCGAGGCTGTGGCCGAGATCGGTGCTGTAGGGCTGAGGCAGCCACGTCGTCAGGACGTCGGCGATCTGGAAGGTGGCGACGTGCGTGAGGCCGCAGCGCAGCGCGTGCAGGAGGATGTCGACGAGGAGCGGAGCGGCCTCCTCGATCCCGCCCCCCGTGTAGGATCCGTATCCCTGGGACACGGGCGCGCCGCGGACGTCCGGCTTCGTGCACGCCGCCAGGTTGGCGACGCCGTCGAGCTTCTTCTCCAGGCTCCGGATGTGCTCGCCGTGCGCGTCGAGCAGGTGCCTGTCGGCCGCGCTCACGCGCCCCTTCAGCGCCGCGAGGTGCTCGCTCACGCCGTCGAGCACGCTCCTGCGCTGGGCGCGGAGGCGGAGCTGCTCGGGCGTCGGCCCCGAGGAGGACTCCGCGACGTCCTTGAAGAGCCGGTCGAAGGCGCTCGTCGGGTCCTTCTCGGTGGACACCTGCTCCCCCGCCGCGTTGTACAGCGGCTCTCCGTAGTTGTGCCCGTCGACCATCAGATCGATCGACGAGAAAGGCGTCGGGCTCTCGCTGGCCAGCCGCGCTGCGATCACCTGATCGATCGAGGGGCCGAGCGCCCTGGCGTCGTCGCCCCCCGAGGTCGTGTCGGCGCAGGTGAGCACGGTCGCGTTGGAGCAGCCGTGGTGACCGCCGTAGTCTCCCTGGACCAGCCCGGCGGCGTCGTCGACGCCGCGCAGCAGGGTGAGATCGCTCTTGAGGGCTTCGAGCGGGGCCATCTCCTCGCCGAGGGCCTGGAGCGCCTGGCCCTCATCGCGTGGAGCCCAGAGGTCGAGCATGCTCCAGGCGCCCGGCTTCCACGGATCGCCCTTCGATCCTGAGTTGTGGCGAGACGTGATCGTGCCGCCGTGGCTGAAGAACACGATGAACCGCCTGGCCCTGCCGTCGGCGGCCCAGACGTCGCCGTGCGTCGCCTCGAGGAACGGGAGCGCGATGCACAGGCCGGTGGCGGTTCGGAGGAAGTTCCTTCGGCTGAAAGCGGCGCGGCTCATGGGGTCACTCCTCGGGTTGGCGCAGGTGCAAGAAGGCGTCGCTCGTCGTGAGGTCGAGGATGAGGTCGCGCAGGCTGCCGCCGCTCTCGGGCGCCGGCGTGGCCGCCTCGATCGACGCGAGATCCTGATCGACGGGGACGCGGCGGAGCGCCGTCTGGAAGAGATGCTTGGTGAGGCACGCGCGCGCCGCGGCGCTCGCCGCGAGGGCCGCCGACATCTCGACGGCGCCGTCGACCTCCACGCCCTGCCCGTCCGGACCGACAGCAGGGAGGCGCCCGCGCGCGTCGATGTCGAGCGCGTACGGCGCGGCCTCGCCCCCGCCGGTCTCCTGCGACTGCCACCGCCCGAGCGCGTCGTACTGCTCGAACGCGAAGCCGATCGGGTTGATTGTCGCGTGGCAGCTCACGCAGTTGCCGCTCGACGTCTTGGCCTCGACATCCTGGCGGATCGTCCGCTGCACCAGCTCGCCGTTCTCCTCGACGACTCCGCCCTTGACCGGCACGTCGCTCGCGTTGGGGGGCGGCGGGCCGAGGGGACGACAGAGCACCTCCTCCAGGATGTACGCGCCGCGGCGGATCGGCGATTTGACCTCGATGCTGCCGAACACGCTCAGGAAGGCGGCCCGGGTGAAGATCCCCGCGCGCTGGTCGCCGGGGAGCGAGACCCAGGCGAACTCGCTGTCGCCCGCGGGGCCCTCGACCCCGTAGAGCGCGGCGAGGGGCCCGTTCACGTACGCGTCCGTCGTCGTGAGCAGCGTCTCGAAGCGGCCGTCGCCCTCGAAGAGCACGCGCTCGGCGAGCGCCTCGATCTCGGCGCGCATGGCGGCGCGCAGCGCGGGGGAATCCTCGGGGTAGATCTCCGGGCTCTTCGGCGCGCTCTCGAGCGACGCGTGCTTGTTCGTGCCGTCGAGCTCGAGCCATTCGGCGAAGAAGCGCCTCGCCGTGGCCCGGGCGCGGTCGTCCGAGAGGAGCCGCTCCGCCTGCGCGCGCACCCCCTCCGCCGTGTCGAGCGCGCCGGACTCCGCGGCGTCGAGCAGCGCGTCGTCCGGCGTCGTGTTCCAGAGGAAATACGACAGGCGCGCCGCCCGCTCCCAGCCCGTCAGCGGGCGAACGCCGGAGGCGAGCGCCTCGCCCCCGTCCCCGTCCACGTCGCGGCCGAGCTCGACGAGGTAGTAGACGCCGGGCGACTGGATCATCGTCTTGAGCACGACGAGCAGGGCGTCCTCGAACGATTGCTCCTTCCGCGCCCGGGAAACCTGGCCCTTGAGCATCGCGACCTCGGCCTCGTCGAGCGTGTGCCGGAAGGCGCGACGCCCGAACGTCCGCACGAAGTCGTCCACGCACACCTCGTCATCAGGACCGCTCGTGTCGCACGGGAACACCGCTGTCCCCCACGAGGGGCGCCGGGCGACGATCGCCTCCGCCGCGGCGTTGAGCTTGTCCACGGCGAGCAGCGAGATGACCT
Organism: Sorangium cellulosum; assembly: GCF_001589285.1. Classification (GTDB taxonomy): domain Bacteria; phylum Myxococcota_A; class Polyangia; order Polyangiales; family Polyangiaceae; genus Sorangium; species Sorangium cellulosum_G. Next base: position 1,007 of record NZ_JEMA01000719.1, on the reverse strand, counting down.
CTCCCGTGTCCGCGTCCAGGTCGAGATCGAGCGCCGGATCGCCGAACAGATCGCGCATCGAATTCGTGAACTGCTCCGGCGTCATCCGGCGCATCCCCGCCGGGGCGACGTCGACAAGGCCGCTCTCGCCCGACGGCCCTTCGCCGCCGCCGCCCGCGTGGCCGACGCAGCCCGCGGCCGAGCCGGACGCCGCGAGGGCCAGCGCGCCGACCCAGGCCGTCGCTCGCCGCCTCGACGCGGTGAAGAGATCGACTTTCTCGAGGAATTTCACGCCGATCGGCGCTGTCCGCTCCATGGCTTCAGTCCTCGCGCGGCCAAAGGAAGAGCAAGGTGGCCGTTTCCCATCACCAGCGGATCATCATGGCTTCCACCCTCGCGTGTTCACGGGGAGACAGGGAAGCCGCACCTCGCCAGCAGAGCAATGAAGCAAAGCAAAGCTTCGCTCCTTGTCAATCAGTTACATCTTGAGTGAGATGATCCATGAGCGCGATTCGCTCGTGCCGTGTGTCGCGCTCCTCGGGCCCGCCGAGGACCGGTATCGATGGATCGCGGAGGCGGCGCTCGTTTTCATCGTGGAACCGTGGTCGGCTCACCGGTGCGATACCAGCGCACAGGAGGCATGGGGCTCATGCATCCCGTGCATGTCGATCTCGTGGTGGAGCGGATCGAGCGGGCCGCGGCTGCCTCCTCGCCGGAGGGGCAGGGCTCACCCCACCGCGCCCGCGGCGAGCTGCGCCGCCCTCAGCACCGCCGCCACGACGGCCCCCACGTCCCACGCGCGCGCCAGCCACCACTGCACCTCGGCGCCGCTGCTCCACGGCGGGACCCACGCCGGCGGCTGCACCAGGTCGGCGACGGTGAGGACCCGCTCCCGCCGCTGCGCCTCGCGGTAGCCGCTGCCCCCGCCGCCGACGTGCTCCTCCGCGCGCACGTACGCGAACAGCCGCGCTCCGCGGTCCTCCGGGATCAGCGCCCCGGCCGCGCCGAGCGCCTCGGGCGCCGCCGGC
>NZ_JEMA01000718.1 GCF_001589285.1 Sorangium cellulosum | reverse complement strand
GCCCCGTCGAGCGCCGGCGCGGGCCCGCGCTCGTCGAGCGCCGGCGGCGCGGATCCGGTCGAGGCGCAGATGGCCTCGTGCGGCGCCTTCTGCGCGCTGTTCGACCGCGCGTGCCCGGCGAACGGCTGCCGCGACGCCTGCGCGGAGCTGCTCACCGCGCCGCGCCCGTGCAACGCGCTGACGGCGCCGTACTTCGACTGCATGAGCGCCGGCATCCAGATCTCGTCGATGACGTCCTGCGAGCAGATCGCGCGCTGGCTCGATCCGCTCTTCGAGTGCCTCGGCTCCAGCGCGTCCGCGTGCGAGACGTCGTTCAAGGACGTCTGCTCGGAGCCGTTCAAGGGCCACCGGGCGTGTCAGCTCGACGGCGCCCCGTAGCCCGGGCGCTCGTCACCCGATCGGCCGCGGGCGCGGCTCGGGCCGGAGGGCGCGCCGCAGCGGGGCGAGCGCGTCGACGACGAACGCGACGAGCGCCTTCACGCGCGGCACCGCGCGCGCGTCCCGGTGCACCCCGAGCCACAGCGCGCGCTCGGGCGGCGGCGAGGGAGGCGAAAGGAGGCGCAGGCCCGGCGTCGCGTCGCCCAGGTAGCGCGGCAGGCAGGCGAGCCCGACGCCGGCGGCGCCCATCGTCGCCTGGGCCTCGCGGCCGTTGGTGCGGGCGGCGACGCGGGCCTTCCCGGCGACGGCGCCGAGCCAGGGCAGGTCGGCGACGGCCGGCGGTTCGTCGCTCATCGTGACGAGGGCGTGGCCCTCGCACTGCCGGTCGAAGTCCGGCGGGCCGCGCTCGGCGAGGTAGGTCTCCGACGCGTAGAGGCCGAACCCGATCCGCGCCACCTCGCGCTGGAACACCTCGTGGTGCTCGAACGCCGCGGGGCGGAGGGCGATGTCCGCTTCCCGCCGCGGCAGGCTCAGCCAGCGCGCGTCCGCGATGAGGTCGACGGAGATGGCCGGGTGCCGCGCGAGGAACGGGACGAGCAGCGGCCCGAGGACGCGCACGGCGAGCCACTCGGACGCCGTGACGCGCAGGTGGCCTCTCAGGCCCGCGTCGCGCCCGCCGGCGGCGAGCTCGGCGGCGAGGGCGCCCTGCTCCATGCGCTCGGCGTGCCCGAGCACGCTCTCGCCCGCGGCCGAGAGCGCGAATCCGGACGGCGAGCGCAGAAAGAGCTTTGCCCCGAGGCGCCGCTCGAACGCCTCGAGGCGCCGCCCCACGGTCGGCTGCGTGACCTTCAGCGCGCGCGCGGCGGCGGAGAGGTTGCCGTGCCGCGCGACGGCGAGGAAATAGCGCAGGTCGTCCCAGTCGAGCATGGCTCCGGCGCGGGGCGCTGCTGCCGGAGAGCGCTCCACGTCATGCAAGGATGCATGGCGAGTATACGGCGATGGCGGATCCCCGGGCAACGGCGGGGCGCGCATGCTCGGCGCGCGCTCTCGCGCTCTCGTGATCTCGAAACATTCGATTCCAATCACCCGATCGAGGCCCGCATGCTTTCACGTCGCCGTGAGTTTCTCGACCTCGTCGCAGGGGTCGCCGCAACAGGACTCCTGGGCTCGGCCCCGCTGGCCATGACCGCCTCGTGCGCCGCGGAGGGCGGTCCTGCGCGGCCGCCGCCGGTGTCGCCCCCGACGATCGGGGCCATCGCCTTCGACGCCTTCGCGGTCCTCGATCCGCGGCCGATCGCCGCGCTCGCGGAGGAGCTCTCCCCGGGCAAGGGCGCCCTGCTGAGCGAGGCCTGGCGCACCCGTCAATTCGAGTACACGTGGCTCCGGGTCGCGTCGGGGCAATACGCGGATTTCTGGCAGGTGACAGGGGATGCGCTGGTGTTCGCCGAGCGGCTGCTGGGGCTCGACCTCGGCGAGGAGAAGCGGGCGCGGCTCCTCGGGGCCTACCTCGATCTCAGGGCATGGCCGGACGCGGCGCCGGCGCTGAGGTCGTTGAAGGACGCGGGCGTCCGGCTCTCGTTCCTGTCGAACTTCACGCCGCGGATGCTCGACGCCGCGATCGAGAGCGCCGGGCTGGAAGGCCTGTTCGAGCACGTGCTCAGCACCGATCGGGCGAGGACGTACAAGCCGGATCCGCGCGCGTACCGGATGGCGCTCGACGCGTTTGGCCTGGAGCGCGAGGCGATCCTGTTCGTCCCGTTCGCCGGCTGGGACGCCGCGGGCGCCCGGTGGTTCGGCCATCCGACGTTCTGGGTCAACCGCCTGGGCCTGCCGGCCGAGGAGCTCGGCGTGACCGCCGACGCCACGGGAGCGAGCCTGGCCGATCTGGTCGAGCTCGTGACGGCGGGGGCGTGAGCGCAGCAGGGCGCGAAGACATCGAGAGATGCGCCGCTCGGACGGGAATCCTGTGAACCGCCAGAGGCGCCAGAAGAGAGGAAGAGAAACCGCCAGCACGTCAGGGAAAGAGCCCTCGGGCCGAATGGAACAATCGGCCCGAGGGGGGTGCGTGCTCATGGCAGACCGCCCGGCGATCTTACCTGCGATAGCCCGTCCATGACGACTCGCTCCCGCCAGACACCTATATTCACGATACATGGTGAGATGGCCAGGCCGAACGTCACGCCATCTGCTCTTTTGACGCGAGCCTCGTCCTTGCGGGGTGCGCCCCATGATTCTCAAGCATCCGATTCAGAGAGCCGGAGCGAGACATTCCGCGTGACGCCGGAAAGCACGGCGGAGTACCTGGTCAGGCTCCCCTGTTCACTTGAGCGCTCCGCCGTGCACGGCGGCCTCGCGCGCGAGCGCCGCGTCGACGAGCGGCTGGCTCCCCCTGGCCTCCACCGGGGAGCCGCTCTGGCTCGCCGCCGCGCCCCGCTGGGCGTGCTGCGTGAGCGCGGGGGAGCGCTCCGCCGCCGTCGTCCTGGCGAGCGCCGGCGATCCGCTCATCGACTCTGGCTTCCGGAGCCCGACGTCGGGGACGCGCACATCGCCGAGCGCCCGCAGCATGGCGGCGGCGGTGAGCCCGTTCGGCGGCCGATCGCCGGGATATTTCGAGAGCATGCGCGCGAGCAGCGCGTCGAGCGCGGGCGGCGCGCCGGGCAGCCTGTCGCGCAGGCGCGGGGGCGCCGCGAACAGGATCTTCGTCAGGGCGCGCGCCATGGTGGCGGCCGCGAACGGGGGTCCGCCCGTCAGGCACTCGAAGAGCACGCAGCCGAGCGCGAACACGTCCACGCGCGCGTCCATCTCCTTCGCGCCGAGCGCCTGCTCGGGCGCCATGTACGCGACCGTGCCGAGCGGCGTCCCCGTGGCCGTGAGGCGCGTCAGCGCCTCGACGTGGACGACGCCGAGATCGAGGATCTTGATCCGATCGACGCGGCCTCCGACGAGGAAGATGTTGCTCGGCTTGAGGTCGCGGTGGACGATGCCGCGCTCGTGCAGCGCGCCCAGCGCCTCGGCGATGGCCAGGGCGAGCGCCACGCTGTCCTGCGCGCGCATCCGGCCTCCCGCGAGCCTCGACGCGAGGTCCTCACCGTCGAGCCATTCCATGACCAGGTAGGGCTCGCCTGAGGGGAGCACCCCCTCGGCCACGTGGCGCACGAGGCGCGGGTGGTCGAGCCGCGCGAGGATCAGCGCATCGGGGGCGAACCGCGCGAGGCTCGCGTCCCAGTGCTCGTCCAGGATCTTGATCGCGACGGGCTGCCCCGTGCTCCGGTCGAGGCCGCGATAGACCTCGCCCATCCCTCCGCGCCCGGCGAGCCGCTCGATCACGAAGCGATCCGCGATGGTAGATCCGAGATGCATGCCGACCCCCCGTGGCGATGCGAAAGCAAGTGCGCACCGACAAGCAGACAGCGGCGACGGTTCCATGTCAAGGGTCGGTCCATCCGCCGTCGGTCACCCGCCATCCGCCGTTGGACGCAGGCGAAGCAATCGCTGGCTCGATGGTTTCCCGGGTCATTTCGCCGGTCGCTTCTGCAATCGACCGCGATCGCTTCCGCGCGCTAGCAGCCGGGGATGGAGGCGTCGACGTCGAGCAGCACGTCAGCGACCACCGTCGTCTGCTCGTCGGGCCGACCGCTCACGCGGGCCTCGCTCGTGATCTTCATGCTCGGCGCCACGACGTAGGGCTTGAGATCCACGCCCTCGACCACGTCCATCGACAGCTCGCGCGCGCCGCGCGGCACCTCGTCGAGCTTCGCGATGAGCACCCGCGGCTGCCCCTCCGTCTCGACGAAGAACGACGCGGAGCGCAGAAAATCGAAGCTCCCGCTCTCCGGGCTCTCGACGCGCAGCGTGAACGCCAGGACCTGCACCGAGTCCACGTCGTCCTTGGTGACACCCTGGTTCTCGAACTCCGCCGAGAGATCGATGTTCTGGAAAGCATCGAAGTCGAGCACGCCGAGGACGTCGTCGAGGATCGTCCCCGCCGGGACGACCGCCCTGCCGCCGACCTCCACGTCGATGTTGTCGAGGGAATCGCACATGGGCAGCGCGCACAGGCCGAGGATGGAAGCCGCGCGCGCGAGCGCCTCGCCGCGGGGACGCCGTGAGGTCCGCCGGATCGAAGGAACACGTGGTGAAGGCGAGCTCGTCATGGGGCGAGCGTAACGTATCTCCAGCCGATCACGCGTCCTCGCCGCAGGCGCTCACGCGTCCTCGCTGCAAGCGCTCACGCGTCCTCGCTGCAGGCGCTCGGCCGGCTGCTGCGCTAGTCTCTTGCTCGCCCGGGGAGCGCGGCCTTCCGGTGGGTGTGACCGCGCCCCAGGGTGAAGGGGCACCGCTCGCCCGCAGCCCGCGGGCGGCCCAACCGCCCTCCCCGTGATGCACCTGGAACTCCTCGATCTCCTCCTCGCGCTCGATCGTGTGCCGCAGGACCCGCGCTGGCACCCCGAGGGCGACGCGCTCTTCCATTCCCTGCAGGTCTTCGACCTGGCCCGCCGCGAGACCGCGGACCGCGGGCTCTGGGCCGCGGCCCTGCTCCACGACGTCGGCAAGGCGTTCGCTTCCGCCGACCACGCCGAGGAGGGGGCCGACGTGCTCGCGGAGCTCGTCTGTCCGCGGGTGGTCTGGCTCGTGCGGCACCACCTCCACCTGCTGCGCGCGCCCGCCGCGACGAAGCGGCGGCTCCGGCGCACGCGGGCCCTCGCCGACCTCACGCGGCTGCGGCGCTGGGACCTCGGCGGCCGCTCGCCCGCGGCGACCGTGCTGCGCCCGGAGGCCGCCGTGGAGGTCCTGCTCGACGGCGCGGACTGGACCCTGCTCTCGATCGGCGGCGAGCCCGCCCCCGCCCATGATCTGCGAAAGGAGCCGCTCGCGTAGCCGCAAGGCCCGCCGGGAGGTCCTCTGCGAGGACGTCGACCGCTGGGGCGACGATCGCCGGCTCTGGGGCGACGAGGCCGAGCCGCCGGGGCGGGCGCGGCTCTGCGCCGCGGTGCGGGACGCCGTCGAGACGGCGCTGACCGCGAAGCAGCGCGAGGTCGTCGAGGCCTACTTCTTCGACGGGCTGTCGCAGGGCGAGATCGCGCGCCGCCTCGGGGTGGCGCAGCAGGTGGTGCAGAAGCGCCTGTTCGGGGCGCCGCGCGGCGGCCGCCTGATCGGGGGCGCGATGCTCCGGCTGCGACAGGCCCTCGATCCGGCGCTCGGCGCCGCGGGGGCGCAGGCAGCCCAGGCGGCGCGCGCAGCGCGGGTTCCGCGATGAGCGTCGAGCGCTTCGGTGGGCTGCGGGCCCGCATCGCCGCGGAGGCCGCGCGGCTCATGGTCGAGGAGGGCGTGGACCAGTATTTCACGGCCAAGCGGATGGCCGCGAAGCGGATCCTCGGCCAGGTGGAGGGACGAAGGGCGCGCTACCGCCCCGCGGATCTGCCCTCCAACGGCGAGATCCGCGAGGCGCTGCTGCGCTTCGCCGAGCGCGCCGAGGGGAGCGGGCGGACGCGCCGGCTGTTCGCGCTGCGCATCGTGGCGCTGGAGGCCATGCGCGCGCTCGCGCCGTTCTCGCCGCGGCTCATCGGCTCGGTCTCCACCGGTCACATCCGCCGCGGCAGCGACGTCGATCTGCACGTGTTCTCGGCCGACGAGGAGGCGCTGGAGCGGCATGTCCGCGCGCTCGGCTGGACCTTCGACCGGGAGCGCGTGACGATCCAGAAGGGCGGCGAGATCCGCGAGTACGTCCACTACCACGTGGCGGACGTGGCGCCCCTCGAGCTCACGCTGTACGCCCCGCGCGAGCTGCGGGCGCGGCCCCGCAGCAGCACCGACGGCAAGCCCATCGTGCGGCTCGGCATCGCCGCGCTCTCGGCGCTCTGCGCCCGGGACCACCCCACGGCCTGGGAGCGCTACCTCGAGACGGGCGAGGTCGAAGGGATGGAGGCGCTGCTCGAGGCCGACGAGGATGCGCCGCTCCCCGGGCCGTTCGACGGGCTGCTCGAGGGCGCAGAGGGCGAGGACGAGCCGGCCTGCGCCGAGCCCGGCGAGGAGGACGACCCCGACCAGGACTACGATCCGCTTCCAGGCTTCGAGGACGTCGCCTGAGGCGGCCCGCGGGCGCGCGAGCGCGAGCCGGCGGGTCAGTACGTGAGCGACGGCGTGGCGCAGCCCAGGCCGAAGGCGGCGATGGGTCCGTTCGCGGAGACGGTCTGAAAGCGGTTCGCGATCGGGTCGGCGCCGCAGAAGGTGTCCGGGAACTCGCTGCCGCCGTCGCCGCCCACGCCGTCCGGCCACGTGACGGGTCCGATCTCGACGCGGAGACCGCCGGGAGGTCCCGTCACGACGAGGGGCGCGCAAGCGATGAAGAGGAGATCCACGTAGCTGCCGGCCCAGACGCTGAAGCCCACCACAACCTCGTCCTCCGGGCACATCATGTCCCAGGACTCGGAGCCATAGGCGCCCTGGAGGGCCGTCACGTCGCCGGGCGCCGTGGTGATTGTGTACGAGCCGTCTCCGGTGAGCTCCAGGTGGCCGCACTGCGCCTGGATCTTGCCGTGGATGTACGACTCCCCGAGCATCCCCACGGTCCCTCGAAACCCGACGATCACCTGACTCCCCGGGCACCGCTCCGTGGCCGGCGTGGCCGTACCGCGATTGCCGTGCACCTCGGTGTCGGCCTGGTCCACGACGTCGACGCCCGTCGGCGTCGGGCACGGCTCCCCGTCGCAGTCACCGCCGCCTCCGCCACCACCGCCGCCGCCGACGGCCTCGCCGCCGCCGCCGGCCTCGCCGCC
>NZ_JEMA01000717.1 GCF_001589285.1 Sorangium cellulosum | reverse complement strand
CCCGCCGCCGCTGTCGTTCGCGCAGGAGCGCCTGTGGTTCCTCGCGCAGCTCGAGGAGACCGCGGCGTCGTACAACATCCCGGCGGCCGTGCGCCTGCTCGGGCCGCTCGACGCGGCCCGCCTCGAGCGCAGCTTCGCCGCGCTGATCCGCCGCCACGAGTCCCTGCGCGCCACGTTCGACGAGCGCGACGGCCGGGCGGTGGCGATCATCCACGCCGAGCAGCCGGTGACGCTCTCCACCGGGGACCTCCGCGCCGCGCCCGAGGGCACGCGCGAGGCCGAGGCGCTGCGGCTGCTCGAGGAGCAGGCCAGCCGGCCCTTCGACCTCCGCCGCGGGCCGCTGCTCCGTATCTCGCTCGTGCGGCTCGGCGAGCGCGAGCACCTCCTGCTCGTCGTCCTCCACCACATCGTGTCGGACGGGTGGTCGATGAACGTCCTCGTCCGCGAGGTGGCGGAGCTCTACGCCGCCGACGCGGAGGGGCGCGCCGCGGCGCTCCCGTCGCTCCCGATCCAGTACGGCGACTACGCCAGCTGGCAGCGCGCGTGGCTCACGGGGGCGGCGCTCGACAGGCAGCTCGCGCACTTCCGGCAGCGGCTCTCCGCGGAGCCGCCGGTCCTGCGGCTGCCCACCGACAAGCCGCGCCCCGCCGCGCGGTCGTACCGGGGCGCCCGCCACAACTTCGAGCTCCCGCGCGAGCTCTCCGCCGCGCTCGGCGCGCTCGCCCGCGGCCAGGGCGTCACCACGTACATGCTGCTCCTCACCGCGTTCCAGGCGCTCGTCGCGCGGCGGAGCGGGCAGACGGACCTGTGCATCGGGACGCCGATCGCGGGCCGCACGCGCGTCGAGGTCGAGGGGCTCATCGGGCTCTTCGTCAACACGCTCGTGCTGCGGGCCGACCTCGCGGGGGACCCGCGCTTCACGGATCTGCTCTCGCGGACGCGGGAAGAGGTGCTGGCCGCGCAGGCGCACCAGGACCTGCCGTTCGAGCAGCTCGTGAAGGCGCTCCGGCCGGCGCGGGATCTCGGGAGCACCCCGCTGTTCCAGGTGATGTTCTCGCTCCAGGAGGCCTCGCGGCGCGCGCTCCCGCTCGCCGACCTCGAGCTCCGGCCCGTCGAGGTGGATCCGGGCAGCGCCCAGTTCGACCTCTCGCTCCACATGGCGACCGGGCCGGAGGGGCTGAGCGGCTCGTTCGAGTACAGCACGGAGCTCTTCGAGGAGCGCACGATCCGCCGCATGGCGGACGACCTCCGTGCCCTGCTGGAAGCGGTCGTGGCGCGGCCGACAGCGCGGCTCGGCGAGCTGCCGCTGCCCGAGGCGCCCGAGGCAGCGCCGCCGGCCGACGCGGCCATCGCTGCGGCGCCGCCGATCGGCGCCGGAGGAGCGCCCAGGGGCGCGGCGCACGACGCCGCCCCGGGCGCGGACGTCGAGGCGGAGCTCGCGCAGATCTGGGCCGCGGTGCTGGGCCGCGAGCGCGTCGGCCGCGACGACAACTTCTTCGAGCTGGGGGGCGACTCGATCCTGAGCCTGCAGGTCGTGTCCCGCGCGAAGCAGGCGGGCCTCCGCCTGACGGCGCGCCAGATGTTCCAGCACCAGACCCTCGCGGACCTCGCGGCCGCCGCGAGCGTCGCCTCGGCCGCGGCGTCGGCCGGGGAGGAGCCGGCGACGGGCGATGTCCCCCTGATCCCGATCCAGCGGCGGTTCTTCGCGCGCGATCTGCCGAACCCCCATCACTGGAACCAGGCGCTCCTGCTCACGGTCGCCGAGCCCCTCGACTGGCCGGCCCTGCAGGCGGCGGCGCAGGCGCTCCTCGGCCACCACGACGCCCTGCGGCTGCGCTACGTGCCGGAGGGCGGCGGCTTTCGCCAGACGCACGCGCCTGGCGAGCCCGAGGCCGTCGCGCACCGGGCAGACCTCTCCAGGGTGCCCGAGGCCGACCTGCCGCGGGCGATCGAGGCGCACGCGTCCCGGTGGCAGGCGAGCCTCGACCTGACGGCGGGGCCGTTGCTCCGCGTGGTCGGCTTCGACCTCGGCGCCGGCCGGCCGGGGCGGCTCTTGCTGGCCGCGCACCACCTCGTCGTCGACGGCGTGTCGTGGCGGATCCTCCTCGACGATCTCCAGGCCGCCTACGATCAGGCCCGCCGCGGGGCACCGGTGCAGCTGCCCGACAGGACCACCTCGTTCAAGCGGTGGGCGGAGCGCCTCGAGGCCGCGGCGCAGGGCGCGGTTTTCCAGGAAGAGGCGGCCTTCTGGCTCGGGCTCCCCTGGGACCGGGCGGCGCCGCTGCCGGTCGACACGCCGGCGGGAGATCGCGCGGAGACGGCCATGGCCACGGTCAAGGCGGGCCTGAGCGGGGCCGAGACGCGGTCGCTGCTCGAGGACGTGGCGGACGCGTACCGGACGCGCGTCGACGAGGTCTTGCTGGCCGGGCTGGCCCTCGCGCTCGCGCGGTGGACCGGGCAGCGCGTGGCGGCGATCGAGGTCGAGGGCCACGGGCGCGAGGCGCTCGACGGCGAGGACCTGGACCTGTCGCGCACCGTCGGCTGGTTCACGAGCGCCTACCCGGTGCTGCTCGATGTAGCGAAGGACGCGGCGCCGGGCGACGTGCTCAAGGCGGTGAAGGAGCAGCTCCGCCGCGTCCCGCGGCGCGGGCTCCCCTACGGCGCGGTGCGGGAGCTGGGCGCGGGGGCGATCGCCGACCGGCTGCGCCGCCTGCCGACGCCGGCCATCGCGTTCAACTACCTGGGCCAGTGGGATCAGGTGGTCGGCGCGGGCGCGCGGTTCTCCCTGGCCGCGGAGTCGCCCGGCGCCGAGCACGACCCGCGCAGCCCGCTCCCCTACGAGATCGAGATCGACGCGGCCGTGTACGACGGTCGGCTCGAGGCGACCTTCCGTTACAGCGCCGCGCGGTACCGGCAGGAGACTGTCGCGGCGGTCAGCGCGCTGTGGCGCGACGCGCTGAGAGAGCTGATCGCGCACTGCCTGTCCCCCGAGGCCGGCGGCTACACGCCGTCGGACTTCACCGACGTCGCGCTCGCGCCGGACGAGCTGGACTCCATCCTGGAAGCCTTGGACTGAGGCCATGACGAACAAGAAAAAAGACGTTGAGTCGATTCATTACCTCTCCCCGCTCCAGCAGGGATTGCTCTTTCATGCGGTCTCGGACCGGTCCGCCGACCCGTACTTCGTCCAGGCGGCCTTCCTGCTGGAGGGGCGGCTCGATCTGGACGCCTTCGAGCGCGCCTGGCAGGCGCTCGCGGAGCGGCACCCCATCCTGCGCACCGCGTTCGTCTGGGAGGGCGTCGCGAAGCCCGTGCAGGTCGTCCGGCCGCGGGTGACGATCCCGGTGGCGCGCCACGACCTCCGCGGGCTCGCGGCCGGCGAGCGCGAGGAAGCCCTCTCCGCGCTCATGGCCGCGGACCGGCGCGCCGGCTTCGACCTGCTGAAAGCCCCCCTCATGCGGCTCACGGTGGTCCAGGCCGAGGACGACGCCTTCTATTTCATCAACAGCCATCACCACCTCCTGCTCGACGGGTGGAGCTTCGCGCTGCTGCTGAGAGAGGCGCTGCTCGTCTATCGGTCGCTCGCGCGGGGCACGACGCCCGAGCTGCCGCGGCCGCGCCCGTACAGGGAGTACCTGAGCTGGGTGCAGGCCCAGGACGAAGGCGCGGCCGAGCGGTTCTTCCGCGGCGCGCTGGCCGGGTTCCGGGCGCCCACGCCGCTCCCGATGGAGGCCGGCCCGGCGGCGGGCGCGGCAGGCGGCGACGCGTTCCCCTGCGCCGAGCAGGCGCTGCGCTTCTCGCGGGCCGAGACGGAGGCGCTCGCGGCCTGCGCGCGCCGCCTGCGCGTCACGCTGAACACCCTCGTGCAGGGCGCGTGGGCCCTCCTGCTCTCCCGGCACAGCGGAGAGCCCGACGTTGTCTTCGGCGCCACGGTCTCGGGCCGCCCCCCGGAGCTCCCCGGCTCCGAGGCGATCGTCGGCGTGCTGATCAACACCTTGCCGGTGCGGGTCCGCGTGGACGAGCACGAGCCGCTCGCCGCGTGGCTCTCGCGGCTGCAGGACCGCAACAGCGAGCTGCGCCAGCACGAGTGGGCCCCCCTCTCGCTCGTCCAGCGCTGGAGCGACGTGCCGGGCGGGAGGTCGCTCTTCGACAGCCTGGTGGTGTTCGACAGCTACCCCGAGGAGGAGGTGCCCGACGCGCAATCCGACGTTCGCGACGTGCGCGTCCGCGCCCTGCCCCGGCCCGGCGGCGGGCGCGTCGGCGACGCCCTGCTCACCGACGGGCGCAACAACTACCCGGTGTCGCTCATCGTCGAGCCGTCGAGCGAGCTCGGGCTCATCCTCTCGTACGAGCGCCGCCGGCTCACGCACGAGGCAGCGGCCAGCCTGCTCGGCCAGTGCCGCGCGCTGCTCGAGGCCATGGCGGCGCGGCCGCGCGCCCGCCTGGCCGAGCTGCCCCTCGTGGGCGCGGCCGAGCGGCGGCGCCTGCTCACCGACATGAACGCGACGGCCACGGCCTCCGCGCCGTCGGCCTGCGTCCACGAGCTCTTCGAGGCGCACGCCGCCGCGCGGCCCGACGCGCTCGCGGTCGTCTGCGAGGAGACGGCGCTGACCTACGGGGAGCTCGACCGGCGGACGAACCAGCTCGCGCGGCGGCTGCGGGCGCTCGGCGTGAGGCCCGAGGACAGGGTCGTCGTGTGCATCGAGCGCTCGGCGGAGATGGTCGTCGCGCTGCTCGGCGCGCTCAAGGCAGGCGCCGCGTACGTGCCCGTCGATCCGAAGTTCCCGCGCGAGCGGCTCCGCGCGGTGGTCGAGGACAGCGGCGCGCGCGCCGTGATCACGCAGGAGCGGTGGGCCGGCGCGTTCGACGGGCCGGGGCCGGCGCTGCTCTTGCTCGACCGCGACGCGGGCGCCCTCGCGGCCGAACCCGACGCGCCGCTGCTTGGACAAACGGCCCGGACCGACAACCTCGCCTACCTCATCTACACCTCGGGCTCGACGGGGCGCCCGAAGGGCGTGGCCGTCGAGCACCGCCACCTCGCGAGCTACGTGCGCGGCGTGCTCGCGCGGCTGCCCCTCGCCGAGGGCGGCGGCATGGCGCTCGTCTCGACAGTGGCCGCGGACCTCGGGCACACGTCGCTCTTCGGCGCGCTCTGCTCGGGCCGCGCGCTGCACGTCCTGTCCGAGGCGCGGATCTTCGATCCCGACGCGACAGCCGAGTACATGAGCCGCCACCGGGTCGACGCGCTCAAGATCGTCCCCAGCCACCTCGGCGCGCTCCTCGAAGCGGCGCAGCCCGAGAACGTCCTGCCGACGCGCTGCCTCGTGCTCGGCGGAGAGGCCTCGAGCTGGGAGCTCATCGAGCGGATCCGGAAGCTCGCGCCGGGCTGCACCGTGGTGAACCACTACGGCCCCACCGAGACGACCGTTGGCTCGCTCACATGGCAGGTCGATCCAGCGGCAGGCCGCTCCGGAGCGACAGTGCCCATCGGGCGGCCGCTCCCCAACACCCAGGCGTATGTCCTTGGTGTAAATTTTGAACCGTTGCCGGTGGGCGTGCCTGGCGAGCTCTACCTGGGCGGGGCCGGCGTGGCGCGCGGCTACCACGCGCGCCCCGAGCTGACGGCGGAGCGGTTCGTCCCGGATCCGTTCGGCGGGGTTCCCGGGGGTCGGCTGTACCGCACCGGGGATCGGGCGCGCGTCCTTGCGAGCGGCGCGATCGAGTTCCTCGGGCGCACCGACCACCAGATCAAGCTGCGCGGCCATCGCGTCGAGCTGGGCGAGATCGAGGCGCGGCTGCGCGAGCAGCCCGAGGTGCGCGAGGCGGTCGTGGCGGCGCGGGACGGCGGCGGGGCCTTGCGCCTCGTGGCCTACGTGGTGGCGCGCGAGGCGGCGGCGCTCGACGCGGCGGCGCTCCGCGGCCGGCTCGCGCAGCAGCTGCCCGAAACCATGGTGCCCGCCGTGATCGTGCCGCTGCCGGCGCTGCCGCTCACCGCGAACGGCAAGATCGACCGCGCGGCGCTGCCGGAGCCCGGGCGGGCGGGCGCGCCGGAGGCCGGCGGCTTCGTCGCGCCGCGGAACGAGGTCGAGGCCACGCTCGCCCGGATCTGGGCCGACATCCTGCGCGTGGAGCGGGTCGGCATCCACGACAACTTCTTCGCCCTCGGCGGCGACTCCATCCGGAGCCTCCAGGTCATCGCGCGCGCGAACCAGCGCGGGGTCAAGCTGAGCCCGAAGGACCTGTTCGACCATCCCACCGTGGCCGCCGCCGCGGCGGTCGCTGTCTCCTCCGCGCCGGCCTCGACCGCAGGCGCTGCTCCCGTCGCCCCGGGCGCAGCCCCGGACCAGGCCGGAGCGCCGCAAGCAGATCGGCCCGGGGCGACGCCGCCCCGGTTCTCGCTGAGCGGCCTGACCGACGACGAGATCGCGCGCCACCTGCCGGATCCGTCAGGGCTCGATGACGTCTACCCGCTCTCGCCGATGCAGGAGGGGATGCTCTTCCACACCCTGCTGAACCCCGGCTCGGGCATCTACCTGATGCAGCAGCACTACGTGTGGCACGGCGCGCTCGACCCCGACCTCGTCGTCGAGGCCTGGCGGCGGGTGGCGGCGCGGCACCCGATCCTGAGGACGTCCTTCGTCTGGAAGGATCTCGAGCGACCGCTCCAGATCGTCCACCGGGAGGTCGACCTCTCCGACGTCATCCGGTTCCTCGACTGGCGCGACAGGACCGAGGCCGAGCAGGAGCGGCGCCTCGCCGAGGTGCTGGAGTCCGAGCTCGCCGAGGGGCTCGACATGACCCGGCCGCCGCTCCTGCGGATCCGGCTGATCCGCGTGCGGGACGACGCCTACCGCATCGTCCGGAGCTTCCACCACATCCTCACGGACGACTGGTGCTTCTCCGTGCTGATGATGGAGTGCCTGTCGTACTACGCGGCGCTCCGCGAGGGCCGCCCGCTGGAGCTGCCCGAGCCGCGGCCGTACAGGGACTACATCGCGTGGCTCGCGCGCCAGGACCTCCCGGCGGCCGAGCGGTTCTGGCGCGAGGAGCTCCGCGGCTTCACGGAGCCGACGCCCCTCGGCGTGGACCGGATCCTCCCCGACGGCGCGGCGCCGCCCGCGGGGGCCGGGGTGAGCGACGCGTTCGTCGAGCTGCCCCCGGCGTTGACCGAGGCGCTGCTCGGCCTCGCGCACCAGCACGGGCTGACGCCCAACACCTTCGTGCAAGGGGCCTGGGCGCTCCTCCTGAGCCGCTACAGCGGCCGGCGCGACGTCGTGTTCGGCGTGACCGTGGCGGGCCGCCCGACCGATCTGCCCGGCGTGGAGACGATCGTCGGCCTCTTCATCAACAGCCTGCCGCTGCGGGTCCGCGTGCCGCCCGAGCAGCCGCTCGTGCCGTGGCTCAAGGGGCTCCTGGCCCACAACTACCGTATCCGCGAGGTCGAGTATCCGCCGCTCGTCGAGATCCAGCGGTGGAGCGAGCTCCCCAGGGGACAGGCGCTGTTCGGCAGCCTCGTCGTCTTCGAGAACGCGCCGAAGGACCCCCGCCTCGGGGAGCAGGTGGGCGACGTCCACCTCTCCTACGAGCAGGACAGGGTCCACACGAACTACCCGATGACGGTCGTGGCCTACCCGAGCGCGGGGCTCGGGATCCGGCTCTCGTACGACAGGCGCCTGTTCGATCACGACGCGGTCGAGCGGATGCTGGGCCACCTGGTCGAGCTGCTCTCGGAGATGGCCCGCCGTCCGGAGGCCCGGCTGGGCGACCTCTCGCCCCTGGGCGAGCGCGAGCGCCGGCAGCTGCTCCTGGAGTGGAACGACACGAAGGGCGCCGAGCCCGCCGCGCCGGGCTACGTGGCGCTCTTCGAGGCCCAGGCGCGCAAGACGCCGGACGCTGTCGCCGTGACGTGCCGCGAGCGCCGGCTCACCTACGCCGCGCTGAACCGCGCCGCGAACCACGTGGCCCACGCGCTGCGGGCCCAGGGGGTCGGTCCGGACACGATCGTCGCGGTGCTGGAGTCGCGCGACATCGAGCTGGTCGTCGCGGTGCTCGGCGTGCTCAAGGCCGGCGGCGCGTACCTCCCGCTCGATCCGCACCAGCCCGAGCAGCGCATCGCCGGCGTCGTCGAGGCGAGCCGCGCGCCCGTCGTGGTGACGTCGGAGGCGTGGGTGCCGCGGCTCGCGAGGGCGCTCGCGCACCTGCCCGAGCCGGCGCGGCCGCGGTTCGTGACGCGCGAGCGGCTCGCCGCGCAGCGCGGGCCCGCGCCCGTCGACGACCCCCCGCGGCGCGCGGGCCCCGGCCACCTCGCCTACGTGATCACCACGAGCGGATCGACCGGCGTGCCGAAGGGCGCGATGGTCGAGCACGCGGGGATGCTCAACAACGTGTGGGGGAAGATCCCCGCGCTGGAGCTCGGCCCCTCGGACGTGATCGGCCAGACAGCGTCCCAGTGCTTCGACATCTCGGTGTGGCAGCTCCTCACGGCGCTGCTCTGCGGCGGCCGCGTCCACATCGTCCCCGAGGAGATCGTGGGCGACCCGCGGCGCCTCGTGGAGGAGGCCGAGGCGCAGGGGATCACGGTCCTCGAGCTGGTCCCGTCGCTCCTCGGGGAGCTCGTCTCGGCGGACGCGGACGCGCCGCGCCTCTCGCGCCTGCGGTGGATGCTGCCCACGGGCGAGGCGCTGACGCCCGACCTCTGCCGCCGGTGGTTCGCGCGGTACCCCCGCGTCCCGCTGATGAACGCCTACGGGCCCGCCGAGTGCGCCGACGACGTGGCGCTGCACGCGATCACGGAGGCCCCGGGGCCCGAGGTCGTCCACGTGCCCATCGGCCGGCCCGTGCCCAACGTGCGGCTCCACGTCGTGACGGGCGACGACCTCGCGCCCGTGGGCGTGACCGGCGAGATCTGCGTCGCGGGCGTCGGCGTGGGGCGCGGCTACCTGAACGACCCCGCCCGGACCGCCGAGGCCTTCGTGCCCGATCCCTTCGGCGGCGCGCCCGGCGCGCGCATGTACCGCACCGGCGATCTCGGCCGGCGCCTCGCGGACGGCACCCTCGAGTTCTCGGGGCGGCGCGATCACCAGGTGAAGATCCGCGGCTTCCGCATCGAGCTCGGGGAGATCGAGGCGCGCCTCGCGCAGCACCCGGAGGTCCGCGAGGCCGTTGTCGCCGTCCGGGAGGAGCGCGCCTCGGGCAAGCGGCTCGTGGCCTACGTCGTCGGCGAGGACGGCGCGGCCCCGGCGCCCGAGCGGCTGCGCGAGTTCCTGAAGGAGACGCTGCCCGACTACATGGTGCCGCCCGTCTTCGTCGCCCTGCCCGCGCTGCCGCTCACCCCGAACGGCAAGGTGGACCGCAAGGCGCTGCCGGCGCCGGAGGCGCCCGCTGTCGACGCGGGCGGCGCGGCGGGCGGCGCCCCGACGACGCCGACAGAGGAGGCCCTCGCGGGCATCTGGGCGGAGGTGCTGGGGCTCGAGCAGGTCCCCGTCCACGCGGGCTTCTTCGAGCTGGGCGGGCACTCGCTGCTGGCCACGCAGGTGGTGTCGCGCGTGCGCAAGGCGCTCGGCGTCGAGCTGCCGCTCCGCAGCCTGTTCGACCACCCCACGGTCGCGGAGCTCGCCCGCGACGTCGACCGGCGCCGCGGTCCGGCCGGCGGCGCGCCCGCTGCCGGGCCGCCGCCGCTCGTCCCGGTGCCGCGAGGGGGGCCGCTGCCGCTCTCGTTCGCGCAGCAGCGCCTGTGGTTCCTGGCGCAGCTCGAGCCCGACAGCGCCGGGTACAACATGACAGCGGCCGTGCGCGTCGAGGGGGAGCTCGACGTCGCGCTGCTCCGGGAGAGCCTCGTCGCGCTCGTCCGGCGCCACGAGTCGCTGCGGACGACGTTCGGCGTGGCCGCCGGCGAGCCGGTGCAGGTGATCGCCCCCGACGCCGCGCCGGAGTTCGAGGTGGTGGACCTGTCGGCGACGCCCGCCGGGGAGCGCGGCGCGGCGATCCAGCGCCTGGCCGCGGACCGCGCGGAGCGGCCGTTCGACCTCGGTCGCGGCCCGCTCCTGCGGGTGACAGCGATCCGGCTGCGCGACGACGAGCTCGTGCTCGTCGTCGTCGTCCACCACATCGTGGCGGACGGCTGGACCATGAACGTGCTCGTCGCGGAGCTGGCCGAGCTGTACGCGGCGGCGCGGGCCGGGCGGCCGCCGGCGCTGCGGCCGCTGCCCGTCCAGTACGCGGACTTCGCTGTCTGGCAGCGGCGGTGGATCCAGGGCGCGACCCGCGAGGCGCTGCTCGGCGCCTGGCGCGAGCGGCTCGCCGGGCCCCCGCCGGCGCTCGATCTGCGCCCGGATCACCCCCGGTCCGGCGCGTCGAGCTACAGCGGCGGGCGCCACACGATCGCGGTGGACAGCGCGCTCTCCGAGGCGCTGCGCGCGCTCGGCCGGCGCGAGGGCGCCACCCTGTTCATGACGCTGCTCGCGGCGTTCCAGATCGTGCTCCTCGGGCGCTCCGGCCAGACCGACATCCTCGTCGGGACCGACGTCGCGGGCAGGAGCCGCGCGGAGACCGAGGGGCTCATCGGGTTCTTCGTCAACCTGCTGGTCCTGCGCACCGATCTCGGCGGCCTGCCCACGTTCCGGGAGCTCCTCCGGCGGGTCCGGGAGGTCACGCTCGACGCGTACGCGCACCAGGATCTGCCGTTCGAGCAGGTCGTCGACGCCGTGAAGCCGGCCCGCGAGCCCGGCCGCCACCCCCTCGTGCAGGCGCTGTTCGTGCTGCAGAACGTGCCGGCGTCCGAGATCTCGCTGCCCGGGGTGCGCTTCAGCGCCGTGGAGCTCGACAGGGAGGTGTCGCGGTTCGACCTCGGCGTGTTCGTCGACGAGGGCGACGAGGGGCTCACGTGCGCGTGGAAGTACCGCGCCGATCTGTTCGAGCCGCCGACGATCGCGGCGATGGCGGCCCACTTCATGGCCGTGCTGCGGGCCATCGTGGACGACCCCGACCGCCGCGTGACGGCGCTCGCGGCAGCGGAGAGGAAGGAACGCACCATGGAAGGACGCGCGCGCGACGAGGGCCGGCTCCGGAGCCTCAAGCGCATCGCCCCCCGCAAGGTGGACGTGGGCCCGAGCGCGCTGGTCGCGACAGGCACGCTGGGCGACGGGCCGCTGCCGCTGGTCGTGAGGCCGGCGGTCGACGACGTGGACCTCGCGGCCTGGGCCCGCGAGGAGCGGGCGTTCGTCGAGGCGCAGCTCCTGCGGCACGGGGCCGTCCTGTTCCGCGGCTTCCCGATCCGGAAGGTCCAGGAGTTCGAGCAGGTAGCGCAGGCCGTGTGCGGCGAGCTGTTCGGCGAGTACGGCGATCTCCCGCGGGAGAAGACGGGGCAGCACATCTACAGCTCGACGCCCTACCCGGCCGACAAGGCCATCCTGTTCCACAACGAGAGCTCGCACCTGCCGCGCTGGCCGCTCAAGCAGTGGTTCTTCTGCGTGCAGGCCGCGCCGGAGGGCGGCGCGACGCCGATCGTTGACTGCCGGCGGCTGTACGACGCGCTCGCGCCCGACGTCCGCGAGCGCTTCCGGCGGTCGGGGCTGCTCTACGTGCGGAACTTCACGCCGGGCTTCGACGTGGGCTGGCAGGACTTCTTCCACACAACGGATCCCGCCGTCGTGGAGGAGCGCTGCCGCGCGGGCGGCATGCGGTGCGCGTGGCTCGCGGGCGGCCGGCTGCGGATCAGCCAGCGCGGGCCGGCCGTGCTCGCGCACCCGAAGACGGGGGAGCCTGTGTTCTTCAACCAGATCCAGCTCCACCACCCGGCGTACCTGGAGGCGCCGGTGCGCGAGTCGCTCCTGGCGATGGTCGGCGAGGAGTGGCTGCCCCGCAACGTCACCTACGGCGACGGCGCGCCGATCGAGGTCGAGACGACCCGCGCGCTCGGCGAGGCCTACGAGCGCTGCGCCGTGCGGTTCCCGTGGCAGGAGGGCGACATCATCCTGCTCGACAACATGCTCGTGGCCCACGGCCGCGATCCGTTCTCGGGTCCGCGGAAGATCGTGGTGGCCATGGGCGAGATGATGACGGCCGAGCGGGCGGCGCAGGCGGCGCGGGCGTCGGATGGCGCGGTGGCGTCATGACGACGCAGGTCACCGAGCCCGGGACGAGCGTGCAGGGCGTGCGCCTGTCGCCGGAGCAGCGGCGCCTGTGGGCGCTCCACCGGAGCGGGACGGCGGTGCTCACGCGCGGGCTGATCCGGCTGGAGGGAGCGCTCGATCCCGCGCGGCTGGCCGGCGCCCTCGGCGAGGTCGTCGCGCGCCACGAGATCCTGAGGACGGCGTTCCGCCGGGATCCGCGCCTCAAGTTCCCGCTGCAGGCCGCCTGCGGGGCGCCTCCCGCGTGGCGCCGGGTGGATCTGGGCGGGCGCGCGGCGGGCGAGCAGCAGGCGCACGTCGAGGCGCTCTGGCGCGAGGCAGCGCGGCTCGAGGTCGACCTCGATCGCGGGCCGCTGCTCCACGTGTGGCTGGTGCGCCGCGCCGATCGGCTGCACGACCTGCTCGTCGCCGCGCCCGCGCTGTGCGCGGACGCCGCGACGCTGGACCTCCTGTTCGGCGAGCTGGCCGAGGCCTACGCCGGCGCCGGCGATCGGCGGGAGCGCGCGGAGGAGCCGCTGCAGTACGCCCAGTTCTCCGAGTGGCAGAACGAGCTCGTCGGCTCGGCGGAGATCGCCCCGCCGCCCGCGGGGGTGCCCGTCGTGCTGCCGTTCGAGGGCGCCGCCGGCGAGGGCGGCGCTCGCGGGGAGGTCGTCGAGATCGAGGTCGACGCGGCGCTGCTCGGCCGGCTGGAGTCGCTGGCGCGCGGCGAGGGCGCCTCGCTCTCGTCGGTCCTGCTCGCGGCCTTCCAGGTGCACCTCGCGCGCCTCACCGGGTCGCGGGAGCTCGTCGTCGCCGTGGCCTCGGCCGGGAGGAGGATCGAGGACGTCCAGGAGGTCATGGGCCCGGTGGCCAAGTGGTTCCCGGTGCCGTGCCGCGTGGACGACGCGGCGCGGTTCGCGGAGCTGGTGCTCCGGGCGCAGGCCGGCGTCGAGGAGGCGACCGAGGAGGAGGAGCGCTGGAACCCCGACCTGCCGGCGGACCGCGGGGGGACCTGTGGCACCGTCGGCTTCGAGCTCTCCTCGCTCCAGGAGCCCAGGGTGGCGGGGGGCCTCGCGTGGCGCGTCGAGCGCCGGTGCACGGGCGCGGGCGGGCTCAAGCTCGCGCTCTCGGCCCAGCGCGGCCCGGGCGGCTTGCGCCTGTCGTTCTGGCACGACGCGCGCCGGTTCGGGGCGGAGGGCGTGCAGGGGATGGCCGAGCAGTACAGGGCGCTGCTCGGCAGCGCGGCCGACGCCTGGTCGGCGCCCGCCGCGCGCCTCGGCCTGCTCGGCCCCGCGGAGCGGGCGCGGCGGCTCTCGGAGGGCCGCGGGGCGGGCGGGGTGGCGAACGACGCCGCGCCCCCGCCGTACCTCCACGCCGCGTTCGAGGAGCACGCGGCGCGGCAGCCCGACGCGCTGGCCGTTGTCGCGGGCGATCGGCGGCTGACGTACGGCGAGCTGAACCGGCAGGCCAACCGGCTCGCCCACCACCTCCGCCGGCGCGGCGTCGGCGGCGGCAGCCCTGTCGGCCTCTGCGGCGAGCGATCCGTGGACGTGATCGCGGGTCTCCTCGGCATCCTGAAGGCCGGAGGCGCCTACGTGCCGCTCGACCCGCACGCCCCCGTGCAGCGGCTCGCCCAGCAGATCCGGCGCGCGGGCCTCTCCGTCCTGCTCACGGGCGCGGCCGTCCGCGCCCGGCTGCCGGACCTGTCGGACACCGAGTGCGCCGTCCTCTGCCTGGACGACGCGGCGCTCCTCGACGGCGAGCCCGCCGGCGATCCTGCCGTGCCGGTGCTGCCCGACGACATCGCGTCCGTCGTCTTCACCTCGGGCTCGACAGGCGAGCCCAAGGGCGTCGGCGTGACGCACCGGGGCATCGCCGGCTACACCCGGTCGGTGTGCGAGGCGCTCGGGATCGAGCCCGGGCTGCACTTCGCGACCGTCTCGACCTTGAGCGCCGATCTCGGCAACACGAGCATCTTCGGCGCGCTCGCCACGGGCGGTTGCCTCCACGTGATCGGCTACGAGACGGCGACCGACGGCCGGCTCTTCTCGGAGTACTACCGGCGCTGGCCGATCGACGTGCTGAAGATCGTGCCGTCGCACCTGAGCGCGCTGCTCGACACGGGCGAGGGGGCGGCGGTGCTGCCGCGGCGGCTCCTGGTGCTGGGCGGCGAGGCGCTGCCGCTCGCCCTCGTCGAGCGGATCGCGGCGCTCTCGAGCGGCTGCGCGGTGGCGAACCACTACGGGCCGACCGAGACGACCGTCGGCGCGCTCGTGCAGCCGCTGCGCGCGCTGCGCGATCGCCGCGGGTGCGCCTCGGTGCCGATCGGCCGCCCGCTGACCAGCGCGGAGGCGTACGTGCTCGACGAGCGCCTGGAGCCGGCGCCGGCGGGCACGGTGGGCGAGCTGTACCTGGGCGGCGCCGGCCTGGCGCGCGGGTACCTCGGGCAGCCGGATCTGACAGCGGAGCGGTTCGTGCCGCACCCCTTCGGCGAGGGCGCGCGCCTCTACCGGACGGGCGATCGGGCGCGGTACCGGCCCGACGGCGCCATCGAGTTCATGGGCCGGCGCGATCACCAGGTGAAGATCCGCGGCTACCGCGTGGAGCTCGGCGAGATCGAGGCGCGGGTCCGGGAGCACCCCGGGGTCGGGCAGGCGGTCGTCGTCATCGCCGCGCGCGAGGACGGCGCTGTCGGGCCGAGGATCGTCGCGTACGTCGTCCCCCGGGAGGGGGCGCTCGACGAGGCCTCGCTGCGCGCGTTCCTCAGGGACCGGCTCCCCGAGTACATGCACCCGAGCGACCTCGTGCTGCTGCGCGCGCTGCCGCTGACAGCGAACGGGAAGGTGGATCGACGGGCGCTGCCCAGCCCTGCGGCGCGGCGGCGGCGCGAGTACGTCGCGCCGAGGACGCCGGTCGAGGAGGCGCTCGCGGCGATCTGGGCCGACGTGCTGGGGCGCCCGCAGGTGGGCGTCGAGGACGACTTCTTCGAGCTCGGCGGGCACTCGCTGATGGCGATCCCGCTGATGCACCGGATCCAGCAGGCGCTCGGCGGCTCCCTGTCGCTGATGGCGATCTTCGAGGCGCCGACGGTCGCGGGGCTCGCCCGGCTGCTCGCGGCCGAGCGCCCGGCGTCGAGCGTCGTCGTGCTCCGGGCGGGCGGCGCGCGCCCGCCGCTCTTCTGCGTGGACTCGTCGGGCCTGCACGTCATGGCCTACCGGGGCCTCGCCGCGGCCATGAGCGAGGAGCAGCCGGTGCTCGGGCTCGATCTGGGCCCCTCGCTCGCGCGGGACGCCGGGGCGCTCTCGCTCCCTCGGATCGTCGAGCAGCTCTCGCGCGAGATCCGGGAGCGGCAGGCGCGCGGGCCGTACCACCTCCTCGGGTGGTCTGTCGGCGGGGTGCTGGCGCTCGCGATCGCCCGGGCGCTGGAGGAGCAGGGCGAGCGGGTCGCCTTCCTCGGCCTGCTGGACGCGCAGCCGCGCGCGCGGCTCTACGCGGCGGGCGAGCCGGATGTCGTCGAGGAGCTGGCGGCGTACATCGATCAGGACCGCAGCGCGGCGCTGCTCGCGCTCCCGCCGGCGGAGCTCGACGCGCTGCGGGAGCGGCTGAAGGGGCTGGGCGACGGCGATCGCGTGGCGGAGGCCGTGCGCTGGGCGCAGGCCCGCGGCTTCGCGTCGAGCGACATCCCGCCCGCCGCCTACCACCACCGGTACGCGCTGCTCCGAGGCGCGGCCCTGCTCGCGAAGGATCTGCCGCCGCGGTGCGTCGCGGCGCCGATTCACGTGTGGTGGAGCGCCGACACGATAGCGCGCCACGGCGGCCCGCCCGTCGACTGGCAGCGGTACACGGCGGGCGCGGCGCACACAGCGATTCTTCCCGGCGATCACATCGACGCAGTGCAAGGGGCCGGCACGCATGTGCGCGTACGCGAGACCCTGGAGGTCCTCGACCCCGCGGAGCGCGCCCGGGAGCGCGCGGAGCGAACAACCCTCACCAGGGAGTCCCCATGAATCTGTCAGCAGTCTCCAGTATGCCTGTTTCGGATCACGTCCCCGCGACCTTCAAGTCGCCGCCGCACGCAGGGCTCGCCGCCGAGCTGGCCGAGCGCCACCGGCAGCGCGCGCTGTACGAGCTGGGCGATCACCCCCTGCTCGAGCGGCAGCGGCAGCGCGAGTCGAACGCCCGCTCGTATCCGCGTCGCCTGCCGCTGGCGCTGTCCCGGGCGCAGGGAGTCTATGTGGAGGACGTCGAGGGGCGCGTGTTCCTCGACTGCCTGGCTGGCGCCGGCACGCTGGCGCTCGGGCACAACCACCCGGCGGTCACCGAGGCCCTGATGCGGACGCTGCACTCCGGCTTGCCGCTGCACACGCTCGACATCACAACGCCGGTGAAGGACCGCTTCATGCAGGACGTGCTCGGCACGCTGCCGGCGACCTTCGCCCGCCACGCGCGCGTCCAGTTCTGCGGCCCGACAGGCGCCGACGCCGTGGAAGCTGCGCTGAAGCTGGTCAGGCTCGCGACAGGGCGCAGCACCGTGCTCGCCTTCCAGGGTGCCTATCACGGCATGACGCAGGGCGCGCTCACGCTGATGGGCAACCTCGGGCCGAAGGCGGCGCTCGGCGGCAGTCTGAGCGGAGTCCAGTTCCTGCCGTACCCGTACCGGTACCGCTGCCCGTTCGGGCTCGGCGGCGACGCGGGCGTCGCGGCCTCGCTCGCGTACATGGATAACCTGCTGTCCGACCCGGAGAGCGGCGTGCCGAGGCCCGCTGCCATCATCGTCGAGCCGGTGCAGGGCGAAGGGGGCATGATCCCGGCGCCGGTGGCGTGGCTCCAGGGGCTGCGCGGGCTGGCGACGCGCCACGAGATCCCGCTGATCCTCGACGAGGTGCAGACGGGCTTTTGCCGCACGGGGCGCATGTTCGCTTTCGAGCACGCCGGCATCGAGCCGGACGTTGTGGTGCTGTCGAAGGCGGTGGGCGGCGGGCTGCCGATGTCGCTGGTCGTGTATCACGAGCGGTTCGACACATGGCGTCCTGGCGCGCACGCGGGCACGTTCCGCGGCAACCAGCTCGCGATGGCGGCGGGCTCGGCCACGCTGGCGGTCCTCCGCGCCGAGCGCCTCGACGTGGCGGCCGCGGAGCTCGGCGCGCGGCTCCAGCAGCAGCTCGCCGCGTACGCGGAGCGGTTCGCGAGCATCGGCGAGGTGCGCGGTCGCGGCCTGATGCTCGGCGTCGAGCTCGTGGACGCCGCGGCGGTGCCCGACGCTGTCGGGGCGCGCCCGGCCCACCCCGCGCTCGCCGCGCGCGTGCAGCGCGAGTGCCTGCGCCGGGGGCTCATCGTGGAGCTCGGCGGGCGCCACGGCTGCGTGGTGCGGTTCCTGCCGCCGCTCACCATCACGGCGGCGCAGATCGACGAGGTGGCGAGGATCTTCGGTCAAGCGCTCGCCGCGGCCTCCGCGTAGCCGAGGGGCCGCGGGAGGAAGCAGTTCGTGCTGGTGCCACCGGCCTGCGATGAGCGCATGAGCGTCGCCGGCTCCGACAGCACCTACATCAACGCAGCCGCTGGGCCGGGCGCAGCCGCTGGGCCGGGCGCAGCCGCTCGCGCGAGGAAGAGCATGCCTGTGCCGGCGTGCCATCGTGCCATCGTGCCATCGTGCCAGCCGGTCGCTCGATTCTCGCCGAGCGTCGCGCGCAGCGGAGGAGCGTTGTTCCTACCGGCTTCGCTGCGCTGGCCCGCTGCCCGCGCCGCGTGACACGGCCGGCACGCCCGTTGCACTTCCTGCGTCACGAATCGCACGACGAGAATCGCAAACCGCGAATCGAATCGCGACCTGATGTCTCGTTCGCTGCGCACCGGAGGCCTGCCCGCCCGTGGCGCCGCTCGCCGCGAGCGTGCCCCGCAGTCCGTCGACAGCACCGCTGTATTTATACATGAACCCAACGAACCATTTCTTGGAGTCTGTGGTCATGCACGTCTGGCTCATGAACAGGGATATCAACGTCGTCGCCCCGATCTCGATGGCGGCGCTCCTGCTCGGCTGCACCTCCTCCGTGGAGGGCGGCGCAGGCAGCGTGGCGACGGCGGAAGACACCGGCGCCGCGGATTCGGCGCTCTACGTCTATGGGTTGGAGGTGTGGGACACGCTCTCCATTCCCGTGTGCTGGGACAACGCGATGGCCTCCACGACGGAGCGCGGGTGGGTCCGTGACGCGGTGCGCGACACGTGGGAGGCCGCGTCGGCGGTGAGGTTCACGGGCTGGGGCCAGTGCGCCTGGAATGCCTCCGGCATCCGGATCACTGTCGCTGACGTCGCTGCGCCGGCGCACACCGTCGATCTGGGCATGAGCATCGACGGAGCACCGGGTGGGATGGTCCTCAACTTCACGTTCAACAACTGGAAACCGGAGTGCAAGAGCAAGCGCGAGAGCTGCATCCGGGCCATCGCGGCCCATGAGTTCGGTCACGCCCTCGGCTTCTCCCACGAGCAGAACCGCATCGACACGCCGGTCTCGTGTGATGAGGCATCGAATGGCCCATACGGCACGCACACCGTCGGCTCGTGGGATCTCAGCTCGATCATGAATGAGTGCAACCCGACCTGGTACAACGGAGGCGTGCTGAGCGCGACCGATATCCGGGGCGCGATGAAGTACTACGGCGGCTGGAGCGTGTCGTGGGGCGGAACCCAGGCGTGGACGGTCCTCAACATGTCGGAGGTCAACAGCGGCCTGCGCATCGCCGATTTCAATGGCGATGGCCGTGCGGATGTCTTCCGCGGCACCGGCACGCACTGGGATATCTCCTACTCGGGCACCGGGGGATGGACGCGGGTCAACGAATCCGATTACACCTCGTCGGACCTCAGGTTCGGAGACTTCAACGGCGACGGGCGCGACGATGTCTTCCGCGCCACCGGCTCGCACTGGTATGTCTCCTACTCGGGCACCGGGGGATGGACGCAGATCAACAGCTCGTCTGTCGGCATTTCGAGCCTAAAGATCGGCGATTTCAACGGCGATGGGCGGGCCGACGTGTTCCGCGCCACCGGCTCGCAGTGGCACGTCTCCTACTCCGGGACCGGCGGCTGGACGACGCTCAACACCTCCGAGCTCACGCTGTCCGATCTAGCGTTCGCGGACTTCAACGGCGACGGGCGCACCGACGTGTTCCGCGCGGACGGCTCGCACTGGAAGGTCTCCTACTCCGGGAGCGGTGGCTGGACGACGATCAACACCACCGGGTTCACGCTGTCGGATCTCGCGTTCGCGGACTTCAACGGCGACGGGCGCATCGACGTGCTCCGCACCACCGGGTCCGAATGGTTGGTCTCGTACTCCGGTACGCAAGCGTGGACGCGCCTCATGTACTCGGAGCATGACAAGGACCGGCTGTTCTTCGGCGACTTCAACGGCGACGGCAAGGCAGATATCATGAAGGCCTGGTTGGGTCCTTCGGAGCATATACGCTGACCGAGGCAACGGCGCCTCACCCGCCCGCGCCGCCCGCGCCCGCACCGCGGAGCCCCGCCTCGGTGACGGCCCGCTCCACCCGGTCGGGCGACCACGCGCCCGCGTGCCGCGTGAACAGCGTCCGCCCCTTGAACGCGCGCCCCGCGAGCTCGGCCGGCATGTCGGGCCAGCGCGCCACGAAGCTCCCCTTCTCTGCCCCCTTGCGCGCCGCGACCCACGAGGGCGCCCCGCCCTCGATCGTGAACCAGTCGATCACGCGGTCCACGTCCTGGGCCGCCTCGAGGCGCCCGATGAGCTTCGTGCTCGTGTTGCCGAAGACGTTGTAGTCCACCGAGCGGGGGCTCTGCGTGCAGAGCAGGCAGCCCACGCCGTACTTCCTGCCCTGCGTGAAGAGCCGTATCAGCGGCTGCTTCGCGGGCGGCTTGCCGCCGCCGGCGGGGATCCAGTCGCGCGCCTCGTCGATGTAGAAGAGCAGGTTCACCCCGCCGCCGGTGCTCGCGTCGACCGTCGTGATCATCCAGCGGTAGAGCTCCGTCGCGAGCGCCGCGAGGAAGAAGTGCTTCTCGTCGTCGTTGCTGAGCGCGTTCAGGTAAACGATGTTGAGCGGGACGCGCCCGGGCCTCGACGGCCGGAGCAGCTCGGTGAAGTCGAGGCGCGTCCCCCCGGTGAACAGCCGCGCCGACGGGCCCTGCACGAACGTGTTGAGCCGGCGCGCGAGCTTCTCGCGCTCGGACTTGCGGATCAGGCTGTCCACCTCGTCGAGGCCGAGGTCCTCCGGGGCGCTGACCGCGGCCACGATGTCCCGCAGCCGCACCGGCGCCGCGCGCGGCAGGTGCCGCAGCACCTGGTAGAGGAACGTGCGCTGCGACTCCTCCTCGCCGCCGCACGCGCACAGGCTGACGAGGTTCGCCGCCACGGCCACGAGCAGGCCCTCCTCCTCCTCGGCGCGCAGCGCGGGGTTCGCTATATGCGAGAGCTCGCTCGCGCTCGGCAGCCGCAGCGGGTCGAGGCAGAGCCGCAGGCCGTGCGAGGACCCGGGCGTGAGGATGCGCGGCTCCATGCGCTCCTGGAGCTCCTCCCACGCGCTGTGCAGCGCCGGCGGCACGTCGGCGCGCGGGCGCGCCTGCATCATCTGGACGAGATCGCCCTGGGGATCGATCGCCAGCACGGGGACGCCGGCGCGCAGCGCCTCCTCGGCGATGATCTTGGCC
This sequence comes from Sorangium cellulosum, assembly GCF_001589285.1. Taxonomy (GTDB): domain Bacteria; phylum Myxococcota_A; class Polyangia; order Polyangiales; family Polyangiaceae; genus Sorangium; species Sorangium cellulosum_G. The sequence goes on along the minus strand of NZ_JEMA01000717.1, from coordinate 165 downwards.
ATCCACGTCTTGCCGCTGCCCGCGGCCCCGACGACCGAGACGTGCGTCCGCAGCACCGCGGGATCCAGGCAGACCGGCGCGCCGCCGTCGTCGAACCCGAGGAGCATGCCGGTGGCACCCGCGGTCCGGGCCTCCGGCGGCCGCGCGCCCGGCGGCGCCTCGGGC
>NZ_JEMA01000716.1 GCF_001589285.1 Sorangium cellulosum | reverse complement strand
GGCGGCCACGGAGCTCCGCGTGGTCGGCCGCCTCCGCATCCCGGACGGCAGCCCGGACGNGGCCACGGAGCTCCGCGTGGTCGGCCGCCTCCGCATCCCGGACGGCAGCCCGGACGCCGACGAGCTCCGGCTCGGCCTCGCGCCGCGCGCCGCGCTCCCCGGCTTCGTCGCGATCGAGGTCGGCGTCGTCTACGCGCCCGGCGCCGGCGGCGCGATCGGGTTGCCCGAGATCCTGCTGCGCGTCGCCCCGGGCTCGCCCTGCGAGCGCGCCGTCGAGCGGCTCGCGAGCAGCGGCCGGTCGTCGCGCGGCCGGCGCCCCGGCGAGCGCGTGCTCGCGTTCACGCCGCGGCTGCCGACCGCGCGGATGACGGCGGCGATCGCCGCCGCGCTCGTCCGCGCCGTCTCCACGCCGCCCGCGAGCGCCACGCCGAGCAAGCCGCAGGGCGCCGGCGCCTCCGGAGCGCCTCGCGCACCGCGCCCCGGCAAGAAGGCGATCTCCGCCGCCGCGTAGCGCGCTCTCCCCCGGACGCCAGGCACGTCCTTCCTCGCGACGACGACAACGGATCCGCGGCGCGAGCCCGCGCGCTCACGGCCACGACGGCGAGCTCACCGTTCGCATCGTCACAGGGCCGTTCACGCCCCGCGCGACGGACGCCGCCGGGCCAGACGAGCGAGGATACCGGGTTTCCGCGCTCCAAGAACAGAGGAAATGCAGCAAATCGCGGCTTCAACCATGCCTGTTTGCGCACCTGTCTGCCTGCGCGAAGCCCGCCTCGCCATGAAGCTCCGAATTTCTTGAGACTGGCACTCTTCCAGGTCAGTGTGTCCAGGTGCGACGCCGGCGCGCATCACCGCAGCGGGGCGTGCTTGCACGCGCCCCCACACGAAAGGGACGACAGCGACGTGACGTGGCGAGGGCGCCCCTCCGACACTGACCCCGACGGCATGCAAAGAAAACGCGGACGCTCCACTCGAGCGTATAGCGAGAGCTCACCGGAGCATGATAATCTCGATCTGATCATCTTTGTCGCGCAGAACAGCGCTGGAACGGATCGAATCATGCAAGGGGTCGGCGCTCCCGCTGTCTCTGCGGCGAGGGCTGAGCGGCCAGTCGACGCTCGAGGACCCTGCATCGGCCGGATGAGAAACGCTGGAGTACGGTCACACGGCATTTTTACAGATGCGTGGCCGGCCCCGGCGGAGCTCTGCTCTGGCCTCGTCATCTCTTGATGTCGGCCGTCGTGGGACAGGCCCCAACAGACCGGGAGCGATCATGGCAAGAAGACGCGTCATCCCCACATTCACGTCCTCATCGCTGTGCGCGGGCGCCGCGATCTGCGCCTCGCTCGCCGCGGGCGACGCCCTGGCGGCGTACCGCTTCGACGCCACCGAGGCGGCGTTCGACGCGACGTACGCGGCGACGCCGATCGACGTGATCGGCGTCGTCGTCGACGAGGCGGGGTCGCCGATCTCGGGCGCGGAGGTGACCGCCATCGGCTGGGGGAGCGGCGCGGTCAACCACGGCGAGATCGCCTTCACCGACGACGCGGGCGCGTTCACCCTGGAGGCGCTCGCGCGGCGCTCGGTCCTCCTGCGCGTCGAGATCGACGGGTACTACAGCGAGATCATCCCCGCCGATCTGCACCGCCCGCTCTCCGCGGCGGTCGCCGAGGTCGGCCGCGTCGTCCTGACCGTGCAGCGCCCCGGCCGCGCGCGGATCCTCGTGGGGGGCGACACGATGTTCGGGCGGCGCTTCATCGACAGCGACGCCGACGGCGTCGAGGGGGAGGCCGGCGACCTGATCCGCCCCGGCACCCGCGAGGCGGACGCGCGCGCCGTCCTCTCCTTCCTGCGCGACGTCCTCTCGTCGGCGGACTACACCCAGGTCAACCTGGAGTGCCCTGTCACGGCCAACCCGGAGACGCCCCACCCGTACAAGTCGTTCACGTTCTTCTCCTACCCCGAGACGGTCCGGGCCCTCGCGCTCTCCGGGGTGGACGGGGTGAGCCTCGGCAACAACCACATGTTCGATTACATGGAGGGGGGCGTCACCGACACCCTCAGCGCCGTGCCGAACGCCGGACTCGACTGGTTCGGCGCCGGCGTCGACGAGGCGACGGCGAAGGGCACCGTTCTCTACAGGACGATCCGCGGCGTCGACGTGGCCTTCCAGGGGTTCAGCCAGCTCGTCAATGACGGGACGACGCTGGCGGAATACGCGCTCACCGCCTCCGATGGGCCCCCTCCCAAGGCCGGCGCGCTCCAGCTCGGCCTCACCCAGATCAGCGACTTCATGCAGACGGACGCGGTGGGGCGCTTCGCCATCCCGGTGGTGCACGGAGGCATCGAGTACAGCGACTACCCGTCGTCCGGGATGCGGCGGCGGTTCACGCAGCTCGCCCAGATGGGCGCCGGCATGATCGTGGCCCACCACCCGCACACGATCCACGGCGTCGGGCTGTACGACGCCGGCGCCGGCCCCCGCTTCATCTTCATGTCGCTCGGCAACATGGTCTTCGATCAGGACATCTTCGAGACGTACCAGTCGTACGTCGCCGCCGTCGACATCGACGAGGCGGCGGATGGCAGCCGCGCGGTGCACCGCGTGCAGCTCATCCCGTTCCAGAACGAGGATTACGTGCCGAAGCTGGTGGGCGGCGCCTGGCTCGGCCGGGCGATCCGCCACATCGGCCACCTCTCCACGACGCTGCCGGCGGCGCCGGCGCCCGGCGAGGCGGCCGACGGCCTGACCGGCGCTGTCGTGTTCGCGAGCGGCCCGCGGGCCGCCGCGGTGAGCGACCCCGCGCAGTACACGACGAACGAGCAGGTCGAGACGCGGAGCGTGCCGCTCACGAACCGCAGCACCGGGCCCGTCGCGCACCTGCGCTCGGACGCCTCGGACTCGCTCGCCGCGCTCCGGACGACCGCCGCCGCGAGCTGCGATTACGGCCGGGAGATCATGCTCTACGGCGACTTCGAGGACAGCGACGTCGACGACGCCTTCCACGAAGGCTCGATGTGGTCGATGAGCGAATATCGCTACATCGAGAACAGCGTCGTTCACGGCGGGACGGGCGCGATGGTGTTCCTGCGCAAGTCGAGCAGCACCTCCGAGGTGTCGACCTACATGAACAACCGCGTCAAGTTCGAGCCCGGCCGCAAGCTGACCCTCACCGGATACCTGAAGGGCGAGAACGCCGGGCAGATGCGCGCGCAGGTCTACTGGTACACGAGCGGCGGGGCGAGCGTGTCGAACAGCGTCGCGTACACGCGCGCGGCCGGCACCTACGACTGGCAGCGGTTCACCGTCGACCTCACCCCGCCGGCGAACGCGGGCTCGGTGCGGGTCTACTTCAGGGCGGCCCCGCCGGCGAGCGGCGAGGCCACCACGTTCCTCGACGACGTGTCGCTCGTCGAGTGGGAGGGCACGATCGCCGACGGCTCCCTCGGGTCCGCGTTCGCGACGCCAAACGACTGGAGCTTCGTCCGTTGCACCGCCACGAATCCGGCGCTCACGACCCTCGGCGTGACGATGACGCACCGGTCGTACACGCTGGCGCCGACGACGCCCTGAGCAGGCCATCCTCGCCAGGACGCGAGAACGCCAACGACGCGCCACCGACCACGTCGACGGCGCGAGAGCGCACATCGACTCACGGTCCCCTGACCTCGACTTCCGTGCTCTGCTTCGGTATCATGGCTGAGCGGCGCTGCGCCGTGGACTCGACACCTGCACCGCGCCTGCGCGCCACGGACCCGCCACCATGAAGCCCTCGCGGAAGCCATCGTATCTCGCGACCCTGCTGGCGCTCGCCGTGCTCACGGCCGGCTGCGGCTCGGACCCCGAGGGCCCCGATCTCGTGTGGCCGATCGGGGGGACGGAGGAGATGCAGCCGATGTCGTCGAGCTTCGGCCCCCGCCTGCAGACCTCGCGCGACGGCGTCTACGACTTTCACCGGGGCATCGATATCCCCACGGTGATGGGCACCCCGGTGTACGCGGTCGGCGACGGCAGGGTGACGCGCGCCGGGCGTTACAACGATTTCGATGACGTCGTGGTGCAGATCGAGCACTGCCACGGGACGGGCGCGTGCTTCTACAGCACCTACGTCCACCTGACGATGCCGCTCGTCGAGCCCGGCGAGGTGGTCGGGCGCGGCCAGCACATCGGCTACACCGGCCTCGCGGCCAGCAGCCTGTTCCCCCACCTGCACTTCGAGATCCGGGAGGGAGGGACCGAGAAGGTGTACTGCGTGCACCCGCTCCGCTTCCTCCCGACGCCTCGCGGGCTGCCCCCGGCGATCGACGTGCGCCGCACCGACGAGGACTCCACGTCGAGCGTCTCGGTCGAGGTCGAGGCCACCCTGCCCGGCATCGCCCCGGGCCTCCTCGAGGTCGACGTCGCCACGTCGAACCGATCGACAGGGGAGATCATCGACGAGCGGGGGATCAACTACGACGCGTGGAACCGCAAATACACGGCGGAGGGCGACGCCGCGATCATCGACGACGAGAGCCTCGGGGGCATCCGGATCGAGCCGGCGAAGTTCAACGCGCAGGCCTCGACCTACGTGATCGGGTTCCGCTTCAGCAACCTCGACGGGACGGCGTCGGCCGACGACCTCCGGATCACGGCGCGGGCGCGCGACGTGAGCGGCCACGTGGTCGAGGTGAGCCTGCCCTGAGGCGCGCGCGCGGCGAACGGCGCGGCGCGAGCCGCGCGGCGCCGGGTCAGGCCTCGCCGACCAGCGCCGCCATGTCGGGGGGCAGCGGCGAGGTCACAACGAACGCAGGCACCACGTCGCTGCCGCCCCACCCGATGTAGTGCGCGTGCAGCGCGTGGCGGCTCAGCCCCTCGGCCGTGGGCCCGCCGTAGAGCACGTCGCCGGCCAGCGGGTGACCCACCGACGCGAAGTGCGCCCGGATCTGGTGCCGCAGCGCCCTCGGGGCCCGCGCCTCGACGAGCTCCCAGAGCCCCGCCTGCCGCACGCGCTTGTACATCGTCGCCGCGGGCCGCGGCGCGTACCGCACGACGTCGCGCGGGTGGATGCACGGGTAGACCCGCTTCTTGTCCTTGGGGTGCGGCGCGAGCGGCACCTCGATCGAGCCCATCTCGGGGAGATCGCCGATCTGGCAGATGAGCAGGTAGCGCTTGTCGAGCCGCCCCTCCTTCAGCCCGGCGCCCAGCGCCGCGAACGCCGCGGCCGTGCGCGCCGCCAGCACGAGGCCGCTCGTCTCCGTGTCCAGCCGGTGGCACAGCCCGGGCTCCCGCGGGGAGAACCCGATCGCGGCCATCTCGGGGTACCGCGCGACAAGGGCGTTCGCGAGCGTGCCGCGCTCGCCCGGATCGAGCGGCGCGGTTGGCATCCCGGCGGGCTTGTTTACAACGACGAGGTCGTCGCGCTCGAGCACCACCTCGAGCGGCACGTCCGGGTCCGGCGTCGCCGCGCCGGAGGCCTCCGTGGGCTCGACGTCGACCTCCAGCACCTCGCCCGCCACCGCGACGTCGCCCTTCGACGCGCGCCGGCCGGCGCCGCTCGTCTCGGCCCCGTGCACGCGCACGCGCCCCTCGGAGAACAGCCGCTTCGCGCCCGCCCGCCCGAGCCCGGGCAGCATCTGCACGAGCAGCTTGTCGAGGCGCGTCCCTGCATCCAGCTCGGTGATCGTGATCTTCATAGCTCCTACGGAATCGCCCCCTGCCACCCGAGGCCGAGCGCGGGCGCCCGCCGGCTCCCGACGACGCTCTCTCCTATCACTCCCATCATGGGCAGGCCGAAGCGGTTCCACGAGGGGCGCGCGCCGCGGGCACCGGCGAACGCGGCGCGCGTCACGTACCACGTGACGCCCGCCCCCAGCAGAAATCCTCCGGCGGCGGCGCCGACCCAGGCCCGCTGCTGGGCCTGCGTCGGGGACTCGAAGACGAGCGGGCTGGCGAGCGCGGCCGCGCCGAGGCCGCCGAGCAGCGCGCCCACGTCGATCGTGAGGACCTGCGAGGCGGTGACGTCGAGCTGCGTCGCGGCCGCGGCCGCCGCGAGCCAGCCGAGCGCGGCGCCGTAGCCCATCCCCGCGATCGGCGTCCGGTCGACGTCGCCGCGCGCCGCCCACTCGACGAGCGCGCCCAGCGTGAGCCCGAGCCCGCCGCCCGACTGCGCCATCAGCGCGCCGCCCTCGGACATGCGCCCGAGCGAGAGCCCGAGCGCCGCGAGCGTGATCCCGGCGGTCCCGCCGATGAGCCCGGAGGCCCAGCGCTCCTGGTCGGGATCCGCGGCGTGCTCCGCGAAGCGGCCCTCGTAGATGAGGTGGCCCGCGATCGTCGGCCACCACGTTCCGGACCCGAGGTACCAGGCGTCGGCCACGCCGACGTCCCACTCCTCCGCGATGATGATCGCCCCGCCGAGCCCGATGCCCGCGCCGACCGCGAGGAGCGGGTAGAGCAGGCGCGGATCGTCCGAGCCGCTCGATCGCTGGATCGAGAAGCCCACGAGGCCGCCGTAGAGCGTCGCGTTGGCCGCGAGCGTCGCCTTCCCGAGGCTGCGCGCGGGCGTGGCGAGGCGCCCGGCGCACCGCTCGGAGCAAGGCGCGTCCTCGCCGCGCGGCGGGGCCGCGCTCGCGTCGCCGTCGAGCTCGACCACGAGGTCGCGGAGCATCACGGCGGCGCGCACCGCGAGCTCGTCCCGCGCGACGCGCTCGACGCGCACCCGCAGCGACCGCGCGCCGCCGGGCGCGAGCGCGATCCGGAGCTCGACGTCGTCGCCGCGCAGGTCGAGGCTCGGCGCGATGAAGAGCCTGTCGCTGGCGCGCGCGCGCTCCACGAGCTCGGCCTCGTCGGGCCGCGCCCGCGAGGCGACGCGGTCGGCCAGATCCACCGACAGGCCGAGGTCCTGCGCCGTGTCCGAGAGGAGCGCGTCGAGCGCGCTCGCGAGCGGCGC
>NZ_JEMA01000715.1 GCF_001589285.1 Sorangium cellulosum | reverse complement strand
GTCAGCGCGCGGCCGCGAGCTGCGCCGCGAGCGCGATCGCCTCGCGCATGCCGCGCGGGTCGGCGCGCCCCGTGCCCGCGAGGTCGTAGGCGGTTCCGTGGTCGACGCTCGTGCGCACGATCGGCAGGCCCAGCGTGACGTTCACCGCCTCGCCGAAGCCGAGGAGCTTGCTCGGGATCGTGGCCTGGTCGTGGTACATCGCGACCACCCCGTCGAGCGCGCCCCGCGCCGCGAGCCGGAAGGCCGTCTCCGCGCCGACCGGCCCCGTGAGCTCCGCCGCCAGCCCCGACCGCGCGAGCCGCCGCGCCGCGAGCCGGATCCCCGGCGCGATCCGCACCTGCTCCTCGTCGCNGATCCCCGGCGCGATCCGCACCTGCTCCTCGTCGCCGAGCAGCCCGCCCTCGCCGGCGTGCGGGTTCAGCGCGGCGACCGCGACGCGCGGCTTCTCGCGGCCGAGATCCGACAGCAGCCGCGCGAGCCACACCGCGGCGCGCGCCACCTCGCGCGGGCTCACCGCCTCGGGCACCTCGCGCAGCGGCACGTGGGTCGTCACGAGCGCGGTCACGAGCTTGCCCGAGGCGAACGCCATCGTGACCTCGCGCGCGCGGAGCCGCCGCCCCAGGTGCTCGGTGTGCCCGAGGAAATCCGCCGACCCCGGCGCGCCGCTCGTGGCGATCGCGTGCTTCGACGCGGGCCCCGTGACCAGCGCCGCGGCGACGCCGTCGCGCACCAGGTCGGTCGCCATGTCGATCCACGCGAGCTGCGCCGCGCCGTCCTCGGCCTCGGGCCGGCCGAACGCGCTCGGCCGCGAGAGCCGCGCGCTGCCCGCCCAGACGCCGATCTCGCCGGGCGCGAGCTGCGCGACGGCGGCGCTCCCGTCGACAACGACGAGCCGGCGGGCGGCCACGCGGACGAGCCGCGCGGCGCGCCGGAGGACCGCCTCGTCGCCGACGAGCACGCAGCGCACGCCCTCGACGGACGCCGCGCCGGCCACGGCCACCTCCGGGCCGACCCCGCTGGGGCAACCGACGCTGATCGCGACGATCGGAGGCGCCACGGCGCTGCGCGAGCGACCTCCGCCGCGCGCCGCGCCGGCGCCGGCGCGCGGAGCGCGGCGGCGGTCAGGCGACGTCATCGGGTGATACGCCGCTCGCGCCCGGTGGTCGCAGCGCCGGTCGCCGACGTCCCCGATCGCCGCTCCGCCCGCGCAGCGTCCTCGCGCTCGTCGTCGCCGTCCTCGTCGTCGCCGTCCTCGTCGTCGCCGTCCTCGTCGCCCTCGTCGTCGCCGTCCTCGTCCTCGTCGCCCTCGTCACGCTCGTCGCGAGACTCCCCGCGCTCGTCGCCGTGGGCGTCCGCGCCGGCTCCGCCCCGCTGCGTCGCGCGGGCCGCATCGCCGCCCTCGGGACCGCCGGAGCCCGGCAGGGGCGATTCGAGCCGGTACCCAGCCCCGCGCAGCGTGACGAGCGGCAGCGCCGCGCCGAGCTTCGCCCGGAGGCGCCTCACGTGGATGTCGACGGTCCGCGCGCCGCCCTCGTACTGGCTCCCCCAGACGCGCCGGAGCAGCTCCGTCCGCGACACAACCTTGCCGCGCCGCTCGCACACGTACGAGAGCAGCGCGAACTCCTTCGCGGTGAGCGGCACGTGCATGCCGCCAACCGACACGTCGTGGGCCGCGCGATCGATGACGATCGCGCCCACCTTCACGCGCTCCTCGGTCGCGAACTCGCTGCGGCGCCACTCGACCAGGCGCACGCGAGCGTAGAGCTCGGCGGGCACGTACGGCACCAGCAGGAAGTCGTCGAAGCCGCTCGACGGCTCGATCCGCGCGATCTGCGCCACGCTCACCGCGACGAGCGCGCCGACCTCCTCGAGGCGCGGCTCGCGGCGCAGCGCGCGCAGCGCCGCCGCGGCCAGGTCCGGTCGATCGAGCGCCTCGACGACGATCGCCCGCGCCTTGCTCTCGTCGTCGACGAAGAGCCGCGGCGGATCGTCCCAGAGGTCGAGGGTCCGCACATCAGCGCCCAGCGAGCGCAGGACCGACGCGGCGCCCTCGTCGCGCTCCAGGTCAGGTCCGTGTCCGACAATGGCAATGAAGGAACGACGCGCCATGTCCGCCCCGTATACGGGTGCGGCGTCGGGCCCGCAAGACGCACCGCGCTAAACACACCAACACCGCGGCGAGGCTCACGTTTCCGCTGTGTTTCGATCGAAGAAATCAGCCGAATTCCGGCCGATGCAATCAGCCGATCCGCGTTCCGCCGACCGTGATCAGATCGATCTTGATTGTGGGGCAGCCAACGCCGACCGGAACGCTCTGTCCGTCCTTGCCGCACGTCCAGATGCCGTCGGACGTCGCGACATCGTGGCCGAGCATCGTGACGCGCCGGAGCACCTCGGGGCCGTTTCCGATGAGGTTCACGCCCTTGAGCGGCGCTGTCAGCTTGCCGTCCTCGATGAGGTAGCTCTCGGTCAGCGAGAAGACGAAGTCGCCGTTCGAGATGTCGACCTGCCCGCCGCCGAACTTCTTCGCGAAGACGCCGCGCTTCACGGACCTCACGATCTCCTCGGGATCGTGCGGGCCGGCGAGCAGGATGGTGTTCGTCATCCGGGGCATCGGCGCGGCGGCGAAGCTCTCGCGCCGCCCGTTGCCGGTCGGCGTGATGCCGTAGTGCTTGGCCGAGAGCCGGTCGTGCATGTACCCGACGAGCTTGCCGTTCTCGATCAGCGTGCTGCGCTCGGGCTCGTGGCCCTCGTCGTCCACGTTGATCGTGCCGCGCGACTGGAGGAGGGTCGCGTCGTCGACCACCGTGCAGAGCGGGCTCGCGACCTCCTTGCCGATCTGCCCCGAGTAGTTGCTCGTCCCCTTGCGGTTGAAGTCGGCCTCGAGGCCGTGCCCCACCGCCTCGTGGAGCAGGATGCCGCTGTCGCCCGGGGCGAGCACGACGTTCATCTCGCCGGCGGGCGCGTCGCGCGCGTCGAGCATCGCGACCGCCTGGCGCGCCGCCTCCTCGGCGTGCCACTCCGGCGACTTGCCCTCGAAGTAGGCCGTCGTCATGCGCCCGCCGCCGCCGCTCGAGCCTTCCTGGCGCTTGCCGCTGCGCTCGGCGAGCGCCCGCACGCCGAAGCGGAGCAGCGGCTGGACGTCGTGCGCCATCCGCCCGTCGCTCGTGGCCACGAGCACCTCGCGCACCTCCTCGGCGAAGCTGGCCTCCACCTTGACGATGCTGGGATCGAAGGCGAGCGCCGCGGCGCTGGCGCGCTCGAGCAGCGCTCGCTTGTCGAGGCCGGGGACGTCGAGCGAGACGAAGGGCAGCTCGTAGCGGCCCGGCAGCTCGCGGCGGCGGAGCTCGATCTTCTGGTTGCCGCCGGAGCCCGTCGCGATCTGCGCCGCCGTCTCGGCCGCGCGCTTCATCGCCTCCCAGGTGAGGTCCTCCGTGTACGCGTAGCCGGTCGCGTCGCCCCGCTGGACGCGGACGCCGACCCCCATCGACACGCCGCGCGACGCCGCCTTGAGGATGCCCTCGTCGAACGTGAACCCGCCCCCCGCCCGGTACTCGAAGAAGAGATCGGCGTAATCGCCTCCCTTGGAGAGGGCGACCGAGAGGAGCCGCTCGCAGAGCGCTGCGTCGACGGCATTTTCCTCTCCTGGAGCGAACGGGGCGCGGTAGGCCTGGCTGCGCGACATGGTGGCCAACTCTAGGTCCATTCGCCGGGGCGGTCGAGAAGCGGTCACCACTTCGGGCCCCCCGGCGCCCTCGCTCGGCCCGGCGCGGCGCGCTCGGCGCGCAACCGTTGCGCACGGCCGCGCCCGCGCGGCGCCTCCCCGCCGGCCCCTCCGGCCAGGAATGCTGAACACCTCGTACCACCTGTTCGAGCGATCGCAGCCGCGCCCAGGAACCCGCTTCGGGGCGCGCGGCGCAGGCGACGCGAGCGACGCCGCCGACGACAGCAGAGCTCGCAGCGTGAATCCATGCCATCCCGGCCGTCGCCGACGCCGTCAGGTCAGCGCGTCCGGGGTGTCAGGCGCGCGGTCGCGTCGCGGGTGCGCGGGCGCGCGGCGCGACCGCGCGGCCGGGCGAGGTGCCGAGATGTGTGCAGAAATGTGCAAGAAGGTCGCTCGACTGCTATGCTTTGAGCTGTCTTCGCGTGGATGGCGGCGCTGGCCGTCTTCTCCGTGATCTTCGCACTTCCCCGGCTGATCGGCGCGCTTTTACCTCGTAGGGCGCGCTCTTCCACACGCCTCGACCGGACCTGCCTAGCGTCCGACCGGGGCGGGGGCCTGACGCCATTGCGCCATGCGGTCGCCGCGCTCCCCACAAGGACGCGCGGGAGCGCATGCTGCAAACAAGCACCTTGGCGGTAGCTTCCGGAACTTCCGATGCCACGCGCTTGTACGTGGTAGCGGGATTGGCTAGGTGTTTTTAGGTGAGGTGAGGGATGCCGACGGGGCGCCCGAGCAACGCCTCGCTGCCCTCAGTAGGAGACTCCCATCGCCGTGGCGGTCGATCGCGACAAGGTACTCCAGACCGCGCAGAAGTTTGTCGAGCGGAAGCGCTTCGACAAGGCCATCGTCGAGTACCAGAAGCTGGTCGCGGAGGATCCGAAGGACGTCCGGACGCTGCTCAAGATCGGCGACCTCTACCTGCGGACGGAGGAGTACGTCGAGGCGATCACCACGTACGAGCGCGTCGGCCAGTTCTACTCCCTTCAGGGCTTCGCGCTCAAGGCGATCGCCGTTTACAAGCAGATCCGCGAGATCATCCACAAGCACGTCCCGCAGCACGAGGACCGCTTCGGCCACATCGTCCCGCGCCTCGCGGAGATCTACACGCAGCTCGGGCTCACGAGCGACGCGCTCGCGGCCTATGACGAGGTCGCGACGCGCCTGCTCCGCGCGGGGCGGGACCGCGACGCGATCGACATCTTCAAGCGGGTCGTCGACCTCGATCCGAACAACCCGCTTGCGTATCTCCGCCTCGCCGAGGCGCTGATCCGGGTCCGCGACTACGACGCCGCGATCCAGCGCTTCGGGACGGCGGCCGAGCTCCTGCTCAAGCTGGGGAGGCGCGACGACGCGCTGAAGGTCGTCGAGCGCCTGCTGCAGCACCGCCCGGACGCCCGCTTCGCCCGCATGGCCGCCGAGATCTACCTCGACCGCGGCGATCCGAGCGACGGGATGTCGGCCCTCACCAAGCTGCAGATCGCGTTCAAGGAGAACCCGCGGGATCTGGAGACGCTCGCGCTCCTCGCCCGCGCCTTCGACCTGCTCGGGCAGCCGGCCAAGGCGATCGAGGTGCAGAAGGAGTCGGCGCGCATCGCCAAGGAGGCGGGGCGGCTCGACCAGTTCAACGTCCTCGTCTCCGCCCTGGTCGCGCGCGCCCCGAACGACGAGGGCGTCCGCCAGCTCGCCTCCCAGGTCGGAGCGGCGCGGAGCACGCGCGCGTCGATCGACGTCGAGCTCGAGGAGGACGAGGGCGACGAGCCGGAGGAGCTCGAGGTCGAGGACGTCGAGCCCTCGTCCGCGGCGCCGATCCCGCTGCGCGCGTCGCAGCCCTCGACGACCCCGGTGGCGAGCCCGCGGCAGCTCGTCGCCCACGCCGAGAGCTTCCGGCGCGACCGCCAGTATGACAAGGCGGTCGCCCTCCTCAGGGGCGGCATCGCGCGGCTGCCAGCCGCGCGGGAGCTGCGCGAGAAGCTCTGCGACATCCTGATCGAGGCGGGCGACCAGGACGGAGCGGTCGAGGAGATGCTCGCGTTCGCGCATCAGCTCGCCGGCGAAGACGCCGTCGACGAGGCCGCGAGGCTGCTCGACGAGGTGCTGCTCCTCGATCCGGGGAACGCCCAGGCCACGGAGATGCTCAACCTGCTCGGCTACGCCGTGCCGCAGGAGGAGGAGCTCGCCGACGAGGAGCACACAGGCCCGGAGGTCTCGCCGACGTCCGGCGAGAACGACGCGTACGCGTCCGAGGTGCCGAGCCAGGACCTCTACGACCCCGACGCGCCGCTGCCCGCGTATACCCTCGACGAAGACGGCGTCGTCGAGGCGCTCCCGCGGCGGCCGCAGCTCGTCACGCACCTCGACGACCCGTTCGCGAACGAACCGCCGCTGCCGAGCTTCCCGATCGACGACGTCGAGGAGGTCGAAGAGGTCGAGGACGTCGAGGAGGTCGAGGACGACGACGACGAGGAGACCGCGTCGGTCAACCCGAGCCGCTCGCCCGCGCACCCGCTCGCCGTGGCGGCTTCTCAGGCGCCGCCGGCGCCGTCCCCGTCGTCGATGCCCCCGCCGCCCGTGCTCGCCGCGCCGCCGGCCCTGTACAGCCCGTCGTCGGTCCGGCCTGCGTCGGTCCGGCCGGCGTCGGCTCGGCCGACGTCCGCCCGCTCGGTGCCGCCGGGATCGCTGCGGCGCGCGGACGCCCTGGACGAGGACGCGCTCGAGGAGGTCGAGTTCTTCGCGCAGCACGGGATGTTCGAGGAGGCGCGGAACCTCCTCGAGGAGCAGCTCGCGCGGCTGCCGAACCACCCGCTCCTGATGGAGCGGCTGCGCGAGGTCACCGAGCTGGCGTCGCAGACGCGCGTGGCGACCGACAACCAGAGCGGCACGCGGGTCGTCCCGCGCGGCAGCGAGCGGCCGGACGAGGATCGCGCGTTCGACATCGCCGAGTCGCTGAAGATGATCGACGAGCTCGAGGTGGCGCCGGGCTCGGTGACGGGCGTCCAGGACGATCCTCGACAGGTCAGCGTCGAGAGCGTGTTCGAGCAGTTCAAGGCGGGGGTGGCGGCGCAGGTCTCGGAGTCCGACGCGTCGACGCACTACGATCTCGGCGTGGCCTACAAGGAGATGGGCCTCTACGCGGACGCCATCGCCGAGTTCGAGCTCGCCTCCCGCGACCCGGGGCGGGAGTGCGTCTGCCAGTCGATGATCGGCGTGACCCACCTCCAGATGGGCGACATCGAGGCGGGCATCGACGCGCTCATCCGCGGGCTGCACGCCTCGCACAAGACGGTCGAGCAGGAGCTCGCGCTGACGTACGAGATCGCGAACGCCTACGAGATGCTCGGTGTTCCCGAGCAGGCGCTCTATTACTTCCAGCGCGTCGCCCGGATGAGCCCGAGCTACAGCGACCCGCGCGGCAGCGTCGCGGAGCGGCTGCGCCGCATCGACGTCCCGAAGCCCGCCGCGCGCGCCGTCGGCGCCGAGATGATCGCGGACGAGTTCGACTCCGCCTTCGACGATCTCCTCCCGAGCGGCAAGCTGCCCTGAGCGCAGCCCGCGGCGCTCGCGGGCGCCGGGGCGAACCTCAACCTCGGTCGGGCGAACCTCAACCTCGGTCGGGCGAGCCTCAACCTCGGTCGGGCGAGCCTCAACCTCGGTCGGGCGAACCTCAACCTCGGTCGGGGAGTCCGTGGAAATCCGCGGAACGCCAGAAAGTGGGCCATGACGGGCGCTCTCGGATACCGGGGGTGCATGAACCGACCGCTCCTCTTCGCCGCCCTCACGTCGATCCTGACCGCTGGCTGCGGTGCCGGGATCGAAACGAACGCTCGAGTCGGCCGCCCCCGCGACGCCGCCGCGAAGGTGGCGGCCGAAGCGCGGCGCGATGTCGCGCAGCGCGCGAAGGGCGCGACCGACGAGGGGGACCCGAGCGCCGAGGAGGCGGCCGCCGCGCGCAAGCCCGGTGATTACGTGGCCTACCGGTTCTCGGGCAGCTTCAGGAAGACGCCGCTGCTCCTCACGCAGCGGGTTGTCGCGCGCGAGGGGGACGTCCTCGTCGTCGACGTGACCCTCGAGGGCGACAAGGAGACCGAGGCGCTGCGGGTCCGCATGAGCGACGCGCCCAGCCGGCGCGGCGAGATCCTCAGCGCCGCGTGGATCGACGATGTCGCCGAGCGCCCGGCGACCCTCGCGGCCTACGACGCGATGATGGCCAAGACCGCGCTCGCCGCCGACGAGAACGAGGAGGTGCTCGGCACCGAGGCGGTGCACGTCGAGGTCGGCGGCGCCCCCATCGCCTGCCAGAAGACCAGCTTCCGCGTGCGCATCGGCAGGACGAAGGCGACGATGCGCACGCTCCAGAGCGACGACTTCGCCTGGGGCGACGTGGGCGGCGAGATCACCGCCGAGGACGGCCGCGTGCTCTACCGGGCCGAGCTGATCGACAGGGGACACACGGACGCGCCGCGCGCGGCCGCGGCGATCGCCGGCGCGGCGCCCCGCCCCGAGGCGCGGCCGGCGACGGTGGCGCAGTCCGCCTACGAAGAGGACGAGGACTGAGCCGACGCGGGCGCGTCGCCCTGGTTCCCCTTGCGCGCGAGGATCTCGCCCGAGCGCGCGGCCGCCGCCTTGACCAGGTGGCCCATCTTCGGGTGCTCGGGCTCGAAATCCGGCTCGATCCCCTCCGCGCGGAGCGCCTCCGTGCAGACAGGCCCGATCGACGCCACCACGCCCCGCGCGAGCCCGGCGCGCAGCCGCTCGACGAGCCCCTCCTCGGCCGCCACGAGGAGCGCGTGCTCGACCTGCGCGCGGCTCGTGAACAGCGTGATCGCCGCGCCGCCGTCCGCCAGCAAGCGCAGCCCCTGCCGGAGGGCCGCTGTGTCGTCCGGGAGCGCCCACCGGTACACCGGCACCGGCGTCACCCGGGCGCCGGCCGCCTCGAGCCCGGCGTAGAGCTCGTGGCTCGGCGCCCCGTGCTCCTGCACGGCGATGCGCTTGCCGCTCAGGTCGCCGAGCCCGCGGACGACCTCGAGGATCTCTCGCCAGGTGTTCGGCTCGGGCACGGTGACGAACCGGGTCACGCCCAGCTCGCGCAGCGCCGCGGCCGGCTTGGGACCGCGCACCACGAGCTGCACGGAAGACAGGGCCGCAGCCATGAGGGAGACGCCCTGGGCCCCCGCGTTACCGTCCTGGTCGGACGCAATGCCCTCACCCCGAGCGGGCTCGAGCGCGGGCGCCGCCTCGGCCACGAGCGCCCTGGTCCCGACGCCGGTCAACAGGATCACGAGGTCGAGCTCGGCGCCCGTGAGGCGCCGCGCGAAGTCGAGCGCGCGCTCGTTGCGCTCGATCGTGACCTCGCGGAGGGCCGGCGCGGTGACGGGCGCCCCGCCGTACCGCTGGATCAGCGAGGCCATCTCGGCAGCGCGGCGGCTCTCGAACGTGATGACGCGGCGCCCTGCGAAGTCGGGTGACGCTGGAGGCGAGGGACGGTCGTTCAGGGGGTGGGTGGGCGTGCTCACCCGCGCAGCATAGCCCGGGTCCGGCTCTCGCGGGTTTCGGGCGGTTGACCAGTTTGCTAAGCTCCTCGTGTGAGCCATCCGATGAGCAACGAGGCTGGCGGGGTGCAGGGGGGCGGGCTCTCGCGTGCGACCTCGGAGAACGACGCCGGCCCCGATCCGGTCATCGGCGCGGGCATCGCGCTGCTCGGCATCTTCTTGATGGGGGTGGGCGGCGCGGCGGGCGCGCACTACCTCTTCAACTTCGGCGTGCTCGTGGCGGTGCTCGGGGCCGTCCTGTTCGTCCTGTTCGTGGCGCTCACGGCGCTGAAGCAGCGCCGCGCGCTCGGCGCCGCGGGCCGCGCCTCGAGCGCCGAGAGCGCCGCCGAGCCGCGAGACACGCGCGACTGATCCGCGGATCCGCGCGGCGGCTCCGCGACGGATCGGCGCGGCGGCTCCACGACGGATCCGCGAAGCGGCGCGGCGGCTCCGCGCCGGCTCCCCTCACCCCCGGGTCTCGCCGTCGCGCTCGCGTTGCTCGTCCGGCGCCGCCGGGGAGCCGTCCTGAACGCCGGCCTGACCGGCGAGATCCGGCTCGATCTCGGCGAGGGGGACGCCGATCTCCTCCGCGATGCTCGTGATCTCCGCGCGCTCGGCCGGCGTGGGCGCGCCGTCCGCGGCGGCGAGCCGGATCAAGAGGCGCACGACCTCGGCCCGCTCGCTGGCGTTGCAGAGCGCCTTGAGCTCGCGGTAGCAGCGATCGACCTCGCCCTCCTGGAGCGCGGGCAGCTTGCCCTGGAGGGCGTTGAACACAGCGTCGACGCCGCTCGGCGCGAGCCCGTCGATGTGCGTGAGCAGCTCGCGGAGCAGCTCGTCCTCCTTGGAGGAGAAGCGGCCGTCCACGCAGGCGACCTTGCCGAGCAGGACGATGACGGTCGCGATGTAGCGGAGGACCACCGCCTCGTCGTCCGGGAGCGCCGTGCGGAGCTCCTTCAGGAGGGCGTCGAGGTTCGGGAACGAGCCCCCCTGCTTCAGGCCCAGCCAGGCGAGGAGTCCCACGCGTTGAAGCTACCAGATCCTCGCCGGGCAGGGCAGCCCGACGGAGCACCACCTCGCCGGGCTACTCTGCCCGGCGAAGCACCGCTCGTTACGCCCGTGATCCATGGCCGCGGCTTAGTCCTCGCCCCCGCGCTCCGCAATCCAGTCGTCCACCGGGTTGTCGGACTTCGGGGTCTTCAAGATCGAGCCGTCGGGCCCGTCCTTGCGCACCACGAGCGTGCGCCGCGTTGTCGTGTCCGGCGTCTCGCGCGCGACCACGGTGATCACGTTGACCCCCGGCCGGAGCGGCGCCTCGAACGAGAACTCCGCCTTCTTCGGGTCCGCGCCGTCGCGGTTCGACTTGTAGTAGAGCTTGCGCGACCCGACGAAGATGAAGGTGTCGAGCAGCCGCTCGCTGTCCGACGCCGTCCCCGTGATCTTCACGGTGCCGGCCGTCGTCGCCAGCGCCGCGGCGGCGATGTCGAGCGTCGGCGGCGCGTGCGAGTAGACGTCCTCGAACGCGACCACCGCGGGCGCCGGCCCGCCGCCCTGGGTCACCTCGCGCGCCGCGACGAACGCGAAGCGGTTGGCGCCGAGATCGGCCTTGAGGAACCCGCCGGGCGCCTCGCCGAGCACCTTGACAACGGCGCCCGCAGGGAGCCTGCCGAAGCCGCGCGCGCTCGCCTCGGGCGACGGGAGCAGCGTCGCCCCCTGCGCCCCGGCCTTCACGGTGGAGCCGCCGCCATTGATCTGGACGCGCGGCACGATCGGGATCTTCACCTTCTCGCTGGCGAACTCGCGAAGATCGCGATCGCCGACCGAGAGCGTGAGCGTCGCCTCGGGCTCCGAGAGCGCCGGCTCCACGTCGAAGGTGAAGACCACCTTGCGCACGTCGCCCGGCTTGATGTTCGAGACGTCGAAGCGCCCGGCGTGCAGCATGAGCCCCTCGCCCGAGAGGTTCGCGATGTTCGCCTGCGTCTCGTACGACGGGCCCTTGCCGACGTTCTTGACGGTCAGGTACATGCTGACCCGCTCGCCCTTCTGGATGAGCCCGTCGCCGTTGCCCTCGCGGTCGTCGACGATCTGGTAGGCGTACTGGAAGAGCGGCCGCTCGAGCGCGCGCACCGTGGGCCGGATCTCGACAGGGGCCGGCTCCGGCGCGCCGGCGACCTCGAACTTCACCTTGACGCCGTCGCTCCGCGAGAGGGCGTCCATCGGGATCTTGCAGGCGCGCTTCTCGTTGGCCCTCCTCGGCTTCGTCGAGCCGACCTTGCGCCCCTCGACCTCGCACCAGCCGAGCGGCGCCTTCGCCGTCTTCGTCTGGCCGGGGGCGATCTTGCCGAGGATGAGCTCCTTGCTGTCGAAGTAGAGGTTGTCGCTCTCCGTCGTCCCGCGGAGCCGGTAGACCGGCTGCTTGCCGTTGTTCTTGACCGTGACCCGGAGCTCCATCGGCTGGCCGGCGGTCACCTCGGCGTTCGCGCGATCGGTCTCGACCTTCACGTCGAGCTCGGACCTGGCCGCCGCCGTCGCGCCCTCGGGCGCGTCGGACCAGTCGACGCCGAGCTTCGCCAGCTCGGCCGCGACCTTGCCCAGCTCCTCCTTGCCGACCTGCTCGATGTAGTCGTGCACCGCCCGGAGCTGCTGGAGCCTCGGCGTGCTCGGCGGCATCCGCGCGGCGAGCTCGCGCCCGAAGCGGATCGGGAAGTCGAGGGCGAAGTCCTCGTCGATGTCGCCGCCGCGATCGCGCATCTCCTCGCGCTCGGCGCTCGTGAGCTGGTAGCGGACCACCTCGGACGGCTTGCCCGCCGCCGCCGCGCGCGCGTTCGAGAGGTGCGCCGAGAGATCGCGCTCCCGGAGGCCGTCCTTCTGCACGGTGAGGTCCATCTCGAGCTCGTCGACAGTCATCGGGTCGAGCTCGATGTCCGGCGTCACGCCGACGCCCTGGATCGAGATGTCGCCCGGCGTGAGGTACTGCGCGATCGTCAGCTTGAGCGCCGCCTTCTCCGCCGTGACGTCGGGGAACACGAGCTGCACGCTGCCCTTGCCGAACGTCTGCGAGCCCACGATGACGGCGCGGTCGTTGTTCTTCAGCGCGCCCGCCACGATCTCGCTCGCGCTCGCGCTGTTGCCGCTCACGAGCACCACGATCGGGTACGGCGGCTCCGTGCCGGGGCCCTTGGCGCGCTTCTCCTCGCGCCCCTCGGAGGCGCCGACCGTCGAGACGATGACGCCGTCGTTGAGGAACTTGTCGGCGATGCGCGCGGCCTGATCGAGCAGGCCGCCCGGGTTGCCCCGCAGATCGAGCACGAGCCCCTTCAGCTGCCCCTTGCTGCGCAGGCCGTCGAGCGCCGCGTCGAGCTCCGCGGTCGATGTCGCCTGGAACGTCTTCAGCCGCACGTAGCCGACGCCGCCCTCCAGGGCGCGCGACTCGACGGACCGGACCTTGATCACCTCGCGGGTCAGCTCGAACGCCTTCGGGGCATGCCACCCGCCCTCGCCCTCGCGGGTCACCCAGACGGTGACCGGGGTGCCGGGATCGCCGCGGAGCCGCCGCACGGCGTCGTCCAGCGGCATGTTGAGCGTCGACTCGTTGTTGATCTTCACGATCCGATCGAGCCGCTTGAGCCCCGCCCTGCCCGCGGGCGTGTCGGGCATCGGGTTCAGCACCGTGAGCATCTGGTCGCGGATCGAGATCACGACGCCGAGCCCGCCGAACGCGCCCGACGTGGAGAGGTTCATCTCCTTGTACGCCTCGGGGCTCAGGAACGACGAGTGCGGATCGAGCGTGTGCAGGATGCCGTTGCACGCGGCGTACTCGACCTCGCGGAGATCGACCTCGGTGCCCTTGAGGTTCTTCTGCAGGAAGCCGAAGACCTCGCGCAGGCGCGCCGAGACGTCCCAGGGGCCCTGGATGTTGTCGATCCGGAACTTCTTCTCGCTGGTCTCGACGCGGACGGTGACCTCGTTGGGATCCTCATTGAGGACGATCACCTGCGCGACGTCGCGCTGCACCGCGTTCAGCGCGGACAGCAGCATCTCCTTCGGCTTGACGCGATCCGGCTCGACGTACTTGTCGCGGATCATCTTGAGCGTCTCGTTCACGGCCTCGAGGCGGGTGAGGTCGTACGGCGCCTTGGCCACCTGACCGGTGACCGCGAGCGCCGGCTCGAACCCTCGCCAGAGCCCCCCGGGACCGAACTGAAGAACGAAGTACGCTGCCAGCGGGAACGCAGCGGAGACCACGAGCGCCTTGACGATGCGCTCCAGGAGTCGGTGAGGCATACGGCGCTCGAGTATAGACGCGCGCCAGCGAGCGTCGACCAGCGTCGCGCGGCGCTGGCGCGCGTTTCTACGCGTCTCTACGCGCCGCGCCGCGCCGCGAGGCGGGGACTACACGGGCTTGTGTGTGTCCTCTTCCTTCGCGTCCGTCTTGGCGGGGAGCTGCTTCGAGGCGTCCTCGTCGTCGTCGTCCTTGATGCCCTTCTTGAAATTCCGGATGCCCTCGCCGATGCCCTTGCCGACATCTGCGATCCTCCCCGCGCCGAAGAGGAGCAGGGCGAGCCCGATGAGAAGGGCGATTTCCAGCGGTCCAATGCGGCCCATAGCGGTGCTCCCTCGAAGGCTGCCGTGCTCCCCGCGACACGCGGCGGCGGGCTGCGGCCCGATTCCGGTGGACCCATACCACCCATCCTCCGGACGGGCAATGCAGCGGTTCGGCGCCTCGAAACCCGTGCTAGGCTCGCGCGACCGGCTTCGCTGGAGGAAAGAGGAGGCTCGCTCCGCCAGCGGTTCAGAAATCGAGAACGGCGCGACGGCCCAGGCGGGTCGCCGACCGGCCGGACCGGGCGCCGGGCCGCGGGAGCGCGCCGGCGGCGGCCCGGGGCTCCAGCCCTCGCAGGCTCCGCGATCATCGACACGGGGAAAACACGATGCCGATCAACCGCATGAATCGAAAGGCAGCGCATTGTCTGGCAGGGGCGTCGGTGGCGGCGGCGGTGCTCGCCGGCGCTCCCGAGCGCGCGAGCGCCCAGGATGCGAACGCGAGCGACAGGGTGAGCGTCACCGGCAAGGGGATCGTCGGCGGCGCGCTGCTCGGCGGTGAGGTCGTGATGCTGACGATGGGCGCGATCGGGGTCGAGCGCGGCTGGCCCTACCTCGTCTTCGGCGGGCTCGGCGCGGCGGGCGGCGGCGTCGCCGGCTACTTCATCGAGGCCTCGGAGCCTCCCGCAGAGGTGCCGCTCTACATGCTCGCCGGCGGCATGGCGCTGGTCATCCCGACCCTGATCGTCACCCTGAACGCCACCGCGTACAAGCCGCCGGAGACGGACCAGAGCGAGCCCATTCGCAACGAGCCGGCCGCGGAGCCCCCCCAGCCGGGCATCAACGTTCAGCTCACGACGGACGCAGCGCCGTTCCTCCGGGGCGCCCGCTGGGAGCAGCCCCGGCTCGGCCTCGTCGACATCACGCCGGGCCAGGTCGCGCTCGGCATGCCGGCGCTCTCGCTCAAGCCGCTCTACTCGCAGGACGAAATGTTCAAGTTCGGCGTGGCGCAGGGGCACGAGGTCCGCTTCCCCGTCCTCCGGGCGACGTTCTGACCGGCCCGGCGGAGACCCGCGCGGCGGGCCCCGCTCGCCGGTCTCTGTGCCGATCGCGACGCCCGGCGTTAGGCTTTCGCCGTGGCCGATCTCGACGATCCCCCGCTCCCCTGGTCCACGAGGCTCTGGTTCGCCTTCGCGTGCTTCTTCCGCGTGCTGTTCGACGCGCAGTTCGCCGCGCGGGCCTGGCAAGCGCGCGCTGCCGCCGCGCTGCCGCCGGCCGAGCGGCATCGAGAGGGCGGCGCGCCCCGCCTCCCCGGCGCCGCGGAGGTTGCGAAGAAGGAGCCCGCGCCCGCGCCGCCGGCCGCGCCCACGCC
>NZ_JEMA01000714.1 GCF_001589285.1 Sorangium cellulosum | reverse complement strand
ACGCTCTTCTTCGAGCCGGGCAAGCACGTCATGGTGCGGGCTCACGCACCGGGCCGCACGGAGGCGTTTCAGAGTTTCCGCAGCGTGGTGGGCGCGGAGCACGAGATGACGCTGGAGCTGCTCCCCCTTGCGGTGGCGAGCAGCGCCAACGAGGCGAGCAGCGCCAAGGACACCGCACCAGCGACGCCGCCCCCCTTGCGCACGTTGCCCGCTGCGCGCGCGCAGANTTGCGCACGTTGCCCGCTGCGCGCGCGCAGACTCCCAGCCCGTGGGCCTCCTGGCCGGGGACGCTGCGCATCACGGGGATCGCCGTCACGACGGCTGGCGTGACGGTGGGCACCATCCTCATGGTCCGGGCGGGCAAGCTCGACGACGATCTGAGCGCCCGGCGAGCTCGGCTCCAAAGTGAGCCGTCATCGAGCGCGTCGATGTGCTGGCAAGCGCCTCGGGACTCGCCGTGTGGCGAGCTGGCGCGCCTGCTGGACGCGCGCAACATGCACGGCCGCGCCGGTCTGGCCGCGGTGATCACCGGCGGTGTCGTCGGTGCCGTGACCGCCGCGTCGTTCCTCACGGACTTCTCCTTCCTGCGATTCACGCCGGCTCAGGATCATGTCGATGTCTCACCCGTGGCGAATGGGAGCGATATCGGCGCGCGAATCCAGGGGGTATGGTGAGCGCGCGGGGGGCCGAGAGAACGGGTTCGCTGGCGGGCCGAAGCGCCGTGACGTCGGT
>NZ_JEMA01000713.1 GCF_001589285.1 Sorangium cellulosum | reverse complement strand
CGGCGGCGACGCGACGCCGCCGGCCGGCGAGGACTGGACGCGCGACATCCTGTCGACCGCCCTCGAGCTCGACCTCGCCAGCCTCACGGGTCGGGCGACCCTCGTGCTCGCCGCGTCGGACAGCACCGCCGCCTCCTTCCAGATCGGCGACCTCGACATCGCGTCCGTCACCGGTCCGTCGGGCGCCCTCGCGCACGCGGTGAGCTCTGGCCAGCTCGACGTCGGTGTCCCGTCGACAGGGAGCGACGCAACGATCATCATCGATTACGCCTTCAAGCCCCACGCAGACTTCGACGGGTGGATGCCCGGGTCGGGTGTCTCGTTCCTCTGGCCCTATTTCTGCGGCAACCTCTTCCCGTGCAAGCCCGATCCCGCGGACGGCGTGCGGTTCACCCTGCGCGTGACCGGGGTGCCGGAGGGCATGACCGCTGTCTACCCCGAGAGCATCCCCGCCGCGGCGCCTTCCTACATGCCCGCGATCGCCGTCGACGAGCTCACGCGCGTGGAGCTCGGCACCACGACGGCGGGCACCCGGGTGAGCGTGTGGCACCTGCCCGGCCAGGAGGCCGACGCGGCGAGCGGCACCGGGCACCTCGTCGAGGTGTTCGACTTCTTCGAGACCACGTACGGCCCCTACCCCTTCGGCGACAGCGTCGGCACCGTCTCGGCCGACTGGGGCGGCGGCGACTACGGCGGCATGGAGCACCACCCGTTCTGGCACGTCTCGAGCGGCTCTCTCTACAGCGAGGAGGTCAACGCGCACGAGGCAGCGCACGGCTGGTTCGGCAACGGCGTGCGCATCGCCTGCTGGGAGGACTTCATCCTCTCCGAAGGCACCGCCTCGTACCTCGCGGCCCGCGCGCTCGAGGAGGCCGGCGTCGACGCGTGGGCCGACTATGAATGCACGCTCCAGTCCGTCTGCGATCCGGCGGCCGACAGGAACGCCATCGCGCTGCCGGACACGTGCAATGCGATCGACATCCTGGATCACCCGCTCTGGTCGTCCGTGCCCTACATGAAGGGAGCGTTCTTCTTCCGCGAGGTCGCGGAGACGATCGGCGTCGACGTGCTCGACCGGGCCCTCGCCGGGTTCTACACAGCCAATGTGGGCAAGGCCGCGCGCACGCAGGACCTCCTCGACGCCATCAAGGCAGCCACCGACACAGCCGGGGCCGCCGCCGTCGACGCGCTCGCCACCGACTGGCTCCGCACCCTGACGTGCCCGGTCGACGTCGCGACCCTCTGCCCCACCTGAGAGAGAGAGCTCGACCATGTGGACCGATACGCGCCTCACACGACACCTCGGCCTGCGTCTCCCCATCGTCCAGGGCCCCTTCGGGGGCGGCCTGTCCACGGCGGCGCTGGCGGCCGCCGTCTCGAACGCCGGTGGGCTCGGCTCGTTCGGGGCCCACTTCCTGTCCCCGCCGCAGATCGTCGAGCTCGTCGCCGAGCTCCGGCGGCTCACGCCGCACCCGTTCGCGCTGAACCTGTGGGTCCCGCAGCCCGGCGAGCCGTCCACCGTCGCGCCCGCGGAGCTCGAGCGGCACGTGGCGCGCCTCCGCCCGATCCTGCGGCAGCTCGACCTCCCCGACCCCGAGCTGCCCAGCGCATTCACCCCGCGCTTCGAGGAGCAGGTCGAGGCCGCGATCGACGCGCGGCCGCAGGTCCTCAGCTTCGTCATGGGGGTCCCGCCCGCCCACGTCATCGACGCGGCCAAGGCGCGCGGGATCGCCCTCCTCGGCACCGCCACCACTGTCGACGAGGCGATCGCGCTCGACCAGGCCGGCATCGACGTCATCGTGGCCTCGGGCAGCGACGCCGGCGGGCACCGGGGCGCGTTCCTGCGACCCGTGCGCGAGTCGCTGGTGGGCACGCTGTCGCTCGTGCCGCAGNGCGCGAGTCGCTGGTGGGCACGCTGTCGCTCGTGCCGCAGGTCGTCGACGCCGTGCGGGCCCCGGTGGTCGCCGCGGGCGGGGTCGCGGACGGCCGCGGCGTGGCGGCGGCGCTCGCGCTCGGCGCCGACGGGGTGCAGATCGGGACGGCCTTCCTCGCCTGCGACGAGTCGGGCGCGAGCGCCGGCCACCGCCGCGCGCTGGCGTCGCCGCGCGCGCGCACGACAGTGCTCACGCGGGTCTTCTCCGGCCGCACCGCGCGCGGGCTCGTCAACGAGTTCGTCGAGGCGATGACGCCGCACGAGGCCGACGTGCCGGAGTATCCGGTCCAGAACTGGCTCACCCAGCCCATCCGCCGGGCCGCCGCGGCCGCGGAGCGCGACGACCACCTGTCCCTCTGGGCGGGCCAGAGCGCCGCCCTCGCCAGGCCGCGGCCCGCGGCCGAGCTGGTGGCGGCGCTCGTCGAGCAGACCGAGCAGGTGATCCTGGGGCTCATGAAGCGCTGAGCGGCGCCCCAGGCAGAGGACCGCTCCAGGCTAGAACGGGACGAAGTCTTGATCGTCCGCCGCGTGCTGCACGCGCCCGTTGCTCGATGCGCCGCCGCTCGGGCGGCCCTTCTGCGGCGGCTTCCACAGCGCCTTGCCGCCGTGGCGGCCCGGTAGACGCCCCGGCGCCGCGGGCCTATGGCCCGAGCCGCCGTCGCCCTCCTGCGACAGTCGGAACGACGCCATCACGTTCTGGAGCTGCTCCGCCTGGGCCGAGAGCTCGGCGGCCGTGCTGGCGAGCTCCTCGGCGATCGCCGCGTTGCGCTGCGTGGCCTGCTCGATCAGCTCCACCGCCCCGCTGATCTGGGCCACGCCGCTCGACTGCTCCTTGGACGCCGCGGCGACGCCCTGCACGAGCTCCGCTGTCTCCCGGATCGACGGGACGAGCTCCGCGATGAGCTGCCCCGAGCGCTCCGCGACGGTGATGCTCGACGCGGCAAACGAGCCGATCTCCTTCGCCGCGTCCCGGCTTCGCTCGGCCAGCCGCCGCACCTCCGTGGCGACCACGGCGAAGCCCTTGCCGTGCTCGCCCGCGCGGGCCGCCTCGATCGCGGCGTTCAAGGCGAGCAGGTTCGTCTGGTACGCGATCTCCTCGATGATCACGATCCGCTGGGTGATCGCCTTCATCGCGTCGACGGTCTCCCGGACCGCCTGACCGCTCTGCTCCGCGTCCTTCGTCCTCCGGTGCGCCGTCTCCTCGACCTGCTTGCAGTTGGCGGCGTTCTTCGCGATCGTGCCGCTCAGCTGCTGCAGGCTGGCCGTCGTCTCCTCCACGGACGCCGCCTGCTCGCTGGTGCCCTGCGACAGGCTCTGCGCCGTCGCCGAGAGCTGCACCGAGACCGAGGAGACCGAGACAGCGCCGCTCCGGACCTCGCCGATGAGGCCCGCCAGGCGCTCCGACATGGCCTTCACGGCGCCGAGCATCTGGCCGAACTCGTCGGAGCTCTTCACCGTGACGTCGCCCGTGAAGTCGCCCTCGGCGATGCGCTGGTGGATCGACACAGCCTGGGTGAGCGGCACCAGGACCATCCTGCTGAAGAAGATGGCGAGCACGACGGCGACGACGAGCGCGAGCAGACCTCCTACCTGCAGCGTCGCGTACATCGTCGTGACGAGCGCGTTCGTCGCCGCCTGCCGCTGGCCGAGGAGGGCGAGCTCCTCGTCGTCGATCTCCTTGAGCGACGCGCGCATCTGGTCCATGAGGATCTTCCCTCGCCCCTGCCTGACCTCGTCGAAGGCGCGATCCGCCGGCGCCTTCGCCTCATCCGCCATGCGGCGGAGCTGGAGTGTCGGATCCAGCACGGAGGAATGCCACTCGCTGTGGTCCTTCGCGACCTTGTCGAGGCGCTCCTGCTGGCGCGGGTTGTCCCTGGTGAGCTCCCGGGCACGACTCAGGTGCTTGTCGAACCGGTCGCGCCCGCTGCGGTACGGCTCCAGGAACGACTCCACCCCGGTGATGACGAAGCCGCGCTCCCCTGTCTCTGTGTCGAGCAGAGACCTCATGATCTCCCTCGTCTCGAGCATCACCTCGTACGTGTGCTGGTCCCATGAGCGGGCCTCGTCGAGCTCCGCGAAATTCTTGTAGGCCGTGCCCGCCAGTCCGAGGACGATGACGACCATGGCGGCGAAGCCGAGATAGAGCTTCCGGCCTACTCCGATATGCGCAAGCATGATGCATGCTCCGGGCTGGATGGTTTGGGGCTTCCTTCGAGCCCCTCCGGGGGCTGGAGCCGATAAACTGACGGCGCGACGCATCGCACGCGGTGGTCCGTCCCGTGGAGGCCCTCGGCGTGTCCGAGGAACAGGTGCCCTGAAGGCGCGAGGCTGGCGATGAGCCTCGTCACGATCGACGCCTTCGTCGCGGCGTCGAAGTAGATGAGGACGTTGCGGCAGAAGATCAGATCGAACAGCCCGAATCGCCTGGGCGCCGCGTCGAGCAGGTTGAAGCGCCGGAAGGTGATGAGCCTGCGCAGCTCCGGCCGGGCCTTCATGAGGCCCCCGCTCGCGCCCGTCCCGCGGAGCATGTAGGCGCGCAGGCGCTCCTCCGGGATCTCCGAGGCCCGCTCGATCGGCCACACAGCGCGTTGCGCCTGGTCGAGCACGCGGACGGACAGGTCCGTCGCGAGGATGCAGATCCCCGGGGCGGCCAGAGGCGCGTCGCCTGCCCGTGGCGGCGCCTGTCCTGCCGCGCCGCCGCGATCCGGAGAGCGCAGGCTGTCGAGCAACGTCATCGCTATCGAGTACGGCTCTTCCCCTGTCGAGCAGGCCGCGCTCCAGGCGCGCAGCGGGCGGGGGCCGCGCGCGAAGGGCGCTCCATGGCCCGCGCTCTCGCGCCACGCCGGGAGGATCTCGCGCTCGAGGAGCTCGAACTGCTCGCGTTCCCTGAAGAAATGGGTCTCGTTCGTGCAGATGCAGTCGAGCATGTGCACGAGCTCTGCCTCGCCGTCCGCCGCGATCACGCGGCGGTAGTACTCGCCGAAGCTGCGGAGCCCGAGCGCGCGGAGCCGGGGCCCGAGGCGGCAGACCAGGAGCGGCTTCTTCTGCGGGCCCAGCGCGATGCCCGAGAGGCGCTTGACGAGCCTCTGGAACAGCACGAACTCCTCATCGCTGAGCGTGCGCGGGCTCAGCTCGGCGATCGAGATCATGGCCTGCCCCCCTGGCCGGTCAGCGCCCTGTGGCTGCCCGGGAGCGCCGGCGAGGCCCCGTGGGCCCGGGGGTCGAGCGCCGTCGAGGCCAGGAGCTCCGCCGGCGAGAGGATGCGGTCGATGTTGAGCAGCAGCACGAGCTTCTGGCCCACCTTCGCCAGCCCGAGCAGATGATCCGCGCGCACCTGCGTGCCGAAGGTCGGCGCGGTCTCGATCTCATCCTCGGCGACCGCGAGCACATCGCCCACGCCGTCGATGAGCAGGCCGAGGCGGGTGTTCTCGCCGTCGAGCTCGGCCTCGACGATGAGGATGCAGGTCCACCGGCTCACCCTCGTCGGCGGCAGCCCGAGCTGGACCGCGAGATCGATGACCGGCACCACGCGGCCCCGGAGGTTCATGACGCCGACGATGCACGCCGGCATCGTCGGGACCCGCGATGTGCGGCTGTGCTCGACGATCTCCCGCGCCCGGAGGATGTTCACCGCGTACTCGTCCCCCGCGATGATGAAGGAGATGTATTGCGACACGGGGCTCGACGCGTCGGAGATCATGACGCCTCCATAAAGAGAGAGTGGAAACGGGCGCCCTGCGCGCCGGGGCGCCCGATCATCCTGGGACGCCTCCGGCGGCCGACGGCGCTGCCCTGCGCTCGTCGAGGGCGTCGGCCGGGACCACGTCCCTGAGGACGCCGCCGAGCAGCGCGTCGACGTCGAGGATCATCGCCACGCCGCCGTCGCCGAGGATGGTCGAGCCGGAGATGCCCGGAACGCGGCGAAAGAGCTGGCCGAGCGGCTTGACCACCGTGCGCCCCTCGCCGTCGAGGAGGTCGACAACGAGGCCGGCCTCGGCGCCGTCGTGCGCGACGATGACGACGCGCTCCTCCGGCGGAGGAGGACCGCCGAGCCCGAAGAGCGCCCGGAGGCGGACGCACGGCAGCGCGCGTCCGCGCCGGACCATGAGCCCCTGGGCGCCGTCGTGCGCGAGCGCGCCGCGCGGCAGATCGCAGCAGGCGACGACCGCGTGGAGCGGGATCACGTACCGCTCGTCGCCGATCCCGACGGAGAGCCCTTCGATGGTGGCCAGGGTGAGCGGGAGCTGGATCAGCAGCGACGTGCCGTGCCCTTCGCGGCTCTCGATCCGGATCGTGCCCTGGATCGACTCCACGCAGCGCCGCGCGACATCCATGCCCATGCCGCGCCCCGCCAGGTGGGACGCCTCCGCCGCCGTGGAGAAGCCGGGCTCGAACACGAGGCTGAAGAGCTCCTGATCGGGGAGCGCGTCGGGCGCAGGGTGCCTCCCCAGCGCGCGGACCCGGGCGGCGATGCGCTCGCGGCTCATGCCGGCGCCGTCGTCGGAGATGCGGAGCGCGATGCCGCCCCGCTCGTGCGCGGCGTGCAGGGCGATCGTGCCGCAGGGGTCCTTGCCCGCGGCGCGCCGCGCCTCGGGCGCCTCGATGCCGTGACAGATGGCGTTGCGCAGCAGGTGCGTGAGGGCGTCCCGGAACCGCTCGACCACGGCCGTGTCCACCTCGACGTCGCCGTGCAGGACGACCAGGCGCGCCTGCCTGCCGTGCGCGTGGGCGAGATCGCGCACCGTGCGCTCGTAGTACCGGAACCAGGGGCCGACAGGCACCATGCGCGCGGCGCGCACCGCCTCCTCCAGCTCCTTGCAGAGCCGATCTTGCTCCTCCATCTCGTCGCGCAGCGCAGCGCCGGCCTCTCCGCGCACCCCGCGGAGCGTCCGCACGATCCTGTTCCGCCCGAGGGTGAGCTCTCCGATGAGATCCGCCATCCGATCCAGCTTCTCGACGACGACACGGATGCTCTTGATGCTGGCCGCTCCGTCGGCGTCGTCATCGGTCGCGCGGAGTGCGCTCGTCACCCACGCGCCCTGCGGCGCCTCTGGCCCTCCGCGCCGCGCCTCCTGGAGACGCGCGATGACCGCCTTGTGGGCGGTGCTGCGCTCGGCCTGTCCCCGCTCGACCTCGGTGACGAGCCGGCGGGCTGCGTCCACCGTCTCGAGCAGCAGCGAGACAACGGGCGTCGTCAGCGGGAGGTCGCCGCCGCAGAGCGCCTCGATGACGTCCTCCGCCGCGTGCCCGAGCTCGCTCAAGCCAGCGAGCCCTACCGAGCCGGCGCTCCCCTTGAGCGTGTGGGTGGCGCGGAAGAGGCGCAGGAGGACCTCGTGAGCGTCGCGGCCGGTCTCGAGCTGCAGCAGCGCGCGCTCGATCTCGTCGACGATCTCGTGCGCCTCTGGCAGGAACGTCTGGAGCAGCTCGTCGCGATCGCTGTCCATGAGGCTCACAGCGGCTGGATCGAGATGGCGCCGTCGCTCGTCCGGAAGACGATCTTGCGCCCCCGGCTCCCGCCCGTGTCGAGCTGGGCGATCCGTATCCCCTGCTCGCGCAGGAACGCGAGCCCTGCATCGACGTTCTGCGCGCCGAGGTGGGTGCCGCGCTCCCGGAACGCGGAGATCAGGCAGGCGCCCCCGACGACCCGCGCTTGCAGCGCCCGGCTGGAGGCCCCGAGCTCCACGAGCTGATCGAGCAGGCGCTGGCACGCGATACCGGCGAAGCGGACCGAGGCCACCGCCGGGCCAGGGCATTCCGGAAGCACGTAATGGTTCATCCCGCCGACGCCGGTGGTGGCGTCCCACAGGCAGATCGCCACGCATGACCCAACGATGGTGGTCACCGAGGTCGGCTCGGACGAGGCGAACAGCTGGCCCGGCATGACGTGGTGGGACCTCTCCGGCAGCGAGCGCCAGCTCGGCGGTGCGACAGAGAAGGACGGTATCGTGCGCTCGGACGGCCTGGCCGTTTCCTCGCGTTCGGCGTCGCTGGGAGGCGCGCGATGTGCGTCCTCGGATGCCCTGAGCGCGGTGTCAGTCGCCAAGGCAGCTCCTGACCTTTTCCAGGAGCTCCATCGTGTCGATGGGCTTCGTGACGAAATCGGAGCAGCCGCTCCGGAATCCCTCTTCCATGTGCGCTACATCGCTCCGGCTGGTGACGAGCAGGATCGGCGTGCTGCGCGTCGCCTCATCCGCGCGCAGCTGCCGGCACGCGTCGAACCCGTTCATCTGCGGCATGACGACATCGAGGAGAATGAGATCGGGCCGCTGCTCCACGGCCACGGCGACGCCCTCGCTGCCGTCGTTCGCCGTGATGAGGTCGTAGTGCTCGCGCAGCGCCATCTGCTCGATGCGCAGGATGGTCTGAGAATCGTCGACCAGCAGAATCTTCTTTCGACGCAACGTGGCCCCCCGATCCGTTCAGCGGACATGGCTGAGCCCGTGCCCTCGCGCATGGCCGCCAAGACTCCCCCGCATCCACTCACCTACAGCTCGTCTCCCCCTGGACAGAATCACCCTACCACGAGAGTCGGCCGCCTCTCTAACAGAAATTTGCAACACGCACACATCGGGTCCGTGCCGGTCGCGTTGGTTCGCCGGCGCCCCCGGAGCCTCAATGAGGCTCGATGCCGTGATTCTGGCAACACCCAGGCGGGCAGAGGCTGGCGCTGCTCGGCCTGCAGCTGGAGCGCGCAGCCTCGAGGGGAGACGCTGTTCCCGCGCCGACAGCGATTGTGCGCGAAGCAAGCGCGCGAGCTCTGCTCCAGGGCGCTCCTGGAGGTGAAACGCAGGTGGATGTGAGGTAAGGTGCTGAGGAGGCAGGTAGCAGGGAAGCAAGCTGGCAGGGAAGCGAGGGATCTGCGCCGCAACGTACAGCAAGCCCGAAGGAGGATACCCTGTGTGCTCTGTACCTCTTGGCTCAGATGCCCTGTGTTCGAATGCCTCCACATCACGAAGTCAGGGATGAGCTTGGGAGACGCGGAAGGGGGCCACGCCCGACGGCTGTCACGGGTCCGGCGAGCGCGAGCGAGGAAGACGGAAACAGCCCCGCTCGAGCTCGGCCGGTTGTTCGGCCGCTCGCGACGTCGGCCAGGCAGGACCTGCAGGGGATCGCCGGGCGCGCGCCCGGCGCCATCCGCGCCTGCTTACCAGGTCACCGTGTCGTTCAGCGTGAGCGTCCCCGTCGCAGGGGTGCCCATCGTGCGATTGCCGCCGCCCGACAGGTTCTCCCACGTCACGCTGCCATTGGCGTTCTTGCGATAGTACTTGTACTGCACGGAGCTGCTGGCCGGCACGTTGACGCGGTTCTTCCACACCGGGTAGCTGTTCATATTGGGCGCGATCGGGACGACAGCGACCGGGACGCCGAGGTCGGTGTTCCAGTTGCCCAGCGCCGCCGTGTTGCCGGTGATATACACGTGCTGGCCGACCACTGTGTGCGCTGTCACGTTGACGGAGACGCCCACCTCGCCGGCCGCGGGCTGCACGACGCAGGCGTTGTAACGGCCGCAGACCACCGACGGGATGTCGACCACCTTGCCCGCACGGATCGACGCCACAAGGCTGATGTACTCGCCCATGGCCCAGTTCAGCGGGCTCATCGACCGCGTCGGGGTGCCGGCCGTGGCGCCCGGCGGCAGATCGACGTCCCATCCAGTGACGAGCGTCGCCTCGCTCCATACCTGCTCGGGGATGAAGCCCTGCGGCGTCGAGAACGCCTTCACCGCCGTCAGGAACGGGGTGCCGGCGCTTCCCAGCCCCGTGCTGGCGATATTGAACATGCCGCGCTCGGCGGTGAAGATGGGCCACAGCCGGCCACGACCGGTGAGACCGTCGTAGCTGGCGCCGCCGATCTTCTCGCCATAACCATCGTAGTTGTAGCGGAACCAGGCCTCGCCCTTGCCCGCGATGGTCCGCTTCAGGATGGCGTCGTACTCCGGCAGCGTCGCGACGATCGACGGATCGTCCGGCCGCTTCACGCCCATCCGCACGAGCTCGAGGAACCCGCCGTCGATGATGTACCGCTGGTCGTGCGTGCCGCCGCCGTTGCCGTGCGTGACCTGGATGGCCGCGTCCGGTCCGGACACCGGGTTGTAGACCTGCGGCCCGGCGCCGGAGTTGCTCCGCGCCGACGGGTTGATGCGAATGTAATATTTGCCGTCGCCGTGGGGTCCGGTGCTGGTGAACGTCCACCTGTCGACGCTCTGCTGCCAGTAGTCCGCGGCGGCCATGTAGCGGGCCGCGCTGGCGGTGTCGCCGTTCGCGCGGGCGATCGTCGCGGCGCAGACGAGGCCCGCGATCTCCGCGGCGATGGTCGACGGCGAGTACCCGTAGTTCTCCTCCCAGCGCTCCTGCTGGGTCCACGGTCCGACGTTGACGATGTAATCGGCGGTCTTCTTGATCTTGGGCCACAGCGGGTTGTACACCGCCGCGCCGAGCCGCCAGGCGAGGATGATCGGCATCGCCTGCTCGTCCATCTGCGTGCCCTGCCAGTACTGCCAGCCGCTCACCCAGGCGTTCTGCGGGAAGCGGCCGACGCGGCTGTAGCCCTGCGGGCAGCCGGGTGCGTTGTACTCGCCGGCCCCGCAGTCGCTCGTCTGCTGCAGCGTGTTGAACAGGTAATTGACCACCGACGTGCCGGCCGCCGTGTCGCCGGCCGTCACCAGCGCGCCGGCGAACTTGAACAGGTCGCGCGGCCAGACCAGGTGGTAGCCGCCGTTGTTGCTGTCGCCGCTGCTCTCGCCCCACGGCGTGCCCATGCCGGCGATCATGGCGCCGTTCGACTTGTCCTGGATCGTCTTGAGCGCCATCGCCGCGAGGTAGTACTGGTCGTCGGCGGTGCCGCCCTGGTTGTTGAGCTTGGTGGACGTGTAGGTATTCCACCCGCTGTCGTAGGTGGTTTGCAGGGTGGCGAGGTTGCTGCCGAGGGTCGCGTTGGCGGTGGCCGTCGCCTCGCCCTCGGTGGTGCCGAAGCCGAGGACCACGTCGAACGAGACGCTGGTGACGGCGCTCGCGCCGAGATCGATCCAGCCCATCTGCGCCACGTTGCCGCCGCTCGCGGCGTCGTTGCGCCAGCTCATCGTCTTGTCGCTGCTGCCGCCGAGCAGGTCGGTCCAGCCGTCCGTCTCGCCGACGAAGCCGCTCGACACCATCGGCAGGCCGCCCGCGCCCGCCTTCCACGACCGCGAGATGGCCAGCGCCGAGGCGCGGCTGTTCTCCGAGGCGACGAGCATCGTTCGCGCCGCCGGCGTCACCGTGTTGATGGTCTTCGACGAGTCGCCGGCCCCGGAGTTGTCCATCGCCGGGTTGTGGAGCAGGTAGAGGTTGAACTGGGTGACGTTCTTGCCGTTGAGCGCGTCGAACTTGACCCGCTGGATCAGCGCGTTGCGCCCCGGATCGGTGAAGACGGTCTTGGTGATCCGCCAGTTGTGACCGCTGTTGGTGGTCGTCGCCTGCCACCGCATCGAGCGCTTGTCCGGCTGGGTGACGGTGTAGCTCTGCTGCTTCTCCTCGTCGACGAACGTCTTGGCCGTATCCCCCACCAGGAACTGCAGGTCGACTGTGTTGACTGTGTCGAGCACCGGGTAGAACACCTCGGACACGATGCCGCGGTGGCCGGTGAAATAGACCCTCGACGCCGCGGTCATCGACGTGCCGAGGAAGGACTTGTCGGCCGGCCCCCACACCGACGCTGCCCCCGAGCCCGCGGCGAGCGCCTTCAGGCGCTGGGGCGGGGGCGAGCCGCCGCGCCCGAACGGGACGGCGGACTCGCTGAGGATGGGCTCCTCCGCGTCGAACGCGCAGCCCGCGAGCCCCAGCGCCAGGAGAAGAATTGTAGTACCACAAGAAATCCGCATCCGCATCACGCCATCCCCTTTCGATCGGGCAGCCGCCGCGCCAGGGCCTCCCCACGGCTACCATAAGTCAGCGATTTCGTTGATGTTTCCACGTGGCGCAGTCGGTCCGCGGCCCGGCCCCCTGCGCTCTGCTCGCTCCTGCGCCGCATGGAACGCTGACGATATTTCAGCTTAGCACGCCCTCTGTTCACGCTCGCGCGCCGCGATGCCGGGCTCCTGGCAAGGGCGCCGACGATGCGGCTTACGCACCGTGTCGACGCGGCGGGGCGCCTCTCGTACCTTCCCCGGATCGAAGCAGGCAACGTGGATCGACGAAGGAGCATGGGAATGCGACGAAGGGCGTGGGGCGGGCTCGGGGCGATCGCGCTGGGGCTGGGCGCGTGCTCCGAGACTGTCGTGGACCCGAGCGGAGGCGGAGCGGGCGCCGACTCACCTGCCGCCGACGGTGGCGGCGCCGCGGCGCCCGCCACGGGCGGAGGGGGGCACGGCGGCGACGGCGGCGCGGAGCTTCCCGTCGGCCAGTGCAGTCCACCGGTCGAGGCGCAGCCTTTCGACAAGGGCATCTGGACCCTGGAGCTGAACTCCGTCGCGTTCGACCGCTCTGGCAACCTCGGCATGACGGGGATAGCGCAACAGCGCATCGACCTCGGCGGCGGCGAGCTGACCCCTCGAGGGGGCATGGATGTCGTCGCGGCGAAGTTCGATGCCGCTGGGAACCACGTCTTCAGCAAGGTCTTCGGCGACCGGAGCGACCAGCGCGGCGACAGCATCGCGTTCGATTCCCGGTGCAACATGATCCTCGGAGGCTCGTTCGCCGGCGCGATGGACCTCGGCGGCGCGACGCTCACCGGAGGCAGATCCCTCTTCGTGGCGAAGCTCGATGGCGCCGGCAATCACATCTGGAGCAAGCGGCTCGGCGGCGCGTCCGGGATGAAACCGCTCTTCCTCTACATGACCGTCGATCCGACGACCGACGACGTGGTGCTCGCAGGCGATTTCGAGGGGACCATCGACTTCGGTGGAGCGTCGTTGACGAACACGAGCGACGGCCAGCGGCCCGCCTTCGTGGCCAAGCTAAACGCTGCCGGGCAGCACCTCTGGAGCAAGCAGTTTGTTGGCACCATCAGCATCGACGGGCTTGGTGTTGACGCTTCTGGAGATGTGATCATCTCGGGCGGTCAAGGTGGCTCCGTCGACTTCGGAGGAGGTCCGCTCGGACCGGACGACCGATTGGCTCTCGGGCTGTTCCTCGTACGGCTCGACTCTGTGGGAAACCACCGCTGGAGCAAGCGATGGGAATCAACCAACACCGTGACAAGAATCAAAGGCATGGGGATCGACGCGAACGGCGACGCGCTCATCGCGGGCTCCACCGAGTGCGGCATCGATCTCGGCGGCGGCCTGCTGGAGACCGATGAATGTCGGGGCAGCGCGTTCGTTGCAAGGTTCGATGCCGAAGGCAGCCACGAGTTCAGCCGGCTCCTCGATAGCAGCGAGGGTTCCGTTGCGCAGAGCGTCGGAATGGATCCCAGCGGAAACGCTTTGATTGCGGGGCTGTTCGGC
Source organism: Sorangium cellulosum (assembly GCF_001589285.1). Classification (GTDB taxonomy): domain Bacteria; phylum Myxococcota_A; class Polyangia; order Polyangiales; family Polyangiaceae; genus Sorangium; species Sorangium cellulosum_G. Next base: position 14,835 of record NZ_JEMA01000713.1, on the reverse strand, counting down.
GGGAGGATGGACATCGAGAGCGGAGAGCTCACCACGGATGCGGAGGGCGGAGCCGGCTTCGTCGTGCAGCTTTCTGCGGATGGATCTATCTCGCAGAGCAGGACCGTCGTGGGTAGCCTCCAGATGCTCCATCGGCTCGCCATCGATCCCGAAGGGCATGTCGCCGTGTTGGGAAGGACGTTCGACGACGTCGAGCTGGAGAGCGGACCTCAGCTCGGTCGCGGCGACTTCGTGACGAAGTTCGACATCGCAGCGCGATGATCCGGTAGCCGCTCGCCGCTGGACGTCCCCGCATCGCCCAGCCGAGTCCGTGCGGATCCAAATAGCACAAATCCAACTATTGTGTAGTATTGATCGCCAAGTTACTCGTCCGTCCGCTCGGTAAGGGTGGCCGATCGAGGGAGCGTCGCGTTCGGCGCGCTTTCGCAGCGCCATGCCCGCGCGGAGCTGCGCCTTCGCGCATCCGTCGATGCCGACGAAGCGCAGCGTCCCTCGAGGAGAAGAACATGCCCAAAGTCTAACTACCGCTCGCAGTCATGGTGCTCTGTCCCGCGCTCGCAGGTTGTGGCGCCGGCGAAACGCTGACAGACGACATGATGATGGATGGCGAAGAGCCGCTCGGGACCACGGCGCAGGCGCTCGTGCGGACGAGCCGCACGTTCAATAAAATTTCCGCGATCAGCGGGGACAATACCGCTCGCAAGGAGCACTGCCTGGTCGAGAACGGACAGTTCGAACTGGAGGACGGTGTGGCGGTCGGAGCCGACGTGTTCCGGGAGAATACGCAGGTCCTGCTCAGCGACAGCAACAACACGTTGCGCGGGCTGTGCACGGTCACCGGGCAGGCGTCCCCGGGCGATTCGAGCTACTACATGGCCACACAGGGCTCCATCAATGGGGGATTCGAGGCGCGCTTCGGGTCCCCGACCCCGAGAACGGGCATCACGGTGAGCAACAGGTGGAGCACGACCGCGCCGCTCCACGCCATTGCCGAGCCCGCCGCCGCGCTGGCAGACCTCACCACCGACACGGCCAACAAGATCATGGACTTCAGCGATCGTGCTCGGGACGCGGGCACGCGAGGCGTCCTCTACGCGGCGGCTCACCCGTTCGAAACGGGACGGGACGTGCCCGTTGAACGGCGGGGTCAGCGACAATTTCATCAACCGCGTCACGAAGGGGAATCGCGGGCTTCAGCTTGAGCAACGATCTGACAGGCTCAATCCAACCTCCGGCATCGCAACCTGGCGCAACGATGTCGCCGAGGCCACGAAGTCCGTCTACGACTGCCTCCTCGACGCGAGCGACGACAGCGACAGCACGGCGTCGACGTCGTTCATGCTCTCTGGGACCACGACGACCTACGGCACGACGGGCGTCGCTTGCCCGAGGTGGATCGGCGAGATCACGTTGAGCACCAACGCATCCCCGGCGGTCTACACGATGACCGCCGGCGCGCTGCTCGATACCTGCGAGGTCGGCGCGCACGCGCACGTGGACATCTACAAGAAGAACGGCGATGGCGCCTGGGTCCGCATCGGTGGCGGCCGTGTCCAGTATGAGAACTTGAACGGGAGCTGTGTGGGCAACGAGAAAGGCTGGAGCGGAGGCGGCCAGCTCAACGAGCCGTCGTGGAGCTGGCGCCCCTCCTCGGATGAGCTCGGGAGCGGTACCTACCGCGCTGTCGTGCGGGCGACGAGAGCGAGCGGGGCTCCTGCCAAGGCGTTCTTCAGGATCCTCTCCATTTGACATGACCTCATGAGCCAGCCACCTTGCGCCGCGCCGCCGCGTAGCGCCTCACCAGCTCATCCGCGATGACGCCGCTCAGGATCACGGCGCCGATGACCGCGAACTCGATCTGGGTCGGGACGCCCAGCATGTTGATCGCGTTGCGCAGGACCTGCATCAGCGCGGTGCCGAGGATGACGCCCATGACCGCCCCCTCGCCGCCGCGCAGGCTGAAGCCGCCGAGGACGGCGGCCGCGATCGCGTAGAGCTCGTAGAAGTTGCCGAAATCGACCGGCTGGGCCGAGTTGACCTCGAGCGCGAACAGCATGCCCCCGAAGCAGGAGAGCAGCGAGCAGAGGACATAGGCGAGGATCGTCATCCGGTCGGTATCGACCCCGCTGTAGCGGGCCGCCTGCTCGTTGCGGCCGAGGGCCATGAGGTAACGACCGTAGATGGTGCGGTTCAGGAAGATCGACGCCGCGATCGCGATGGCGAGGAACAGCAGGAACGGCATCGGGATGTCGATCCACGTGATCGGCGCAAGGCGCGTCCTTACGCCGGTGAACGGGTGCACAGCGTAGGGGCTGAACCGCCCCTCGGAGATCCACGAGAGGAACGGCACGGGGACGGAGAACGGAGTGCCGACGGCCAGGTAGCGCAGCGACTCGAACCCGACGCCGAACCCCTGCGTCTGGTCGCCCGCGATGCCGCGCGCGGTGCCCCGGTAGAGCAGGAGCCCGCAGAGCGTGACGACGAACGGCTGGAGCCGGAGCTTCGTGATGAGCAGCCCGTGCGCGAGCCCGATGCACAGGGAGATGCCGAGCAGCAGCGGCACCACCACGGAGGCCGGCCAGTGATGGACGGCGAGCAGCCACGGCAGCATGCAGCCGGCGAGCGCCACGACGGAGCCGATCGACAGGTCGATGCCGCCCGTGATGATGACGAAGCCGGCCCCGATGCTGAGGATCCCGAACAGCGCTGTCCGGCGGATCAGGTTCTCGAGGTTCTCCGCCAGCAGGAACCTGCCGTTCATGAGCGCGGTGCCGAGCGACACGGCGAGCAGGAGCCAGAAGACGCCGAGCACCTTCCGCCGCGTCGTCGGCGCGAGCGGCGCGGAGGGCTCGGCGCCCGCCGCCCGGGGATCACGTGTCGTCGTCACAGGCATGCTTCTCTGACCTCGCACCTCGCACCTCGCACCTCGCGCCTCGCCACCGCCTCGAACGCTCCGGCTCAGGCCGCGACGCCGCTGCCTGTCGCGAGCTGCAGGATCGCCTCCTCGCTCAGCGCGGCGCGGCCGAGCTCCCCGGCGATGCGCCCCTCGTGCATCACCAGCGCGCGGTCGGACATGCCCATCACCTCTTCCATGTCGCTCGACACGAACAGGGTGGCCATGCCGCTCGCGGCCAGCCGCTCCATGAGCTGGTAGATCTCGTGCTTCGCCCCGACGTCGATGCCGCGCGTCGGCTCGTCCAGGAGCAGCACGCGCGGCGACATCGACAGCCACTTTCCGATGACCACCTTCTGCTGGTTGCCGCCGGAGAGGTGCTGCGCCGGCTGCACGTCGTTCGGCGTCCTCACGCCGAGCTCGCGGACGATCTTCGCCGACATCCGGCGCTCGCCCGCCCTGTCGAGGACCCCGCGGCGCTGCGTCCTTTGCAGGCTCGGGAGGCTCACGTTCGCCCGGATCGCCATCTCCAGGATGATGCCCTGTTGCTGGCGATCCTCGGGGACGAGGCCGATCCCGGCGGCGATGGCGTCGCGCGGGGTGCGGGGGGTGAGCTCGCGGCCCGCCACGCGGATGGCGCCCCCGGCCGCCGGCGTGACGCCGAACAGCGCCCTCAGCAGCGACGTGCGCCCCGCGCCGAGCAGCCCCGCGATACCGACGATCTCCCCGGCGCGGACGGTGAAGCTCAGCGCGTGCTCCGGGTGCCGCGCCGTCCGGAGGCCGGAGACCTCCAGCACGGGCTCGCCCGGCGGGTGCGGGACGTGCGCATAGAACTGCGAGAGCTCGCGCCCCACCATGAGCCGCACGATGCGCTCGTGGCTCACCTCGTCGCGCCGCAGCTCGCCGGCGTTCTCGCCGTCGCGCAGCACGAGCACGCGGTCGCACAGCGCCTCGACCTCGCCGAGGCGATGAGAGATGTACACGACGCCGATGCCGCCCGCGCGGAGCTCGCGCACGACCTGGAAGAGCGCCTCGGCCTCGCGCGGGCACAGGCACGACGTGGGCTCATCCATGATGAGCACCCGGGCGTCCGCCGACAGCGCCTTCGCGATCTCCACGAGGTGCCGCTGCCCGAGGGAAAGGCCGCCGACGAGCGCGCGCGGCGACCCGGAGAGGCCGACCCGCCCCATGATCGCCCGCGCCTCGCGCTCCATCCTCCCCTCGTCGATGAAGCCGCCCCGCCGCGGCTCGCGGCCGAGGAAGATGTTGGCCGCGATATCGAGGTTCTCCGCCAGGTTGAGCTCCTGGTGGATGAGCGCGATGCCGCGGGAGAGCGCCTCTCTCACGGAGCCGAGCGCGACGGGCCGCCCGTCGAGGGCGATCTCCCCCGCGTCGGGCACCTCGACGCCGGCGAGGATCTTCATGAGGGTGCTCTTGCCGGCGCCGTTCTCGCCGACGATGCCGAGCACCTCGCCGCGGCCGAGCGTGAGGTGAACGTCGCGGAGCGCGAGCACGCCGGGGAAGCGCTTGGTGAGCCCGCGCGCTGCGAGCAGCGGCGTCACGCCTGGGTCGGGCGGGGAGGACGTCATTCTCACGAGGGGTCGCCGGCCGTGGCAGCGCGCCGCGCGGGCGCCGCGCCCGGGTCGGGCGAGGATGGCGTCACTCGGGCTTCGCCGCCTTCAGCTTCAGATCCGCCCAGAACTCGGGGAGGTTCGCCTTGCGGATCTGCCGGGCCGGCAGGGAGATGAACTTGCTCGGGGGCACCACCGAGTCGTCGCCCCGCACGAGCGCCGCGAGCACGCGCACCGACTCCTTGCCATACATGTACGGGTTCTGCACCACCGTGCCGACGACCTCGCCGTCCTGGATCGCGCGCAGCGTCGCGTCCTGCTCGTCGAAGCCGACGACCTGGATCGAGCTCATCTTCCCCGACTGCTTGAGCGCCTCGAGCAGCGCCGGCGTGTGGTACGCGTTCAGGCCGATGAGCCCCACGAGGTCCGGGTGCGCCGACATCATGTCCTCGGCGTTGCTCTTGGCCTTCGCCGCGTCGATCTGATCGGTCAGCGTCGCGACGATCGTGTACTTCGCCCCCTTCAGCACGCCGTTCAGCGGGTCGTTTCCGCCGCTCGTGTCCTGGCGGTCGAGGAGCTCGTCGAGCACCCCCTGCCGGCGCTTCCTGGCGTTGTCGCCCTCGAGGCGCCCGACGAAGATCGCCACCTTCCCGCCGCCCGGGATCGCCTCTTTCACGAGCTGCCCCGCCATCCGGCCAGCGACGTAGTTGTCGATGCCGATGTACACGATGCGATCGCTCTTCGGCGCGTCCGAGTCCTGCGTGATGAGCTTGGTCTTGGCGGCCGCCTTGTTGAGCAGCGGGACCTGGTTCTCCGCGTCGATCGGGCTGATCGCGATGCCGTCGACGCCGCGGATGAGCAGGTCCTCCACCCGCTGCATCTGGTCGTTGACGTCACTCGGCATCACCACGCTGACGTCGGCGTTGTACTCCTTCGCTCCGTCGATCACGCCCTTCTCGGCGATGGTCCAGAACGGCGCGACGCCGTTGGTGATGTAGGCGAGCTTCGGCCTGGCGCCGGGCGCCGGCGCCTCGCTCCCGCTGCCGCCGCTGCTCTCGCAACCGAGGGCCGCGAGCCCCGCCATGCAGATCCCGACGACGAACCGACCGACGCTCTTCAACATCCCCTCACCCCTCCTGCTGCGAGAAGCCGCTTTGGCCCGGCCGATCCGCGCCTCGTGTCAGCGCGCGGTCAGCGCGAGAGCGCTACCGCGATGGAGCACGACCCCCCGGCCAACTCGCGACCTCATCATGCGCGATCCGCCGCGGATGTGTCCACACGATTCGACGCCGCGCGCGCTCGGGCAATCGCGCGCTCGGGCAATCGCGCGCTCACGCCGGGCGCTCACGCGAGCACGGCGCCCTGGCGCCCGACAGCGTAGGCGATCCCGCTCTGCAGCGTCCCGCGGATCACGATGCGCGTCATGTCGACGTCGAGCCCGACGAGCGCGCGCGCTACCTCGCCGCGAATGCCGGTCAGCACGGCCTGGGCCCCGAGCAGGCGGAGCGCGTTGGCCGCGTTGATCAGGGCGTTCGCCACGCGCTCGTCGACCGCCTTGATCCCCGTCACGTCGATGATGACGACCCGGGCGCGGCTCCTCGTCGCGCCGTCGAGCAGCGTTTGCAGCACCTCCTGCGCCCGCTCCTCGTCCAGCGTGCCGATGAGCGGCATCACCATGACGTCGTTCGTGATCGGGACGAGCGGCGTCGAGAGCTCCGCGATCTTCTCGCGCTGGAACCGGATCACCGCCTCGTGCAGCTCGGCGCGCGACCGCTCGGCGCGCTCGCGCTCGCCGAGCTCGTGCAGGAGGCGCAGGTTGGTCTCCTTCAGCTCCTCGCTCTGCTCGCAGAGGCGCGCGTTGGCCTGCGAGAGCTCCTCGGTGCGCTGCTTCACCTCCTGCTCCAGCCGCTCGTTCGACCGCCGGAGCTCCGCGCTCACCGCCTCCAGATCCGCGTAGAGCAGGGCGTTCTCCACCGCGACAGCGGCCTGGGACGAGAGGAGCCGCAGGAGCTCGATGCGATCGGCGGTGAACGCGTGCTCGGCGACGTGGTTCTCCAGGTACAGCACGCCGCTGAGGCGGCCTTGATGGAGCAGCGGCAAGCCCAGGATCGACTTCGGCCGGCGCGAGCTCACGTGGGGATCGCCGGCGAGGCGCGGGTCGTCCTCCGCGCGCCCGATCACGACCGCCTCGCGCGAGCGCGCGACGTAGTGAACGACAGGGCGGGCGAGATCGAGGCGCTCCTCCATGGGCGTCGAGAGCCCGAGGTGCACCGCGTCGGGATCGACCGAGATCATCGCCTCGACCGTCAGCCCCTCGCCGCGCGCGAGGATCAAGAACCCCCGGCTCGCGCCTGCGCTCTTGATCACGTTGCGAAGCACCCGCTCGATCACCTTGTCCAGCACGATCTCGCTGGAGATCGCCTGGGCCGTCTGCAGGACCGCGGCGAGATCGCAGACCTCGCCCGCGGCGAGCCCGCCGAGCGCCGTGGCCGTCGCCCCGGAGGACGTCGCGAGGCCCGCGGGCAGGCCGAGGGCCGGCGAGACGAGCGGCGCGAGCTCCTCGCGCAGCGCCTCCACCTTGGCGCTCGCCCCCCAGCGCTCGTAGAGGTACATCGCCCTGCGCAGGAAGATGCCCGCGAACTCGAGCCTCCCCTGGGCGAACCAGAACCTGCCGTAAAGCTCGTTCCCGAGGGCCTGGTTGTTGATGTAATCCGCCTGCCGCGCGGCCTCGATGCCCCGCTCGTAGAGGTCCATGGCCTCGGCCGTCCGCCCCTCGACGCGCGCCTTCTCCGCGAGCAGGAGGGCGTGCTTGTGAAGGACGTTGTCCGGCCCGGCGTCGGCCCAGCGCTTCATCCGCCCGAGGAGCCGCTCGATGTGCTCCTCGTGCTCCTCCCGCTCGGCGCCGCCGGCGGCCTCCCAGGCGGCGATCCGCATGAGCCCCGCGTAGAACGTCGCCTCTGGCACCTTGGCGTGCGTGGGCAGCGCGGCCTCGATGATCGCGAGCTTCGGCATCAGGTCGGCGAAGCTCGCGCGGTCGCCGAACAGATAGGCATTGCGGATCTTGGCGTAGGTGAGCCACCCCATGTGGTAGGGCGAGCCGCCGTGCTTCTCGGTGTACGCCGCCTCGTCGAACGCCTCGTCATCGAAGCTGAGCCGGCTCTTCGTGAGCCCTTGAAGGCACTTGATGGGCTGGATCACGCCCGCAAGGAGGATGTCGATGATATCGTGGCTCCTGGCCCGATCCAGGAAGGCGAGGTGCACCTCGGTCAGCCGCGCGAGCTCCGGCAGGGCCATCCCGTAGGTGAGCCGGTCCGAGCCGCTCTGGCTGATCATGTACCCCATGGCCGTCCAGTCGCCGGCCTGGAGCCCGAGATCGTAGACCCGGTCGTAATACGGATCTGCCCGCCGCAGGGGCTGCGTCCAGCTATGCACGTCCGCGGAGAAGATGTGGTATGTCTTGGCCCGGAGGACGAGGTTGTCGAGCTGGTCGGCCAGCTCGATGGCCATCTTGCCGAACCTGTAGGCCGTCGCGTACTCGCCGAGCAGCGGGCCCACCACCATCCCGTAAGCGACGTATCCGAAGGCGGACATATCGCTGTTGCCGTGCTGCAGAGAGAGCGTCACCATCTTCACGATGGCGAGGTTCGCGAGCGTCTGATCGCTGGAGTTGTACGCGCCGAAGAACAGGTTGACGAGGAGCTCCAGCGTCATCGGGTGCTCGGGGCTCGTCGCCCTCGGGGCGTGCGCGAGCTCCTCGATGCTCCGCCCGCCGAGGAGGACGGGCACCGCCGCGAGCTCCTGCTCGAGCAGCGCGGCGACCTCGGCCCTGTCCTCGGGGATCGGGCACCCGAGGAGCCGGAGGCCGGCCTTCTGCACGAGGGTCGCCTCGTGGTTGCGCCACTGGAGCAGGTACTGATTCGCCTGGACGAGGTGGATCGACACCTTGTCCATCGCCGTCCGGGCGCGCGCGAGCGCCGCGGTACAGAGCCGCTCCGCCTCGTCGAAGGCGCCGCAAAGCGACTCGACCTCGGCGCGCTCCCTGTGGAGCGCGAGGGCGAGGTCGTAGTGGTCCTCGAAGCCGCCGCCCGGCAGAAACCCCATGCCCGCGCGGAAGTAGCCCGCGGCGGCCTCGTAGGCGGTGGCCGCCTTGGCCCTCCTGCCGGCGGCGAGGTTCAGCTCGGCGGCCGTGGCCCGCTCCTCCGGGGAGCTCACGAGGGGCGCCGCGATGTTGAAGTGGTTGACGATATCGAACATCGCCTCGTCGCGCGCGGCGCCGTAGCTGCTCGCGAGCATGAGCCGCCCGATCCGGAGGTGGGCCTCGCGCTTGCGGTCCTCGTCGATGAGCGAGTAGGCCGCCTGCTGGACGCGATCGTGCAAGAAGCGGTAGGTGACGCGCCAGTCGACGGCGCCCCGCGCGTCGTCGTCGGTCGCGTGCGCGAGGCGGTAGTCGGCGTCCACCGGCGAGATCAGGCCCTCTTGCAGGATCTTCCACAGCGCGGCCACGGTCTCGTGCGGGGGCCGCTCGCTGATGACCGCCAGCGAGCGCAGGTCGAACTCGTGCCCGATGCACGCCGCGAGCTTGAGGACGCGCTGGAGATCGGGCTCGAGCTCCGCGAGCCGGCGCGCCATGAAATCGACAACGTTGTCCGTCACCGTGCGCCGCCGGATGCGGTCGAGGTCCCACGTCCACGCGCCCGCCTCGAAGCGGAGCAGGCCCTCGGCGTGGAGCGCGCCCAGGAAGTGCCGCACGAAGAACGGGTTGCTCCGGGTCCTGTCGAACACAACGCGCGCGAGCGGCTCGACCTCTTCCCGCGCGGCGGAGAGCGTGTCCGAGAGCAGATCGAGCACGTCGGAGAGGGCGAGCGGCTTGAGCTCGATCTCCCGCAGCTTCGCGCCCGCCTTCTCGATCTCGCCGAGCGCGACGCGCAGCGGGTGGGCCGCGTAGATCTCGTTGTCACGGTAGGCGCCGAGGACGAGCAGGTGCGCGCGCTCCGGATCGGAGGCGATGACCTGGAGCAGCTTGAGGGAGGCCGGGTCGGCCCACTGCAGGTCGTCGAGGAAGAGCACGAGCGGGTGATCGACCCGCGCGAACACGTGGAGGAACGCCTTGAAGACCGCGTGGAACCGGCCCTGAGACTCCGCCGGCCCGAGCGGCTGGACGGGGGGCTGCGGGCCGATGATCCACTGGAGCTCCGGGATGAGATCGATCAGGAGCTGGCCGCTGCCGCCGAGGGCGCGCTCGAGCGCCGCGCTCCACCGCGAGAGCTGCTCCGGCCGCTCGGTGAGGATGTGGCGGATCAGCTCGCGGAACGCGCGCGCGATCGAGGCATACGGGACGCCGCGGTTGAGCTGGTCGAACTTGCCCGCGGCGAAGTAGCCGCCCCGCTGGGCGATGGCCTTGTGGATCTCGTTCACGAGGGCCGACTTGCCCATGCCCGAGTACCCCGACACGAGGAGCAGCTCGCGCTCGCCCCCGGCGGCGCGCTCGAAGGCGGCGAGCAGCGCGCGCTCCTCGTCGGCGCGGCCGTAGAGCTTCTGCGGGATGCGCAGCGTGTCGGGGATGTCGCGCTGCCCGAGCGCGAACGGCGCCACGGCGCCGGTCGTCGAGAGCTGGCGCAGGCACGCGTCGAGGTCGGCCACGAGCCCGAAGGCGCTCTGGTAGCGGTCCTCCGCGTTCTTGGCCATGAGCTTCATCACGATGCGGGAGACCGCCTCGGGGATCCCCGGGGCCCGCTCGGACGGGGGCACCGGCGTCCTCGCGATGTGGCCATGGATGAGATCCATCGGCTCGCCCTCGGCGAACGGCAGCGCGCCGGTGAGCATCTCGTAGAGCGTCACGCCGAGCGAGTAGAGATCGGTGCGGCGGTCGATCACGCGGTTCATCCGGCCGGTCTGCTCGGGCGACATGTACGCTAGCGTCCCCTCGAGCGCCTCGGGGCTCACCGCCTGCTGCGTCTCGTGCGGCAGGAGCGTGGCGATGGTGAAGCCGACGACGTGGACCTCGAGCGTGTCGGGGTCGACGAGGAGGTTCTGCGGCTTGATGTCCTTGTGGATCACCTTGCGGCGGTGGATCTCGTCGAGGATCCGGGCGGCCGAGCGGGCGATCGTCAGCGCCGCCTTGAGCTCCAGCCGCCCGGCGCGCAGGATGTCGTGGAGCGTCGTGTCGCTCGGCCGCTCGAGCACGAGGGCGAGGCCGTTCTTGTGCTTCTCGATCCCGTAGGCCTTGACGACGCCCTCGACGTCGAGCTCGCGAAGGACGTTGTACTCGTGCCGGAGCGAGGCCAGCTCGCGCGAGCTCGGGAACTCGCTCTTCAGGACCTTGACGGCGATGGGCTTCCAGTCGTCACCCCATGTACCCTGGAATACATCGATGCTCGCATCGCTGTAAATCTTCTGGCCTACGGTATACGTCGCGGAGAGCATCTCACCTCGCCAGGGTGCTGGGCCGCCCGAGACAGCCGGGGACGGCGGCCTCGCAGAATCGCACCCCTGGCGGATCCTGTCTAGGTTGGGCGCCTCACACCGACGTCCTGCTGCCCTTCCAGAGCGCGGTCCACGAGCGCCCCGCCTTCGCGGCGGCCGCCGGGGCGGCCTCGCGCGCGCTCTCCGCGGCCGGCGGGTCCTTGTGCGACTGGCTCTCGAGGAACGTGATGAGGCGCTCGCGGAGGGGATAGTACATTGGGTCCTCGAGCACCGCGTTCCTGTCCCGCGGGTGCGGGAACGGGACGGCCAGGATCTCGCTGACCCGCGCCCCCGGGCCGCTCGTCATCATCGCGATGCGGTCCGACAGGAACAGGGCCTCGTCCACGTCGTGCGTGACCATCAGCGCTGTCTTCTGGTCCTCGGCCCACAGGTCCATCAGCACCTCCTGGAGCTCGAACCGGGCGAGCGGGTCGAGCATGCCGAAGGGCTCGTCCAGGAGGAGCATCCTGGGCGACAGCGCGAAGGCGCGCGCCAGCCCGACCCGCTGCTGCATCCCCGAGGACAGCTCCCGCGGCTTCTCGTGCATCGACGACCCGAGCCCCACGAGCTCCAGGTAGTGTGTCGCGATCGCGAGGCAGTCCTTCTTGCTCTTCTGCCGGTGGACCTGCTCCACCCCGAGCAGGACGTTGTCGAGCGCCGTCATCCAGTGCAGGAGGCAGGGCGACTGGAACACGACCCCTCGATCCGGGCCAGGCCCGCGGATCTGCCGGCCCGCGAGGACGATGCCGCCGCTGGTTATCTCGCTCAGGCCCGCGACCATCGACAGCACGGTGGACTTGCCGCAGCCGGAATGGCCGATGAGCGACAGGAACTCTCCTTTCCTCAGGTTCAGGTCGAAGTTGCGCACGACGACAGCGGGCCCGTCCGGCGTGGGAAAGGTCTTTGTGATATTCCAGATCTCGAGGTACTTCTTCATGCGACCGCCTCCGACGCCCGCGCCGCGCCGGACGCGCTCGTGCTCGCGCCGGGCTCGGCGCCCGGGCCGAGCAGGTAACCGATGACAGCGCCGCGGATCTCCTTGAAGCGCGGATCGTGGTTGATGGCCTTGCGATCCCGCGGGCGATCGAGATCGACGACGATCCCGGGCCCCAGCGTGGCGCCCGGCCCCTTGCTGAGCGGGAGGATCCGGTCGGCGAGGAGGATGCCCTCGTCCACGTCGCTTGTGATGAGGAGCACTGTCTTCCGGGTGGCCCGCCAGATCCGCGCTGTCTCGTCCTGCAGCGTCGCGCGCGTGAGGGGGTCGAGCGCGCCGAACGGCTCGTCCATCAGGAGGACCTCGGGATCCATGGCGAGCGCCCGCGCCACCGAGGCCCGCTGGCGCATGCCGCCGGAGAGCTGCGCCGGCCTCTTGTCGCGGGCCGCTGTGAGCTTCACCATCGCGATGGTGCGCTCGGCGTGCTCCCGCTTCCGCGCCGCGGGCCATAGCGAGAAGACCTGGTCCACGGCCAGGTAGACGTTCTCGTACACCGTGAGCCAGGGCAGAAGGGAGTTGCTCTGGAAGATGACGCCGCGGTCGGGCCCCGGCCCTTTCACCTCGCTCCCGTTCAGCTTCACCACCCCGGTGTCGGGCCGGAGGAGCCCGGCCACGAGCGACATGAGGGTTGTCTTCCCGGCCCCCGAATGGCCCACCACGGCGACGAACTCGCCTTGTTCGATCTCCATGTCGACGTCCCTGAGCACCTCGGTGCGGCTGGCCCCGGCGCCGTAGCTCTTCCCCACGTTGCGCAGCTCGACGAGCGGCATCGGGCTCACCCTCCCGCCAGCTTGAGCCTGCGCTCGACGAGGCTCATGAGCGCGTCAAGGAGGAAGCCCACGACCCCGATCGTGAGGATGCAGAGGATGACGTGCTCGTAGATCAGGCTGTTGTACTCCTGCCAGAGGAAGCCGCCGACCCCCGGCGAGCCGGTCAGCATCTCCACGGCGACGATGACCAGCCAGGCGATGCCCAGGCTGAGCCGGAACCCCGTGAACATGTACGGCAGCGCGGCGGGGAGCTGCACCTTGAACAGCGTCTTCGTGGGCGAGAGCCGGAGCACCCGCGCGACATTCATGTAGTCCTGCGGGATCGAGCGCACCCCGAGCGCGGTGTTGAGGACCGTCGGCCACATCGAGCACATCGCGACGGTGAAGACGCCGGCCGGGTCGGGCTTCTGGAAGAGCACGAGTCCGAGCGGGAGCCACGCGAGCGGCGAGACAGGGCGGAGGATCTGGAGGATCGGGTCGAAGCTCGACCTGAAGAGCTTCGACGCGCCAAGGAAGAACCCGATGGGCGTCCCGAGCAGGATCGCCAGCGCGTAGCCCTTGGCGACCCGCTGGAGCGAGTACCAGGTGAAGCGGAGGATGCCCTGATCGAGCTCACCGCGCTTCTCGAACGGCTCGAGGATGTAAGGCCTGCTCACCTCCCACGTCTTGAGCGGAGAGGGCAGCGTCTGGGCCCACAGGCTGCTCGCGGCAACCCACAGCCCGATCACGCAGGCCACCCCGAGGAGGGGCAGGAGCACGTGGTCGACTCGGATCCTGGGAGAGCTCGCCTTCGCCTCGCTCATGCAATACTCCTTCATCGCCCCGCCGCCGCGCTGTCCGGCGGCGCCCGGCGAGGTGGGGTCATCCCTGCTGCTCGTGGAATCGCCCTGTGGTTCGACAAGGAGGCAGTCAGGTCAGCGGCGAATCGGCGCGATCGCGCGCGATAGCGTCACCTGTGTGAGCCCAGGATGGCCTCAACCCCACATGGGCCCACGATCTTCCAAGGACCATGCATGGGCGCACGTTTCATTGCAGTTTCTGCGTTATATTTTTTCGGCATTCGCACATGCGCAATGCACAGGCCCCAAGGACATGAAGGGCGCCGCCGCAGCGCGGTCGCCGCCGGTCCCGCGGCATCGGGTCCACCGGGCTCGCCGGCGGGTCCGGGTGCGTTATTTGCCAGGCCGCAGGGGAGACGGTAGCCTCCGCGCGACGCCGGTCATCGCCGCGCGGGCCGGACAGCGTGATGCGGTACGGAGAGGGATCGAGATGAGGAGCGGGTCCGCGGCGTGGGTCGGGGCGGCGGCGTGCCTCCTGGTCTGCGGGTGCACGACGGTGGCCGGCCTGGACAGGCCCTATCACCTGCAGCCGGACGGCGGGGCCGGCGGAGCGGGCGGGGCTGGCGGGAGCGCCCCCGCGGACGAGCGTTGCGACGTCGAGGCGAGCGCGGGGTGCGTCTACGATCGGTGCGACGCCGTCCCCGAGGGCGCCCCGGCCGGCGTCTACACGCTCGATCCCGACGGGGCCGGCCCATCGGGGGCGCTCCAGGTCCACTGCGGTGAGCCGGCGGACGGCGGGCGGTGGGCGCTCGTCTTCAACAGCGTCGGCGAGCTGGGCGGGCCGACGCTCGCGTTCTGGAAGATCCTGTATGCCGACCGGCTCAGCCCCAAGGGGGAGCCGTCGCTCGACAACAACCATTACCAGCCTGGCCTGTACATCCCCGGCCGGGAGTACCGCGACGAGATCGAGGACATCCCGGGCACCGTCGTCGAGGTGCTGCGCGCGAACGCCGAGGGCATCGATCCCGAGACAATGCAGCTCCTCACGCCGATCCGCCTCTCCGGGGGCGAAGACAACCTGTTCGACTGGCAGTTCGGCACCGGGTGGGCGTCGGAGGACTTCGACAGGGACACCAAGGGCGACGGCAACTGCGCGAGCGCGTTCGCGGGCGTCGCGCAGCACTACGGGAACTGCTTCGTCTACAGCCTCGGCGCGGACGGGGACGAGGACGAGTCGGTCACCGACGACGACTGGGGCCCGCACCTGGAGACCGTTGTCGCGACGTCGTACGGGCTCTCGAACGACGGCAGCCATTACACGCGCGTGAAGCGGATCTCCCGCTGGACCCGCTGGTGAGCGCGCCCG
>NZ_JEMA01000712.1 GCF_001589285.1 Sorangium cellulosum | reverse complement strand
CGAGTGAATTTCTCCTTGGCCATCGAGATGTCTCCTGCCGGAATGAAGTTCGCGAATGCGTTGCGCTGTCCTCGCTGGAGCCCACCATCGGGATTGAACCGACGACCTCGTCCTTACCAAGGACGTGCTCTGCCAACTGAGCTAGGTGGGCAAACGACCGACCACAGAGCGGGCGACCGGGTTCGAACCGGCGACGTTCAGCTTGGAAGGCTGACGCTCTACCAACTGAGCTACGCCCGCGGGCGCCCGACGGGACGGGTCCCGGCGGATGTGTATCCTGGTCGGATCGCTGTCGGAGCGAAAAACCGCTCCGGTGGAGGGTGATGGATTCGAACCATCGTAGGCATTGCNGTGATGGATTCGAACCATCGTAGGCATTGCCGGCAGATTTACAGTCTGCTCCCTTTGGCCGCTCGGGCAACCCTCCAGAATTTTCCTACTATCCGATCTTACCGGATCTTGTCCCTACCGTGACCTCCTGAACCATCGACCTGCTGCCTTGCCTCGGAGCTGGCGAGGGGACTTGAACCCCTAACCCCCTGCTTACAAGGCAGGTGCTCTACCGATTGAGCTACGCCAGCGACATCGACCCGCTGCTCGCCCCCGAGGCGCCGGGAGGCGTGCGTGCTGACCTAGCGGACTGTTCCAAGACCGATCACTTTTTTACGAGCAATCTACTCCCGGCCCTGCTGAACCGTCTGCCTGCGCCGTTCGGGGTGTGCCGATCGGGCTGGACCGCAGCGAGGTGAAGCCGTTGGCGCCGCTCACGTCGCTCAGAAGGTAGACGAGTCCCGCGAAGGGAGGAGGCTCTTAGCCCCCTGCAAGAGACGTGTCAAGCGGTGTGCATCGTTTTCGTCCGTTTCGCTGGATCCGCGGCGGGAGCGCGGTCCGTCGCGTCGGGCAGCGGGAGCGCCCACCCCGTCCGGCGGGGCGTATCTCGCTCGAGAGCTACCCGCTTTCAAGATGAACGTCGCACGTGCGGCGAAACCGGCGTCGAATCTCGCGTCGTACCGCGCTTCGATCCGCGCTCCCGCGCCGTCCGGTCGTGCGCGGCGAGGCCCGCGCCGCGAAGCCTGACCCGCCGCGACGGCGCGGCGCGGTCGCGGCAGCGCCGCGCGCCGTCGCGGCGGCACCGCGAGAGCTCCCTTGCGCTCGGCGCGCGGCTGCTGCGATCCTGCCCCGCGCACCTTCGCCCGGGCGCGCAGCAGAGCAGCCCGAGACGACGGGCGCGTCTCGTCATGCTTCGGGGGTAGAGGTTCGATCGCATGGACTGTCCCGCTTGCCATCAGCCAAACATCGATGGGGCGCGCTTCTGCGCCACGTGCGGCGCGCTCCTCCCTGTCGCGCCGGTGGAGGCAGATCCGCTCATCGGCACGATCGTCGGCGGCCGGTTCCGGATCGTCGGGGTGCTTGGCGAGGGCGGGATGGGCCGCGTCTACAACGGCGAGCAGCCGATGGGGACGTCGGTGCGGAAGGTCGCCGTCAAGACGCTGCTCTCGCAGCACGCGAAGGACCCGCAGGTGGTCGCGCGCTTCATGCGAGAGTGCGGCACGGTCAGCGAGCTCGAGCACCCGAACACGATCAAGGTCTACGACTTCGGTCAGACGAACACGGGGGAGCTCTACATCGCGATGGAGCTCCTCAACGGGCAGTCGCTCGAGGAGGCGCTCGAGAGGGGCGGCGCGCTCTCTCCCGAGCGGGTCGATCGCATCATCGCGCAGGTGTGCGGGTCGCTCCACGAGGCGCACGAGAAGGGGATCGTCCACCGCGATCTCAAGCCCGCCAACATCTTCTTGACCAGGCGCGCGGGCGAGGAGGACTACGTCAAGGTCCTCGACTTCGGCATCGCGAAGCGCGACGACCGCAGCGCCAAGGCCGAGCAGAAGCTGACGCAGCAGGGGATGGTGCTCGGCACGCCGCCGTACATGAGCCCCGAGCAGTTCACGGGGACGGAGCTCGACGCGCGCAGCGACATCTACTCGCTCGGCGTGCTGACCTACGAGATGCTCACCGGGCGCCTGCCGTTCGACGCCGACACGCCGTGGGCGTGGGCGACGCAGCACATGACGGCGCAGCCGTTCCCGTTCGAGGCCGTGCCGATGGGCGCCGCGGCGCCGCCGAAGATGAAGGCGGCCGTCATGAGGGCCCTCAGCAAGAAGCGCGAGGACCGCCAGCAGTCGGCGCGGGATTTCTACGAGGAGCTCACGATCGGCGCAGGGCCCCGCCTCTCGGTGCTCGGGGCGGCGCCGCGCACCCAGGTCGGGCTCGAGGCCCCGACCAGCGGGACCGCGCTGATGCCATCGCGCTCGGGTCAGACCCAGATCGGCGAGCCGCTCTTCGTCGCGGGCCCGCCGACGGGGGCTGGCAGGACCGTCGTCAACCCCCAGGCGGGCCACCACGCGGCCACGGTGATGGATCAGGCGGCGATGCCGTCGGGCGCCGTGCCGGCGCACCCGCCCGTGCACACCGGCAGCGGCCAGGTGTTTCCCGCGCCGCTGCCCCCGCCCGCGCAGAAGAACAAGACCGCCCCGATCCTCGCGGCCGTCGCGGCCGTCGCGGTGCTCGGGGTCGTGGGCATCATCATGATGACGAGGAGGGGCAGCGGGAATGCGACCGACGAGAGCGCCTCGAACCTGATCCCGCTGCCGAGCGCGCCGTCGGTCACCGTGACGTCGGACCCCACCGTGGCTGTGCCCACGAGCGAGCCCTCCGCCCCCGAGCCCCCGCCCGACACGGACGAGCCCGTCAAGAAGGCGTCCCCGGACGAAGTCCCGAAGAGCACGCCGACCGCGACCGCCGGGCCCAAGACCGCGCCCGCCGGCAACGAGAAGGCCGAGCAGGAGTGCAGGGCCGCGATCAACCTGGCGAACGGCGGCAACACAGACCTCGCGGTGAAGCGCTTCGCGGGCTGCGACGGCGCCAGGAAGGCCGAGGCGCGAGCCGCGATCGGCGCGAGCGCCAAGCGAGCCGTGGCGTCCAAGGGGTGTGGGGCCAAGTCCCACGCGCTCGCGGCGGCGCGGATCGGGGCGAGCGAGGCCATGTCCCAGCTACCGGCGCGCTGCAAGTGACGACGTAACGTCGTGAGGAGCTGGGTACAACGCCCAGGGGGTCCCAGCTGTTCCATGGTTGCCTTGACGCCCGATTTTGACAGGTGCTAGATCCCGCCCTGAGGTTCTGAAGGCTCATTGGACGCCGCACCCTGGCTTGTTAGGTCGGCTCTTGACTTTGGAACATGGGGGAGAAGGTCGCTCACGGGACATGGGCAGTAAGATTCGTTTGGCCGCGCCTCGGATGACATGGCGCGACATATGTCGTTCTGAAGAGTTCGCTGGGCGATGGGTCGCCCTTGACAATGTCAGGTACGTTCAGGGCGCTCCCCAGCCGGCCGAGGCCGACGTTGTGGACGCCGATGACGATCTGGCCGACTTATGCGCGAGGATGCGCGAAGCCGACCGCACGGCTTGCGCGATCCTCTTCGTCGAGGACGAGGGCTCGGTCCCCTCGCGGGTCCAGCGCCTGCCGCAGCTCTGGCGTCGCGTCGCACATCACTGACCCGCCAGAACATCACCACCCACCCAGCCACCCGATGTAGCGAGCGCCTCCTGGAGGAGTGCAGCTCGCCGAGCGTTGCTCGGCGAGCTCAGCCTCCCGGCGCTCGCAGCGTCGCGTTCTGTCCGTGCGTCATCACCGCTGCGACGCAAGCGTGGGCCGCTCGCGTCCGCGATCGTTGATTGGCGTCGGCCCGTCGGCTGCCGGTTACTTGAGGATCGGCTTCAGCAGCGTCTTGCCGTCCTTGACGACGACGTCGTAGTCGACGGACCTGGCCGGGTTCGTCGCGCGCAGCTTCGCGGCCTGCGCGCGGAGGCTCTCGGCCAGGCGCTCGTACGTGACGCCGGCCGTCGACTCCCGCGCCGCGCGCTTGGTCTCGACGTACTTCGCGTAGATCTGACGCAGCCGCTGCTCCGGGAGATCGTCGTCGCGCGCGGCGGGCCGCTGCGGGGGCGGCG
>NZ_JEMA01000711.1 GCF_001589285.1 Sorangium cellulosum | reverse complement strand
AGCGGCCAGCTCGGCGAGCTCCGCAGCAGCCCCGAGACCGCCGCGATCGTCGGCCCGTGCCGGACCGCGCCGAGCGCCGACAGCGCCGCCCGCCGCACGCTCTCCTCCGGATCGCCGAGCGCGTCGACCACCGCGGCCTGCGCTTCCGGCTCGGGCCGGGTCGCGAGCAGCTCGACAGCGCGCGTGCGCACCTCGATCGCCGGGTGCCGCACGAGCGCCACGAACCCGCCCACGACCGCGGCCGCGATCCCCTCCGCGGCGGCCTCCACCTGCTTCTTCAGCTCCGGGGCGAGCTCTTCCCGCCCGTCCGTGAACGGCGCGAGCCCGGGCGCCGCGCCGCCCCCAGCAGCGGCGCGCTCGCCTCCCGCCCCTGTCGCGCCCGCGCCGCGCGCGACGTCGGCAACGTGGCGCGCGCCGCGCGACAGGATCGCGTCCGCGACGACCAGCGCCCGCTCCGGCGACGTCGCCACCGCGGCGACAGCGGCCCTCTGGAGCGCCGGGCCGAGCGCGACGAGCGCCGCCGCGCGGTCCTCGGGGCCGAACGGATCCGGATCGAGCCCCGCGAGCACGTCCTTCACCGTCAGCGCCCCGTCCGGCACGGGCAGCGGNCGTCAGCGCCCCGTCCGGCACGGGCAGCGGCTCGCGCGTGCGCGGGTACACCCGCCGCGTGAGCGCGACCGCCGCCGACACCGCGGCCGCGCGCAGCCCCTCGTCCGACGAGAACGCGCCGGCCGCGATCGCCTGCGCGGCCCCTCCCGAGGCGAACGCCTCGGCTTCGCCCGTGTCGCCGCCGCCCTTCGGCCCGGCGCCGCTGCCGCCGCCCAGGCGCGCGAGCGTGATCAGCGCCGCGCGGCGGAGCTCCGGCTCGCTCGAGTCGGCCAGCGACATGAACAGCGCGGGCCCCTCGCCGCCGCCCCCGAGCTCGCCCAGCGCTCTCACCGCCGCCGCGCGGGGGATCGAGCCGGCCTCGGGCGCCCTCGCGACGGCGGACAGCGCCGCCGCGTGCTTGCGGTCGTGCGTCAGCCCGAGGCCGACCGCGGCGATCGCCCGCACCTCCGGCGCCGGGGACGACAGGAGCCGCGCGAGCAGCGCCTCCGCCCTGGCCGCGGGCCGGCCGCCGCCCGCCGCGAGCCGCGCCGCGCCCCAGGTCGCCGCGACAGCGACCGCGTCGTTCGGCAGCACGCTCGCGGCCGCGTCCCTCGGCGCGAGCATCTGCTCGTAGCGCTCCAGCATCGCCGGGTCGCGCAGCGCGCCGCACGCGATCATCGCGCGGGCGCGCAGGCCCTTGTCCGCCTGCCCGATCGCGAAGTTGTAGAGCGCCGGCCCGGCGCTCTTGTTCTCGACGTACGCCAGCACCTCGATCGCGATTTTCTGCTGCGACTCCTTCTCGTCGGCGAGCGCGTCGAGCAGCGGCTTCACGGCGCGCGCGCCGATCTTCGCGAGCTCCGCCCGCGCGCCCGCGCTCGCCGCGCGGCCCTCGGCGCGGACCTTCTGCATGAGCGGCAAGGTCATCGCCCCGTACAGCTCCACGAGCAGCCGCCGGTAGAGCGGCTTCTGCGGGTTGCCGACCGCGACCGGCAGGAGCTCGCGCTCGAGCACCTCGAGCGAGCTCCGGCCGAGGTTCACCTGCATCGACATCCGCGCCGCGCGCGCGACGAGCTCCTCGTCGTTCGACGCCCGCACCACCCGCCGGAAGAGCCGGTCGGCCTCGTCGGACTGCCCCGCGGTGAGCAGCAGCTCGGCCAGGTCGAAGTACACCGGGAACAGCCGGTCGTTCTTCGCGAGCGCCTGCCGGTACTCCGCGATGGCGCGCGGGAAGTCCTGCCGCCGCCGGTACATGTCGCCGAGCTTCTGGTGGCCGCTCGCGTCCTCGGGCGACAGCTCGACGGCCCGCGCGGCGTACCGGATCGCGTCGTCGTCGCGGTAGAGCTCCGCGGCGTACTGCGCCATGCGCTGGTAGAACTCGCGGGCGCGCTTCGGGTTCACCTCGACGAGCTTGCCGAGCACGTCGATGGCGCCGAGGAGGTTCTGCTGGAGCACGAGCACGCGCTCCAGCGCGAGCAGCGAGTCCTCGTCGCCGGGCGCGGCCTGGACGAGCCTCCGGAGCGTGGCCTCGGCGTCGGGCAGCCGGTGCAGCTTGCGCTGTACCTCCGCGAGCAGCCGCCCCGCGTCCAGATCGGGCGGGGTCGCGTTGAACCGCGCGCCGAGCGGCGCGACGCGGCCCGGCAGCTCGCGGGTGAGCGACCACAGGCTGACGATGTGCGTCCGCGCCTCGCGCGCGAGCAGCCTGTCGTTGCCCGCGCCCGCGAGGAGCTGCTCCCACAGCTCGCGCGCCTCGGCGTAGCGCGGCCCCGCGTTCCCGAGCGAGCTCGCCGTGCGCTCCAGCGCGATCGCCAGCGCCTTCTTGTAGCGGCTGTTCGCGGGCTCGAGCTGCGCGGCCTCCCGGAGCGAGGCGAGCGCCTCCGCCACCATGTCGTGGTCGAGGTACACCTCGCCGAGGGTGGCCGCGGCGCGCGCCCGGTTCGGCACGACCTGCTTGATGCGCGCCCATGTCTCGAGCGCCTTCTTCTTGTCGCCCGCCTGGAAGTACCTGTCGCCGAGGTCGACGAGGTGGCTCGGATCGCCGCCCCCTGCCGCCGCGAGCCGCTGGAGCACCCGCAGGGCCCGGTCCTTCTCCTCGACCCGCTCGTAGAAGTCGGCGACGGCCGCGAGCGTCTCGGGCTCGCTGGCGACGCGCCCCTCGAGCTGGGTGAGCAGGGCGAGCGCCTTGGGCCGGTCGCCCCGCTGGATGAGCGTCTCGCACAGCTCGAACACGAAGTCCGCGTTGCTCGGGGCCGCCTTGATCAGGAGCTCGTACTCGCGGATCGCCGTGTCGAGATCGCCGGCTGTCTGGAGCAGGTGCACGAGCCGGAGCCGCGTGTCGATGTGCTTCCCCTCGAGCGCGAGCGCCCTCCTGTAGATCGCGATCGCCTTCTCGACGTCGCCGGTCTCCTCGTACAGCGCGCCCAGGGTGGCGAGCCGCTGGAAGTCCTGCCCCCGCTCGGCCTCGAGGATCGCGATGAGCTCCGCGAGCTTCCCCTCGGCGCGGAACGCGTCGGTCATGATGAGCAGGATCTCGGCCCGCACGCCCGCGGCGCCGCCGGCGACGGCGAGCGCCCGCTTCAGCACGGCCATCGCCTCGTCCATCTTCTTCTGCCGGGCGAGCGACTGCCCGAGATCGCGCAGCGCCGGCGCGAGCGCGCGGTTGTCGCCCGCCGCGGCCTTCACGAGCTCGCGGAACTCGGCCTCGGCGCGCGCGTGGTGCCCGCGCGCGGCGAGCTCGCGCCCGAGCTCCGCCTTCACGAAGAGCGAGCCCTGCGCGTTCTTCACGAGCGCGTCGTGCTGCGCCTTGGCCCCCTGGAAATCCGAGAGGTCGAGGCAGAGCCCGAGCAGCGTGCGCCGGGTCTGCTCGACGTCCGCGGGCACCTTGAGCAGCGGCAGCGCCTTCTCGTAGTGCGCCCGCGCGCGGGCCTTGTCGCCGCGGTCGGCCTCGAGCTGGGCGAGCGCCATCATCGGCGCCGGGTCCTGCGGCCGGTCGGCGATGGCGGCCTCGTACGTCTTGATGGCGTCGTCGTAGCGCCCGTCCTGCTTGTAGATGCCGGCGAGCACGACCTTCGAGGCCCAGGCGTCGGCGCCGGGCTGCGCCGCGCGGCGCTCGAACTCCTCGACGAGCTTCTTCAGGTTCCCGTCGCGCTCGCGGTAGAGCTGGGCGAGGCGCTGGAGCGGGAACGGCGCGCTCGGCTGGCTCATGACGATGGCCGTGTAGCGGGCGATCAGCGCGTCGCTCGACGGGCCGCTCCGCTTCCCATCGCCGGCCTCGGCCGCGTCGGGCTTCGTCTGCGGCGCGCCGGCGGGCTGCGGCCGTGGTCCAGGCTGCGGCCGCGGCCCTGGCTGCGGCCTGGCGGCGGGGCCCGGCTTGCCGCCGCCGGGCTTCGGGGGCTTCGGCCTGGGCCGCTTGCCGCGGCCGGACGGATCGAAGTCCGCGGCCTCGGCGTGCGGGATCGCGAGCGTCGCGGCCGCGGGGATCAGGACCGCGAGGCAGCCGGCCAGAACGTGGGAACGCACCGGGGTAGGGTAGACCGGCGGTGCGCGGGGGGCCACGCGGAGCGGGGGCGGGGGCTCGACGGGGGGCGCGACCTGCCCCCCCGTCGCGCCGCGCCGCTCGACAGACATTCAACAGAGCTTGTCGAGGTTGCCGCGCTCACAGCAACATTTGCTGTCTGGAAAGCCCCGAGTTCTGGCTATCCTGGGCCACTGCGATGGGCTCGCGACGCACTGCACGGCGAGCGATGCGGCTCCCTGAGCCGCGGCAGGGGTGGTGCTGATGCTTGCAGGGGACCTCGTCGGCAACCGCTTCGAGATCGAGGGGCACGCCACCGCCGGCGGCATGGCGCAGATCTTCCGCGCCCGCGATCGCCTCACGGGCGAGCCGGTCGCGCTGAAGGTCCTCCAGCGCAGGGGCCTCCAGGAGACGCACCGCTTCCTCCGGGAGGCCCACGCGCTCGCCGCGCTCCGTCACCCCGGCATCGTCGGGTACGTCGCCCACGGCACGACCGAGGGAGGCGACCCCTACCTCGCCATGCAGTGGCTCTCCGGCGAGACCCTGGCCGAGCGCTTCCTCCGCGAGCCGCTCACCGTCCCCGAGAGCCTCGCGCTCGGCGTGCGCATCGCCTCCACCCTCGGCGCCCTCCACCGGCTCGGCATCGTCCACCGCGACCTCAAGCCGAGCAACCTCCTGCTCGTCGGCGGCTCCGTCGACGAGGTCACCCTGCTCGACTTCGGCGTCGCGCACGTCGTCGAGGCCGGCCAGGAGCTCACCATGCCCGGCGTCATGCTCGGCACCCCCGGCTACATGGCCCCCGAGCAGGCGCGCGGCGAGGTCGCCATCGACGCCCGCGCCGACGTCTTCGCCCTCGGCTGCGTCCTCTACCGCTGCCTCACCGGCCGGCCCCCGTTCGTCGGCAACGACAGCCTCTCCGTGCTCGTGAAGGTCCTCCTCGAGGAGCCCCCGCGGCTCCGGGAGCTCCGCGGCGAGATCCCCGCCGCGATCGACGACCTGGTCTTCCGCATGCTCGCGAAGTCCCCGCGCGACCGCCCCCGCGACGGCGCGGCCGTGGCCACCGAGCTCTCGTCGCTCGGCGATCTCGCGCCCGGCTCGCGGCGCGTGCCCTTGCCCCTCGGCGGCCCCACCCCCGAGCTCACGACCGGCGAGCGCCGGATGATCTGCCTCCTCCTCGCCCGCGACGGCGCGCTCGACAGCGACGCGACCCGATCCGAGGGCGAGGACGCGCTGCGGGTGCGCGCGCTCAGCGCCCTGGCCGAGCGCCACCAGGGCCGCCTCGAGATCATCGAGTCGCGCTCGCCCGTCGTCGTGCTGTCCGGCGCCGTCGCGCCGACCGATCTCGCCACCCGCGGCGCGCGCTGCGCGCTGGCCATGCAGGTGCTGCTCGGCGGCGCGCCCGTCGCGCTGGTCTCGGGGCGCACCGAGATCTCCGCCCGCTCCCCGATCGGCAAGCTCATCGACCAGGCCGCCGCGCTCCTCGCCGGCGACGCGGCGCGGCCCGGCGTCGTCCGCATCGACGAGGTCACGGCCGGCCTGCTCGGCGCGCGGTTCGACGTCGGCGCCGACGACGCCGGCCACCTCCTGCGCGGCGAGCGCGACGACCTCGAGGCCGTGCCGCGCCTGCTCGGCAAGCCCACGCCGTGCGTCGGCCGCGACCGCGAGCTGTCCCTCCTCGAGGCGACGTTCGTCCAGTGCATCGAGGAGCAGACGCCGTCCGCGGTGCTGGTCACGGCCCCCGCCGGCCTGGGCAAATCGCGCCTGCGCAGCGAGCTGCTCCGGCGCCTCCGGGCGCGCGGCGAGCCGATGGAGGTCTGGATCGCGCGCGGCGACCCGATGAGCGCCGGCGCCGCCTTCGGCCTGCTCGCGCAGGTGCTCCGGCGCGCGCTCGGCGTCGCCGACGGCGCGCCCGCCGCGGCGGTGCAGCGCAGGATCCGCGAGCGCCTCGCGCGCCACGGCGAGGACGGCGAGCGCATGGCGCCCTTCCTCGGCGAGATCGTGGGGGCGCCCTTCCCGGACGAGGCCAGCGAGGCGCTCCGGGCGGCGCGCCGGAGCTCCATGCTCATGGGCGACCAGCTCCACCTCGTCTGGGAGGAGTTCCTGCGGGCCGAGTGCGCCGCGCAGCCGGTGCTGCTCGTCCTCGAGGACATGCACTGGGGCGATCTGCCCACGGTCGCCATGATCAACAGCGCCCTCCGCAACCTGCGCGACGCGCCGTTCATGGTGCTGGCGCTCGGCCGGCCCGAGGTGCGCGAGATGTTCCCGAAGCTGTGGGCCGGCCGCGGCGTGCAGGAGATCGAGCTCACGGGGCTCTCGCGCCGCGCGAGCGAGCGGCTCGTGCGCCAGGCGCTCGGCAGCGCCGTCCCCGAGGACGCTGTCGCCACGCTGGTCGAGCGCGCCGACGGCAACGCCTTCTTCCTCGAAGAGCAGATCCGCGCGGCCGCCGACGGCCGGGGCGCCGCGCTGCCGGAGACGGTGCTCGCGATGGTGCAGGCGCGGCTCGAGGCGCTCGATCCCGAGGCGCGGCGCGTCCTCCGGGCGGCGAGCGTCTTCGGCCAGAGCTTCCGCTCGCGCGGCGTCGCCGCGCTGCTCGGCGGCGCCGACGCCGAGGTGGCGGATCGGCTCGCCGAGCTCGTCGAGCGCGAGGTCATCGTCCCGAGGCGCCAGCCGGGCCGGGGCGGCGCGCGCGGCGCCGGCCTCCTCTCGTCGACATCCGCGTGCGGGATAGCCGCCGACGCCGACGGCGCGGCCCGCGAGGCGTCGCCGGCCTGCGACGGCGACGCGCTCGAGCAGGGCCCGCCGAGCCAGGCGGGCGCGGACGAGCCCGAGCACAGCTTCCGGCACGGGCTCGTGCGGGAGGCGGCGTACGGGGCGCTCACCGACTACGACCGGCAGCTCGGCCACCGGCTCGCGGGCGAGTGGCTGGAAGGGGAGGGGAAGGGCGACGCGGCGGAGCTCGCCGAGCACTTCGAGCGCGGCGCCGAGCCCGGGCGGGCGGCGGCGTGGTACCGGCGCGCGGCGGAGCAGGCCCTGCGCGGCAACGATCTCCTCGCCGCGATCGGCCACGCCGGGCGCGGCCTCGCGTGCGGCGCGTCCGGCGCCGAGGCGGGCGGGCTGCTCCTCGTCGAGGCCGAGGCCCGCGTATGGCGCGGCGATTTCGCGGCGGCCGAGGAGCGCTCGCTCGCGGCGGCCGCGCTCTTCGAGCCCGGCTCGCCGCCCTGGTACTCCGCGGTCACCGAGGTGATCATGGCCGCCGGCAAGCAGGGCGCCCTCGACCGCGTCGAGTCCTGGGTGACGGCGGCGCGCGGCGCGTCGCCGCAGGGCGGCGCGCTGACCAGGAGGGACATCTGCCTCGTCGAGGGGGCCCTCTGGCTCGTCTTCGGCGGCCGCTACGCCGCCGCGGACGGGATCATCGAGGCGCTCGAGCGCAGCGAGGGGGAGGGCCGGTCGCTCGACGTCGAGGTGCTGGCCAGGCTCTACGAGGCGCGCGCCATCCGCGCGATGACCTCCGGCGACCCCGGCGCCTGCCTCGAGGGCATCGAGGCGGCGCTCGCTGTGTTCGAGCGGAGCGGCGATCGCCGCAACGCCTGCTCGCTGCGGGTGAACCTCGGCGCCATCACCATGGAGCTCGGCGACTACGAGGGGGCCGAGGCCGCGCTCCGCTCCGCGCTGCGCGCGGCGGAGCAGATGGAGCTCACCGATCTCGCCGCGTTTGCCCGCAGCAACCTCGGGAGCGTGAGGATCGCCCGCGGCGACATCGACGAGGCCCGCCGGCTCGAGGCGGAGGCGATCGCGACGTTCCAGCGGCTGGGCGACCCGAGGGCCGAGGGGGTCGCCCGCGCCTACCTGGCGAAGGCGGCGCTGCTCACCGGGGATCTCGCCGCCGCCGAGGACGAGGCCCGCGCCGCGGCCGAGCTGCTGCAGAGCGCGCCGCCGCTGCGCGCCGCGGCGTGGGCCCTCTCCGCGCGCGTGCTGCTCCGGAAGGGCCGCGCCGACGAGGCGCTCGCGCTGTCCGGCGAGGCGCTCTCGCTGCTCGAGTCGCTCGGCGCCGTCGAGGAGGGCGAGTCGCTGATCCGGCTCGTCCGGGCCGAGGCCCTCTTCGCGAGCGGCCAGCGGGCCGAGGCGTTCGCCGCGATCGCGAAGGCGCGCCGCAGCGTGCTCACCCGCGCCGCGCAGATCTCGAATCCTCGCTACAGGGACCGGTTCCTCTCCGCGCTCGACAACGGCGAGACGCTCGCGCTCGCGGCGCGGTGGCTCGGCGATCACGAATCGACGTAACCCGGTGATCCGCCGCACGTAGGATTCCCTGCTTGCGGCTCTCCCGGAGTCCGCGCGAGGCGCACGAGCGCGCCTGTCCTACCGCGCTTGCGCCGTCCTCACGACGTCACCGCAGGCGCAGAATTCTAGGAGTCTGCCTGAAAATTGATTGAGGAAACTCCTGACGCATGTTTCATTCGTGTTGAGGGGGCTATGCGAAATCAACTCGAACTGGCGACCTCGATCCTGGGCCTGCTGAGCGTCTGCTTGCCTGCCTGTGTCGGCGACGCTGAATCTCAGGAGGAGTATGTCGATGAGATTGCGCAAGAGGCGTTCACGAAGAACGCGTTCACGAAGAACGCGCTGAAGGCCAGCGCGCTCACGACAGACAGGCGCGCGACAGAGGCGCTCACCGGCAACCCGCTGACGAACGACGGGATCGCGGGCAGCAGCCATGTCCTGAGCGCGCTGCGCGACCCTCTGGCGCGCGAGTTCCTGACCTACGTGGCGGGCTGCGCGCTCCCGGCGGAGCAAACCGTGCGGGTGTCGCTCGACGGCCAGGAGCATGTGTTCAAGGGGGATGTCGGCCTCGCGCCCGAGTGGGGCCGCGCGCATGGGCAATGCAACGCGCGCTGCCAAGGATGGGTGTCGGCCTGCATGCTGGCCAGGGTCAACTACCTCGGGGAGAGCATCCCCATCTCGATGCGGGGCAGGAACAAGGCCCTCGAGGCGGACGCCGCGGAGCGGGAGAGCTTCCCTCACCGGGAGGGTGCCTATTTCGGCGATCTCTTCGCCCCGGAGCCGCTCCGGTTCGCGTGCAGGTCGCCCGGGTCGACGCTCATCTCCCGCGTGTGCGGCGGGACGGGCGTCGACGCGTCGGGCTGCATCATCGACGTCCTCGGTGAATGCGATGATCTCTGCGGCAGACCGACGGCGGACGGCAGCTTCCCCAACTGCGTCGGTGGCGGCCATACGACGCCGACGACGGTGACGATCTTCCGGCAATGATCTCCCGCCCGTAGCGGCGCGCGCGACGGCTCCCCGCTTTCGTACTAGAGTCGCGCCGCCATGAACCGAAGGCCGACCGCCGTCCTCGCTTGTCTGCTCCTCGCCGCCTGCGCCTCCCCGGAACCCCGGCCGAAGGAGCCCCTCGGCCAGATCCCCGAGGCGACGACCACCGCGAAGCCTGAGTGGCTCCCGTTCCGCGTCCGCGCCGGCAAGAGCGTCGCCGCCGACCCGCGCGAGAAGCACCTCGCCGACCTCCGGCAGCTCACCTTCGGCGGCGAGAACGCCGAGGCGTACTGGTCGCCCGACGGCAAGAAGCTGGTGTTCCAGTCGACCCGCGACGGCAACAAGTGCGACCAGCAGTACGTCATCGACCTGGAGAGCGGCGACATCCGCCGGGTCTCGAACGGCCAGGGCAAGACGACCTGCGGCTATTTCCTCTTCCCCGCGCCCGCTGTCCCGGCCGACGCGCGCGTCCTCTTCGCCTCCACCCACGCCGCCGGCGAGGCGTGCCCGCCGAAGCCCGATCATTCGCAGGGGTACGTCTGGCCGCTCGACGAGTTCGACATCTACACCGCCAAGATCGACGGCTCGGACCTCCGCCCCCTCATCCAGGGCCAGGGCTACGACGCCGAGGCCACCGTCGCGTTCGACGGCTCGCGCCTGGTGTTCACGAGCAACCGCGACGGGGACATCGAGCTCTACACAGCGAAGCTCGACGGCTCTGACGTCCGGCGCATCACGAGCACGCCCGGTTACGACGGCGGCGCATTTTTCTCTCCTGACAGCACCAAGCTCGTGTGGCGGGCGAGCCGCCCGACCGGCGCGGCGCTCGACGACTACCGCGCGTTGCTCGCCAAGGGGCTCGTGCGCCCGAGCGCGCTCGAGATCTTCGTCGCGAGCGCCGACGGGCAGAACCCGCGCGCTGTGACGAGGAACGGCCGCGCCAACTTCGCGCCCTACTTCCTGCCGGACTCGCGGCGCATCCTCTTCGCCTCGGATTTCAGCACCCCGCAGGGCGCGCGCGGCATGCCGAACTTCGACCTCTACCTGGTCGACTCCGAGGCGCCCCCGTCGGCGGACGGCGTGCCGCCCGTCGAGCGCGTGACCTTCTACGAGGGCTTCGACAGCTTCCCGATGTTCTCGCCGACCGGCGAGCACGTCGTCTTCGCCTCGAACCGGTACGGCGAGAAGCCGGGCGAGACCAACCTGTTCGTGGCCCGCTGGGTCGAATGACAGCGCCGCCGTCGCGGACCCGCGCGCCGGTCGCCCTCGCGTCGGCGTGCGCGCTCGCCGGCTGCTCCGGCGCCCCGGCCCAGCCGTCGCGCCCCGCCGAGGCCGCCGTCCCG
>NZ_JEMA01000710.1 GCF_001589285.1 Sorangium cellulosum | reverse complement strand
CGAGCACCAGTGCAACCGCTGCCACGACGGGACCGGGCACGCGCCCGCGCCGCGCGACGCCCATTGCGTGCAGTGCCACCAGGACATCGCGGCCGGGCGGTTCCAGGCGCCGGCCGCGGCGATGAAGCGGTGGAACGAGAACCTCGTGTTGCTGCGCGACGTCCCGTCGCTGGCCGCGGCCGGCGACAGGCTGCGGCGCGACTGGATCCGCGGGTTCCTGCTGGAGCCGCACGACGTCCGCCCGCGGCTGCACGCGACGATGCCGCGGCTCGCGCTCGGCCCGGAGCAGGCGAGCGACATCGCGGCGTACCTCACCCGCGATCGCCGCGAACGTCCGAGCGCGTCGCTCGAGGGCGCGAGCGCGGCCCGGGGGCGCGCGCTCTACGAGGCCAAGGGGTGCGGGACGTGCCACGCCTTCACCGGGGTGACCGGCGTGACGGCTGTCGCGCCTGTCAAGGCGATGGAGAAGGAGACGCGCGCGGCGGTCGCGCTGGCGCCGGATCTGCGGGTCGCGCGCGACCGGATCGAGCCGGCCGATCTCGTGGCGTGGGTGCTCGATCCGGGGGCGATCAAGCCGGGGACGCCGATGCCGCAGGTGCCGATGTCGCCCGCCGAGGCGCGCGACATCGCGGCGTTCGTCATGACCGAGCCGCTCGCGCCGCGGGCGCCGGCGAGCGCGCCGGAGAGGCTGCCTGTCCTGTCGCGGCGGGTGACCTACGAGGAGGTGGATCGCAGGGTGTTTCGTGTCACCTGCCGGCACTGCCACTCCGAGCCCGATTACGCGCTCGGCGACGGCGGGCCCGGGAACACCGGCGGGTTCGGGTTCAAGGCGCGCGGGCTGAACCTCGCCGCGTACGAGGGGATCGCCGCGGGGTACGTCGATGATCAGGGCGAGCGGCGGAGCGTGTTCGCGCGCGGTCCGGGCGGCGTGCCGCGCCTGGTCGCCGCGCTGCTGTCGCGGCAGGCGGAGGAGGCGGGGCGGGCCGATCCGGCGGTGCGCGGGATGCCGCTCGGGCTGCCGGCGCTCGGCGCGGAGGAGATCCAGCTCGTCGAGAGCTGGATCGCGCAGGGGCGCCCTCAATAGCGCGGCGGGCGACGCGGGCGCCCGTGGTAGGCTCCGGCCGCGTCCGCGCACCGCGGGTCGCATCTCATGCCCTTTTGGGGAGGCCGGTGTCATGACAGGGATGCTCCTGGAAGACGATTTTGCCAAGGTCGGTGTCGATCCGCGACTCGAGTGGCGCCACCCGCCGGCGCGCTGGGCCGTGGCGCCGGAGCGGAGCGTGCTCGTGGTCGAGCCCGCCGCGAAGACCGATTACTGGCAGCGGACGCACTACGGTTTCCAGAACGACAACGGTCCTTTCTTGTTCACGCGCGCCGGCGGCGATTTCGTGATGACCACCCATGTGCGGTTCCGGCCCGCGCACCAGTACGACCAGGCGGGGCTCATGGTGAGGCTCTCGGCGTCGTGCTGGCTGAAGACGTCCGTGGAGTTCGAGCCGAACGGCCCGAGCCGGCTGGGCGCGGTGGTGACGAACGCTGGCTACAGCGACTGGTCGACCCAGCCGTTCCCCTCGGATCGCCGCGAGATCTGGCTGCGCATCCGGCGGGAGGGCCCGGACTACATCGTCGATGGCTCGGACGACGGCGCGGCGTGGACGCAGCTCCGCATCGCGCACCTGCACGAGGACGACGGGGCGCGCGAGGTCGAGTGCGGACTCTACGCTTGCAGCCCGATGGGCGAGGGCTTCGCGGCGGAGTTCGAGCTGCTCCGGATCGCGCCGGGGCGCGCGGCCTGAGGCGCCGAGCTGCCCGACTCCCGGAGGGGGACGGCGATGAGATGCTCGCCGGCGGTCTTCACGGCTGACGGAGCCTCCGCGAGGACAGGAGCGCGAGCCCTCCCGTGCGCTCCGCGACGCGCTGGAGCGACGCGAGCAGCGCGGACGCCTGCTCCTCCCCCAGCAGCGCGCGCAGCCGCCGGTTCACGGCGGCGCGCGCGGCCCGCCCCGCCTCGACAGCGGCCCCCCGACGGCGCGGCAGCCTACGGAGCGCGCGAGGCGCCGGGCCATGCCCGCATCGCGGCCTCCACGGCCGCGCGGAGGCTCTCCCGTGACGCGCCGTCCCGCGCCTGGACCGACATCCCCAGCAAGACGGTCGAGTAGAACGTGGCCAGCGCGTCGGCGTCGGTGTCGGACGCGATCTCGCCGTCCTCGATGCCCCGCTGGATCCGCGCCTGAAGCGAGGCGTGCCACGCCTCGCGGTGCCCCCGCATCAGGTCCTGTACGGGCCGGGCGCCGGGGGAGCACTGGGTCCCGCCCAGCGCGATCATGCAGCCGGACGGATGATCGGATCGCGTGAGCTCGGCGGCCGCCGTCTCGAGCAGCCGCTGCACCCCGCCCCGGGCCGTCGGCTCCTTGGCAAAGATGCAGCTCATGCTCCCGCCCCCCCGGGCGAGGTACCGGTCGACCGCCGCCCGGAAGAGCTGCTCCTTGCCCCCGAACGTCGCGTAGAGGCTCGACGGGCTGATGCCCATCGCCGCGCTCAGCTCGTCGAGCGACGTCGCCTCGTACCCCCGCTCCCAGAACAGGACCATGGCCCGCTCCAGCGCCGCCTCCTGATCGAAGCTGCGCGGCCGCCCTCGCCCCCGCGGGATCTCCCCTGCCGCTTTTTTCATAACGACCGTTCCATAAATCGCTTGACGGACAGCGACAGCCTACGTAGCTTCCTTTTCAGGAACGATCGTTCCATAAAAAAGGAGACCTGTCGATGGGCACGCTGAAGGGCAAGGTTGCGCTGGTCACCGGGGGTTCGCGGGGTATCGGGGCGGCGATCGCCAGGCGCCTGGCGCACGAGGGCGCCGCCGTGGCGATCACGTATGCCGCGTCGCCGGCGAAGGCGGCCGAGGTGGTGCACGCCATCGAGGCGGCGGGCGGCAGGGCGGTCGCCGTCCGGGCGGACAGCGCGGACGCCGAGGCGGTGAAGGGCGCCGTCGCCTCCACGGTGAAGACCTTCGGGCGGATCGACGTGCTGGTGAACAACGCGGGCGTCGCCGCCATGGCGCCCCTCGATCAGTTCTCGCTGGAGGAGTTCGATCGGCTCATGGCGGTGAACGTCAGGGGCCTCTTCGTCGCGGCGCAGGAGGCTGCCCGCCACATGGGCCAGGGCGGGCGCATCATCAACATCGGGAGCGTCAGCGGCGACAGCGCGCTCATCCCCGGGATGGCCGTCTATGGCGCGACCAAGGCAGCGGTCGCCGGCCTGACCCGCGGCTGGGCCCGGGATCTCGGCCCGCGCGGCATCACGGTCAACAACGTCCAGCCCGGCCCCGTGGACACCGACATGAACCCGGCCGACGGCCCGCTCGCCGCCCAGCTCAAGGACCAGATCCCCGTGCAGCGCTACGGGCAAGGCGACGAGATCGCCGGCATGGTGGCGTACCTGGCCGGCCCCGACGGCGCCTTCGTCACGGGCGCCGACCTGACGATCGACGGCGGCCTCACCGCCTGATCAGCCGGATCTCGCGCGAGACCGCCGCGCGTCCCGCTCGCCGATGCGCTCCATTTCCCGGAGCCATGTCGCTCGTTGCGCGGGGGTCCGGGTGTTCTGATTGAAATAGGTGGTCTCGCGGACGGGCCCGAAGCCGACGAAGCGCAACGTCGCGTTGACGAAGGACGCATGAACGGAGCGCCGGTGCCAGAAGCGGTACCACCAGCTCGGGCTATCCATCGTCGTCACGACGCGCGCGCTGCGACCGGCGAGCAACCCCTCGGGCAACGGGCTCCGCTTTCGGTAGGCGAACGACCAGCCGGGCAAGAAGGTGCGGTCGATGAAGCCCTTGATGAGCGCGGGCGGCCCCGCCCACCAGGTGGGAAAGAACCACGCCACGTGGCTCGAGCGCTCGATGGCGGTCCGGGCCTGGAGGAGATCCGGCTCGAGCTCCTGTCGACCGCTGAAGCCGGCGCGCAGGTGGGGATCGAAGGAGAGCGAGCGCAGGGCCAGGTGCTCGACGCGCGCTCCGCCTCTCTCGAGGCCGGTGGCGTAGGCCCGAGCGAGCGAGTCGCTCAGGCTGTCGGGAGCCGGGTGACCTTGAATGATGAGGTGCATGCGTCGATCGTGGCCATGCAGCAGCATCCGGGTAGACCGATCCGGGCAGGCGTGCCATGCGTGGATGCATGGCTCGCTCTCCCGCTTCCCCGCGCGCAAGCGTGCCGCCCGCCGACGTGGACTGGGCCGATCTGCGCCTCTTCCTGGAGGTGGCGCGCACAGGCAGCTTCTCGGCCGCCGCCCGCGCGCTCGGGGTCGAGCAATCGACAGTGAGCCGGCGCATGGCCGCCTTCGAGAGAGCGCTCCGGGTGGCCGTTTTCGATCGGCGACCGGGAGGCTCCATGCTCACCCCGCTCGGCGAGCGGCTCCGCCGCCACGTCGAGGCGATGGAGGCCGGCGCCGACCAGCTCGTGCGCGAGGCGAGCGGCCACGAGAAGGAGGTCGAGGGCCTTGTTCGCCTGGCGCTCACCGAGTCGATCGCCGTGCACGGCGTCATCCCGCGCGTGCTCCCGGTGCTCGCCGAGAGGCACCCGCGCGTGTCGGTCCACCTGCTGACCAGCTACGAAGCGGCGGATCTGGGCCATCGTGAGGCGGAGATCGCCGTGCGCTTCTTCCGGCCGAAGAGCGGCGATCTGGTGGCCGCGCGCATCGTCACCCTGCCCACGGTGCCTGTCGCCCACCGCAAGCTCTCGAAGAAGAGCCGCGACGAGCTCGACTGGGTCGGCGTCGACCTGGGCCGCATCCCCACCGTCGAGGAGGACTACCAGAGGCAGCACGTGAAGAAGGCTCCCAAGGTCGTCGTGAGCAGCTACATCGCCCAGATCGAGGCCGTGCGGGCGGGTCTCGGCGCCGCCGTCTTGCCGTGCAGCGCGCTCGATCTGGACGCGGATCTGGTGGAGCTCGATCTGGGTCTACCCGCAGGTCCAGTGCTCGAGCTCTGGCTCGTCACGCCCCGCAGCCTGCGCCACGTGCCGCGCATCGCCGCCGTGTGGAGCGCTCTCGAGGAGCAGCTCCAGTTTCTGCACGACGCGCGGCGCGCGCCGGCGCGTCCACGGTCGCGGTGAGCCGCACCGCGATCCATGGCGCCTGCCGATCCTGCGCTCGCGCGCGCAGCGCTCGGATGTGAACGCTCACATTTACCCCCATTTCCGCATCCGTCGATCGCGCGCCCCGTGAATTCCCCGGCCTTGCCACGTC
The DNA here is from genome assembly GCF_001589285.1 of Sorangium cellulosum. Lineage (GTDB taxonomy): Bacteria > Myxococcota_A > Polyangia > Polyangiales > Polyangiaceae > Sorangium > Sorangium cellulosum_G. Next base: position 23,656 of record NZ_JEMA01000710.1, on the reverse strand, counting down.
GTTCCCCGGGGCGACGGCGCGGCTCAGGGCGCTGGCAAGCCCGACAACCGGGCCGCCCAGGCGAAGCCCGTACGGCAGCTCACACGGGCACGGCGATCGACAGCCGCGGCGCCCCCGGCGCAGATCGAGGAGCGCCGCGCGCCGGTCATTTTGATTGACGCCGCCATGTGAACGTTCACAATTGGAGCTGGACCCCTCGAACGACACGAAGCGGGCGACGGACGAGGAGGTGAATCAGGCCTGAAAAATCCCCTCGGTTTGCAGCCCTTTTCAGCGGGGCAATTGAACAGGGAGACGGGGAGTATCGTGAAATTTTCCCTCCCCGCCCCCCTGCCTCCCTGTGAATTTTCTGAAGGATCCGAGGGGACGCCTCAGGAATCAGGCCCCTCGGACAGCTCGGGGAGGCGCCACGACCAGGAAGCAGCTCGCCTCGACGCAACCATTTCTCTGCGAGCCGCGTGCCGAGCGCTCGCTGACACCTCTCATCAGGAGTTCACCATGCACTTTGCTTCTCGATGGTCCAACGTCCGCTCTCTCGCCCGACGTACGGGCGGCACGGCGTCCGCAGCCGTTCTCCTCGCTCTCCTTGCAAGTTGTGCCGGGGAGTCGCAGGAGGGCGATGGCGCCACGACGGGTACGACGACCGGCCCTGGAACGAGCGGTTCGACCACCAGCGGCTCGGGCGGGAGCGGTGGACAAGCGGCGAGTGGCAGCTCGACGAGCACCAGCGGAGGATCGACGACGTCCGGAGGCGGCGAGCCTGGGACCGGCGGCGGCGGCGACGGCGGCTCGGGTGGCAGCGCCCCTGCCGTATGCCCCGAGACCTACTCCAATCCTCTCATCTGGGCAGACCTCCCCGACACAGAGGTCATTCGCGTCGACGACACCTACTACTATACCGCGTCCTCGTTCCACCATTCGCCTGGAGCGCCGGTGCTCCGCTCCTACGATCTGGTCCACTGGGAATATCTATCACACTCCGTCCCCCGGCTGGACTTCGACGCGTCGTACGACCTGAGCGGGGACAGATCCTACGTGAACGGCATCTGGGCCTCCACGCTCCAGTATCGAAAGAGCAACGAGACCTTCTACTGGATGGGCTGCATGCACAACACAGGCGGCGGCTGGGTCTTCACCGCCAAGTCCCCCGAAGGTCCGTGGGAGAAGCACAGAGGCGGCTGCTATTACGACATGGGGCTGCTGGTCGACGACGACGACACCATGTACGTGGCGTACGGGAACGGCACGATCAGCGTGGCTCAGCTCAGCGCAGACGGCTTCAGCCAGGTCAAGAATCAGGCCGTGTTCCAGACGCCGGGCAACATCTCCGGGCCGCTGGAGGGCTCTCGCTTCTACAAGATCGACGGGGACTACTACATCCTCGTCACGCAATACGCGAACGGCGAGTATGTGCTGCGATCGACGAACGGCCCCTTCGGTCCCTACGAGCTGCGGCCCTTCGCGGTCAAGCTGCCCTACGCCGGCGCCGCGGGCTCCGGCGGGAGCCCGCATCAAGGCGGCATCGTCCAGACGCAGAACGGCGACTGGTACTACATCGCGTTCAATGACGCGTTCCCGGCCGGCCGCATGCCTGTCATGGCCCCGGTGACATGGTCCGACGGCTGGCCCTCGGTCACCCTGGTGGACGGCAAATGGGGAGGTACGTACCCCTTCCCGGACCTGCCGTGCGGCTCGAACCGGGTGAAGCCGCCCGCGAGCAGGGAGACCTTCGCGGAAGCGACCCTGAGCCATGAGTGGGAGTGGAACCACAACCCCGACAACACCAAATGGTCCTCCGGGGCTGGGCTGACCCTGCAAACGGCGACGGTGACCAACGATCTCTATGATGCTCGAAATACGCTGACCCGTCGTATCGAGGGACCCGTCTCGATCGCGACGATCGAGCTCGACTTCAGCAAGATGCAGAACGGCGATGTCGCCGGCCTCGCCGCGCTGCGCGACGCGTCGGCGTGGATCGGGGTCAAGAAGGCCAACGGGGCGACGCGCGTCGTGATGACCAACGGGGTCAACATGAACACCTCCTGGACCACGACGAGCAGGGGCACCGAGGTGGCCGGCGCCGACGTGTCCGGCACCAAGATCTGGCTGCGCGTGGAAGCCAACGTCCGCACCGATGCCGGCGGCGCGCAAGCGCGCTTCTCCTACAGCACCGACGGCACCCGGTTCACCAGCCTGGGCAACACGCTCAACATGAACAAGGACTGGCAGTACTTCCTTGGCTACCGCTTCGGCATCTTCAACTACGCCACGCAGTCTCTGGGCGGCTCGGTGAACGTCGCCTCCTTCGAGGTGACCAAGCCGTAACCCGCGAGCCGTTCGCCTGCGCGCGCCGCCGCTCGTCGGCGCTGCGCATCCCCGTGGTGCCCTCCCCGCCCCTCCCCGCTCGTCGATGCCCGGACGCGCCGCCCCCTCGAGGGGCCCGCTGCGCGCGTCGAGCCGGCGTCAGCCGTCGTACCCGCCCTGCTCGCCGTCCGCGTCCGGCGAGCGACACCGCATCACCATGCAGATCTCGTTGCCCTTCTCGTTGTGCCGCACCTCGTCCATGAAGGTGCGGATCAGCATCAGGCCTCGGCCGCTCGGCTTCTCCAGGTTGGCGAGGTCGGTCGGGTCCGGCAGGTCGCGCGGGTCGAAGCCGGGGCCCTCGTCGCGCACCACGTAGGTCGCCTCGGTCCGCGTCTCCCGCGCTGTCACGTACACGCGCCGGTCCCGGTACGGGCTCTCCCGCCGGCGACGCTCGACGAGCGCCTGGAACGCGCTCGGATCCTCGTCGAGCAGCGTCGAGCAGACCTCGAGGTTGCCGTGCACGATCGCGTTCACGAGCGCCTCGCGCAGCGCCACCGCCACCTGGATCCGGCCCGTCTCGTCGCACAGCCGCATCCGGCCCAGGCTCTGCTCGATGTGGCCCACCAGCGCGGGCACCTTCGCCACGTCGTTGTCGAGCTCGAAATGGGACTCGGTCGCCGTCAGGCACGAGAGGAGCTGCTGCTCGCGGCGATCGAGCCGCGCCACCGCGAGGACGTTCTCGACCGTGCTCACGAGCTCCGCCGCGAGGTTCCGCTTCGCGACGTAGCTCGCCGCGCCCCGCCGGAGCGCCTGCACCGCGATCTCCTCGCTGCCGTGCGCCGTCATCAGGATCACCGGCAGGTACGGGTGATCGCGGCGGATCGCCTCGACGAGCTCCAGGCCGTCCATCTCCGGCATCTGGAGATCGGTCAGCACGATCTCCGGCATCGCCCGCGCGATCGTCTGCAGCGCCTCGACGCCGTTCTCGGCGTACATCGGCTCCATGCCGGCGCGCTTCTTGAGCAAGCTGCCGGAGAGGCGCCGATCCATCGGGGAGTCGTCCACCACGAGCACCCTCACCATCGCGTCACCTCGTTATCAGAGCGTGGTTCGCCCTGCACCGGCGGCGCAGGGTCCGCCGGCGAGCCCTCTCGCATGAACGCGGCGAGCTCGGGGATCAGGCGCTCGATCTGCGCGCGCAGCGCGAACTGCGCCTCCGCGAGGCTGCCGAGCTCGTTCGTCCGCGCCATCTTCTCCAGCGCGAACGCGGCCTCGAACGCGCCCCGCGCGCCGAAGCTGTCGACCCCGCCCTTCAGGCTGTGCGCGGCCCGCTGGAGCTTGCGCGCGTCGCCGGCGGTCACCGCCTCGTCGATGTCGGCCATCCAGCGGGGGCACTCCTCCAGGAAGACCTCGGCGAGCTCGCGCAGGAGGTCGGCGTCGCCGCCCGTCCGCTCCAGCGCCCTGGTGCGGTCGAACATCGGCCGGCTCGCGATCGACGACGGCGAGCCGGTCAGCCGCTCCGAGCGGTTGCTCGGCGGCCCGCTCTCGAACGACGACGAGGGCACCGGCGAATACGAGCTCGGCGCGCCGAGCGACAGGCTCGCCGGATCCTCGATCTCCAGGGAGGAGGGCCCGGCGGCGAGCCGGTCGATCATGTCGTAGAGCTCCTCCACCTGCACCGGCTTCGACACGTAGCCGTCGAAGCCCGCCCGGAGGCAGCGCTCGCGGTCGCCCTTCATCGCGTAGGCGGTCACGACGATGAGCGGCATGTGCCCGCCCTCGCGCCGCTCGCGGGCGCGGACGACGCGCGCCGCCTGGAGGCCGTCCATCTCGGGCATCTCCACGTCGAGCAGCGCCACGTCGTACTGCCCGCTCGCGATCTTCTCGACGGCGAGCCGGCCGTTCTCGACGATGTGCACGTGATGGCCCTGCCGCTCCAGCCAGCGGCGCATCAGCTTCTGGTTGATCGCGTTGTCCTCGGCGACGAGCACGCGCAGGCCGCGGACGCGCGGCCCGGGCGCGGCGCGGCGCACGTCGGCCGACCGGAGCGCGCTCCGCGTCGGGACGCCGAAGGCGTGGAACACGGCCTCCTGGAGGTGCGACGGCTTCACGGGCTTCGTGAGCATCGCGAAGACGCCGAGGTCGCGGCAGCGCGCGGCGTCCGCCTGCGCGCTCGTCGAGCTCAGCATCATGATGGTGCGGCCCTTCAGGATCTCGCGGCGGCGGCAGTGCTCGACGACGGCGAAGCCGTCGACCTTCGGCATGCGGGCGTCGACGATCGCGAGGCCGAACGAGCTGCTCGGCCCGACCGCGTTGCCCCCCGGCTTGCCCCAGGGCAGCGCCCACACCCCCGAGTCCTCCGAGAGCGCCGCGATCGCCGCCGCGCCGGAGTCGACGGGGACCGCCTTCATCCCCCAGCCCTCGATCGTCTCGATGAGGATGCGCCGCGTCGTCGCGTTGTCGTCGGCGATGAGGACCCGCGTGCCCTGGAGATCCTTCGGGAGCTGCGGCCTGCGCGACCGGGCGGCGCCCTCGAGCGCCCGGAGCTGGAGCGTGAAGTGGAAGGTGCTGCCCTTGCCGACCTCGCTCTCGATCCAGATCTTGCCGCCCATCATCTCGACGAGGCGGGCGCAGATCGTCAGCCCGAGCCCGGTGCCGCCGTACTTGCGGGTCGTCGACCCGTCCGCCTGCGCGAACGCGTCGAAGACGAGCCGCTGCTTGTCGGGGGCGATGCCGATGCCCGTGTCGATGACGCGCACGTGGAGCACCACGACGTCGCCGAGCGCCTCGCCCGAGTAGAGGTCGGCCGAGCTCGGCCTGTCCGCGGCGGCCTCCTCGGGCGCGACGGGCGCGCGCGAGTCGACCCCGGCGCGGACGAGGATCTCGCCGGCGTCGGTGAACTTCACCGCGTTGCTCACGAGGTTCACGAGGACCTGGCGCAGCCGCAGCGGGTCGCCGACGAGCGCCTCGGGCACCTCGGGGCCGACGTCGTAGGCGAGCTCGAGGCGCTTCTCGTGGGCGCGGAGCGCGAGCGTCTTCACGGCGTCGCCGAGGATCTCGCTCGGGTCGAAGACGACGGGCTCGATCTCGAGCTTGCCCGCCTCGATCTTGGAGAAATCGAGGACGTCGTTGATGATGGCGAGCAGCGCGTCGGCCGAGATCTTGACCATCTCGAGGTACTCGCGCTGCTCCTGGGTGAGCTCGGTCTGGAGCGCGAGCGACGTCATGCCGATGATGCCGTTCATCGGGGTGCGGATCTCGTGGCTCACGCTGGCGAGGAACTCGCTCTTGGCGCGGCTCGCCGCCTCGGCGGCCTCCTTGGCCTGCTGGAGCTCGGCCTCGACCGCCTGGCGCTGCATGAGCAGGGCGCGCAGGCTCGCCGAGTGCTCGCGCTCGTTCTCGAGCGAGGCCTCGCCCATGGCGTCGGCGCGCCGCTTGGCGATGCTCGCCATCACCGCCATGGCGGGCGTGGTGACGGCGAAGACGATGACCCGCAGCAGGTTCTCCCCGCTGTAGACGAACGGCGCCCCGTCCTCGGAGAAGTAGATCGCGAAGTAGACGCACGAGATGAGCGACGAGGCGATGCCGCTCCAGAGGCCGCCGCTGAACGCCGCGAAGACGATGATCATCGACAGGATCGCGGGCGGGTTCGGGACGGTCCAGTCGAACGCGGCCTCGAGCGAGGTGACAGCGCCGATGACGAGCAGCGCGAGCAGAGGCCCGAGCAGCGGCAGCCACCGCTTCTCCCAGGAAGGGCGGCTGAGGCGTGGATGAGGCGCGGACCGGGCCGGCAGGAAGGTGCCGCGGGCGTCGCCGTCGCCGGCGAACGAGGGGCGGGGCTCGCCGGCGAGCGAGGGGCGGGGCTCGCCGGCGAACGAGGGACGGGCGTCACCCCCCAACGAGGGGCGGGCATCACCGCCCAACGAGGGGCGGGGCTCCGCGCTGCTGGTCCCCGGCGCGGCGGCTGGCGGGGGAGCCTCGGCCTTCGGCATGGCTCCATGGAGATAGCGGGGTCGCGATCGGGCGTCCATGGCCGCGAGGGTGAGATCCGGCGGTCCGGCCGCGCGGAGGCGACCCCGGCAGCGGGCGGCGCGCGCAGGCCGACGGCGGCGCTCGACCCCCCGACCGCTCACCGCGCGTTCACTGTGCGTTCGCCGTGTGATCTCGGTGCGTTCCCCGTGCGCGCTGCGTGGGTTCTCCGTACCGTTACCCCTTCACCCCACCCGTCGTCAGCCCCGCCACGAGGTGCCGCTGCACCAGGTAGAACGCGCCCATGACAGGCAGCGACACGAGCAGCGCGCCCGCCGCGAACCGCTCCCACTGCGCGTCGTACTCGCCGATGTACCGCTGCAGCACCACCGGCAGCGTGAACATCTCCTCCTTGCCGAGCAGCGTCGCCGCGAGGATGAACTCGTTGTACGCCGTCATGATCGCGAACAGCGCCGTCACCGCGATCGCCGGCCGCGCCGCCGGGAGCACGACCCGCAGGAACGCCTCGAAGCGCGTCGCCCCGTCGACCATCGCCGCCTCCTCCAGGTCGACAGGGATCGCCTCGAACGCCGCCCGGAGCTGGAAGATCGAGAACGGCACCGCCGTCGACGCGTAGCAGAGCACGAGCCCCGTCCGCGAGTTGAGCAGGCCGAGCGCGTCGAGCAGGAGGTACAGCGGGATCGCGCTCGCCACCGTGGGGAACATCTGCGTCGCGAGCAGCGCGCGCAGGCCGCGGACCTTGCCGACGAACTGGAAGCGCGCGAGCGCGTACGCCGCCGGGACAGCGACGGTCACGCCGACGGCCGCTGTCGCGAGCGCCACGACGATCGAGTTCGCGAGCTGGCGGGGGAAGAGCCAGATCTCCTCGCCGCCGACCTTCTGCCGCGTCGTGACCACCGCCTCGAGGTGCTCGAGCGTCGGGTGGTGCGGGATCGGCAGGACCTCCGGCACCGGCGGGCGCGACCCGGAGAAGGCGATCGAGATGACCCAGAGCACCGGGTACAGCGCGAACGCGACCGCCGCGAGCAGCGCGAGGTGCACAGCGATCGACTCGACCGGAGAGGGCTTGCGCGTCATACGGCCTCCGTCGCCGCCACCGGGGCGGGCGCCGACCCGTCGGCGGCCCCGCCGCCCTGCGGGATGGTCGACCCAGGCGTCCGCCGGCGCCACCCCGAGGCGCGCGTCGCGAGCGTGAGCAGCAGGAAGATGAGCACCGAGTACGCCGCGGCGTAGCCGTACTGGGCCTCTCGCGTGAACGCCCACCTGTACGCCTCGGACACGAGGATGTCCGTGGTGCCGTCCGGATCGCCGCCCGAGACAAGGAACACCACGTTGAACATGTTGAACGTCCAGATCGCGCCCAGCGTCACCGCCGGCGCGAGCACCGGTCGGATCAGCGGCAGCGTAATATTCCAGAGACGCTGCCACCGCGTGGCGCCGTCGACCTCGGCCGCCTCGAGCACGTCCTCGGGCACGGCGGTGAGCGCGCCGAGCGTGACAACCATCATGAACGGGAAGCCGAGCCAGACGTTCGTCGTCACGTTGGCCGTGAACGCTGTCGTGAAGCTCGAGAACCAGGCGATGGGCTCGATGCTCGTGCCGAACGCGGAGTTCACCGCCTCGATGAGGCCGGTCACCGCGCCGAACTGCCGGTGGAACATGCCCTTCCAGGACAGCGCGGTGACGTAGCTCGGCACCGCCCACGGCACGATGAGCAGCACCCTGTAGAGCGCGCGGAGGCGCAGCGTCGGGCGGTGCAGCAGCAGCGCCAGCGAGACGCCGAGGAGGACGTGGAAGAAGAGGTTCACCGCCGTCCAGAGCACGGTCACCGCGAGCACGAGGTAGAACGAGCCGCTCGCGAAGAGCGGCCCGCCGCGCGCCGTGAGGATGCTGATGAAGTTGGCGAGGCCGACGTACCGGAGGCTCTCCCCGCTGCCGGCGAAGAGCGACGTGGCCGCGCCGATGACGAGCGGCACGATGACGAGCACGCCGATCGCGACGACGGCGTGCGCGACGTACTTGTAGGCCGGGAGCGAGCGCTCGAGCGCGCGCCGGAGCGTCGGGCGCGTCGGGTGCGTCGGGCCGCCAACAGCGCGCCTCGCGGCGACGACCCACCGGAGCACGAGGGCGAGCGCGAGCGCGCCGAGCACGAGGAGCAGCGGCGCCGGCGAGGCGGGCGGCGGGAGCGGCCGGCGCACGTCGTCGAAGCGGCGCTTCGCCTCGGAGAGCGCGACATCGGGGGGCGCGTCGCCCCGCAGCACCTTGCGGATCGCGCGCGCCGACGGCTCCCACGTCGAGCGCATCGCCGGCGAGGTAGGCATCGGGATCGCCACCTTGGCCTGCTCGGCGAACGCCGCGATGAAGGCGTCGTCGGCCGGGACCGGCACGTCGCTCCGGACCGGCGGCGTGCGCGCTACCTCGAGGCGCGTGGCCGCGGCCGCGGCGCCGGCGATGTGGCGCGCGAGCGCCCGCGCCTCGGCGCGCCGCGCGCCGTCGGGCGAGAGCATCACCGCCTCGACGGTCATGAACGGCCGCATCGGCTGGCCGGTCTCGCGCACCTTCGGGAGCGGCACGACGCGCGAGCGCCGCTTCGCCTCGTCCTTGAGGCCGCCAACGAACCACGGCCCGCTGATCGCGAACGCCGCGCGGTTCGTGTTGTAGAGGTCGGTCACGAGCGCGCCGTTCGCGTCCTCCGGGACGACCCGCCGCGCGATCAGCGAGCGGACGAGCTCGAGCGACCGCTCCGGGCCGGGGCCGACGAAGCCGAACTGGTCGTTCTCGTCCAGCATCGTGCCGCCGAACGCGGCGAGGATCGGCATGTGCGCGTAGGCGTTCGACGCCTCGTACGCGAGCGGGTACACGCCCTGCGGCAGGGAGCCGGCGAGCGCCGCGATGTCCTCGAGGTAGGCAGGGGCCTCGCGGACGAGCGCTGTGTTCATGTAGAGCGCCATGCACTTCTGGCTGATCGGCAGGCCGAAGATCTCGCCTTCCTGCCGCACCGCCGCGAGCGCCGGCCCCTGGAACACCGCCTCGCCGCCCGGCTCGAGCGCGTCGCCCACCGGCGCGACGAGCTTGCGCGCGCGGTAGTCGCCGAGCCGCTCGTGGGCGTCGATGAACAGGTCCGGCCCCTCGCCCATCGGGACGGCCGCCTGGAGCTTCGAGGCGTACGCGTCGAACGGGAGGGCGAGGAGCTCGACCTCCTCGCCCTTGAAGGCCGCGACGATGGCGCCGAGCGCCCTGGCCTCGTCGTCGCGGTAAGCATGCCAGAGCCGGAGCGGCGCCGCGGCCGCGAGCGCCGGCAAGAGGAGCAGCAGCGCGGCGAGCGCGGCGGCCGTGACGGCGGGCGCGGGCGGGGTGCGGCGGCGACCTGGCATGGCTCGCCTCACGCTTCCCGGAGGCTCAGCCCCGTGTCCGTGTCGAACAGGTGCACCTTCTGGAGCGCGATCCTCACGGTGTCCCCCTTCGCGACAGGCGCCGCCGGGTCGAGGCGCGCGACGAACGGCGCCCCCCCGACGGTGCCGTGGGCGTACGACTCGGCCCCGAGCGCCTCGACGATCGCCACCTGGAACCGGGCGCCCTCGTCGCCCGAGGCGAGGTCCACCTCGTGCGGGCGCACGCCGACAGTCACCCGCCGCCCGGACGAGAGCGCGCCCGGGAAGTCGGCGGCGTCGATCTCGATCGCGAGATCGCCCTGGGACGCGAACCACCGGCCGTCCCGGCTCTCCATCCGCGCCTCGAAGAAGTTCATGGCCGGGCTGCCGAGGAAGCTCGCCACGAACTGGGTGCGCGGCCGGGCGAACACCTCGAGCGGCGGCCCGGACTGCTCGACGACGCCCTTGTTGAGCACGAAGATCTCGTCGGCGAGCGTCATCGCCTCGACCTGATCGTGGGTGACGTAGACGCTCGTCGCGCCGAGCCGGTCGTGCAGCTTGCGGATGTCGACGCGCACCTGCGCGCGCAGGGCGGCGTCGAGGTTCGAGAGCGGCTCGTCGAAGAGGAAGAGCTGCGCCCGCCGCACGATCGCCCGGCCCATCGCGACGCGCTGCCGCTGGCCGCCGGAGAGCGCCCGGGGGAACCGGTCGAGCAGCGGGCCGAGGCCGAGCATCTCCGACGCCTCCTTCACGCGCGCCTCGATCTCGGCCGGCGGCGTCTTCCGGAGCTTCAGGCCGAAGGCGAGGTTGTCGCGCACGGTGAGGTGCGGGTAGAGGGCGTACGACTGGAACACCATGGCGATGTCGCGATCGCGCGGCTCCAGCCGGGTGACGTCGCGGTCGCCGAGCGCGATCGAGCCGTCGTCGGCCTCCTCGAGGCCGGCGAGCAGCCGGAGCAGCGTCGACTTGCCGCAGCCGCTCGGGCCGACGAGGACGGCGAACGAGCCGTCGGGCACGTCGACGGAGACGCCGCGCAGCACGTGGGTCTGGCCGAATCGCTTGTTGAGTCCGCGCACTTTGACAGAAGCCATGTTGGAGACTCTCGGGGGCAGGAGTGCTGAAGAGGGTCAGAGACCCTGGATGACCTGATCTTCCGGGACGAGCAGCGCGCCGCTCACCGGAGGCAGCTTGACGACGACGGCGCCGCGCGCGCCCACGGTATAGGTCTTCTGCCCGGGCGAGAGCACGTCGACGAGCACGGTCCCCGGCTCGAGCTCCGTCGTCATCGCCTCCCCGCCGAAGCTCGTGGCGCTGTGCTTCTTCGGGTGGGTGTTGAGGACGACGAGCGCGTAATCGCCGCCCGCCTCGCCCCGCTCGAACGCGAAGATGCCGGCGTCCTCGTCCGAGCCGCCCGTCCGATCCGTCGACCATCGCACCGTCTGCTCGCCGACGGTGAGCGCCCGGTAGCCCCTGCGCAGCGCCGTGAGCCGCTTGACCCACCGGAAGAGCGGGTGCTGGGTGTCATAGCCGCTGATCCAGAGCGGCTCGCGGTTGGCCGGGTCGTTGCCGCCGCGGAAGCCCTGCTCCGTGCCGTAGTAGAGGCAAGGGATGCCGTCCTCCGTGAAGAGGAACAGGAGCGCGTTCCTCAGCGCCGCCTCGGGGTCGGCCTTGAAGGGCGAGACGCCCGCGCCGTCGTAGAGGAAGCGCGGGACATCGTGGTTGTCGATGAAGTTGACCAGCGTCTTCGTCGGCGGCAGGCCCGTGCCGTTCGCGTTCGGCTTCGTGCCGTAGTGGGCCTCGCGCGCGGCCCAGAGATCCTCGATGCGCCGGGTGCCGAGCGCGTCGCGGAAGACGTCGCGGAAGGCCTGGTAGTACTGGGAGAAGTAGAAGACGCTGTCGACCATGTCGCCCGTGATCGGCGCGTCGCCCGGACAGCCCCCCTCCGCCTCGCTGCCGTTCTCGCGCTCGAGATCGCCGCCGAGCGCCTCGTCGTGCGGGTGGGCCGGGACCTCGTGCTTCGTGAAGCTGCCGATGAGGTCGTCCCTGCCGTCGAAGGCCTCGCCGAACATGAAGAAGTTGGTCTTGCCCCGCGCCTTGAGCCGCAGCCGGACGTTCTGCGTGAAGTAGCGCCAGAACTCGTGCTCGACGTGCTTCAGCGTGTCGAGGCGGAACCCGTCGACGTCGGTGAGCTCGACCCAGCGCACGAACAGGTCGACCATCGCCCGCTTCACGTCGCAGCGGGAGGTGTCGATGTCCTTGAGGCCGCCCGGGAAATCGCCGTGCACGAGCTGGTCGACGTCGTCGAAGTCGAAGATGCGCCCCTTGCGGTTGTAGACCTCGGGGTCCTGGAAGAGCTCGGGGAGCGGCGGGAGGTGGTTGGTCGCGGGGTCGTAGCGGAAGACGATCGGCGCCGGGCCCGACTCGCCGAGCGAGGTCCGCGCCTGGACGCCGCGGGGGTCGAAATCCGGGTCGTACTCGCTCATGCGCTCGATCGGCGATTGCCCGGGCCTGCCGCTGCCGTACACGGACTCGTCGGGCTGCCCGTTCTGGTTGATGTCGTAATAGAAGAGCTGCCCTACGTGGTTCGTCACCACGTCGAGGATCACCTTCATCCCGCGGCCGTGGGCCGACGCGACGAGCCGGCGCAGCGACGCGAGGTCGCCGAAATGCGGGTTCAGCGCGGTGAAGTCCTGCGTCCAGTAGCCGTGGTATCCATCGAAGCCGGCGTCGGTGTCGACGTTCTTGACGATCGGCGAGATCCAGAGCGCGGTGACGCCGAGCTCCTCGAGGTACGGCAGCCGGTCCTCGAGCCCCTTCCAGTCGCCGCCGTGCCAGCGGCCGAGCGCCGAGGAGACCCGGGCGTTGTTGCCCGGGTCGCCGTCGGCGAAGCGGTCTATCAGCACCTGATAGATGATCTCCTCCCGCCAGTCGCTCACGTGCGCCTTGAGCGCTACCTGCTGCGCGACGGCCTCGTCGAACGACATGCACCCCGCCGCGGAGAGCGCGAGGGCGGCGGCCGCCGGGCCCAGCGCGCGCGCGCGCGTCGTTCGCCAGGCAGACGCGCGCGCCGTTCGCCCGAGCGTCGCTCGCCAGAGAGAGTGCCTCGATCGCTGCCGGAACATCGTGATCACCTCAGCTCGGGGTGTTGAACCACCACTCCGCCCCGAGACCGAGGAAGTGCTCTGTCTCGCGGAGGCCGAAGACATCATCCTCCGGATACAGCCCCCGCGCCCCCTCGTCGCGCAGCGTGAGCGCCCAGATCAGCCGGACGACCGGGCGGCTCAGGTCCCCGCGGCCGGCGGGCGTGACGAACGGGGAGACGCCGAAGCGCACGAGGCTCGCTGTGTGCGGCGCCTCGGGCGCGTCGAGCGAGCCCGGCGGCGCCCACGGGGTCGAGAACACGCCGCGCTGCTGCGCCTGGTACGAGGCCTCCACCGCCAGCCCGCCGAGCTCACCGAAGAAGACGTGCGGGCGGGCCATCACGATCCCCTCGTCCACGTCGTGGAGATCGAGCGCGGGGCTCGCGTCGCGGAAGCTCCGCACGTAGCCGGCGACCATGACCCCGAACGGGCCGCGCTCCCAGTTGCCCCCGAGCGCCACGACGAGCTCGCGCGCGCCCGAGGTCGTCCCGTCGGCCGCGAGCTGCACCGGGGTCGCGAGCTCGCCGTACGCCGCGAGCCCGCGCGCGTACCGGACGAAGAGGTTCACGTGCGTGTCGCGCTCGCCGGCATAGGCGCCTATCTCGGCGCCGAGCACATAGCCGCTGTCCGCCGGGAGCCGCTCGTAGACGTCGGGCACGTTCGGCTCGGCCTGGCGCTGCCCGCGCGCCAGCGTGTGGAGCTCGCCGTACGCGACCCCCTTGAGCCCGGCCCGCCCCGGGAGCGGGATCACGTGGGCCGCCCGCGCGCTGCCGATGAACTTCTGGCGCGACAGCACCTCGACCGACGTGACGCCCATCTGGTTGAAGGGGCTCGGCCGCTCGACGGACTGGGTGAAGAACAGCCCCTGCGGCCTCGAGAGGCCCGCCTGGAGCGCCGCTGTCGTCCGCTCGTCAACGGCGTACTGGACCCCGCCGCCGAGCGTGTTGAGGTTGTCGAGCGGCCACCAGTCGAGCAGGTAGATGTCGTCTCCCCGGTACATGCGGGAGCCGGCCCAGAGCGAGAGCCCCTTTGCGCCGAGATCGCCCACCTCGAGATACAGGTTCCGCAGCGCGATCGAGGCGTCGAAGACGCCGTCGTGATGGAAGATCGGGTGAGCGACGGCGAGGGTGGTGACGACGCCGGTGGAGGCGCCGGTCTTCTGCCAGTGATCGTCGCGGCGGAGCGTGAGCTCGACATAGCTCGACTCGTCGAGGCGAGAGCCGTGAGCGACGATATCGGCGTCACGCCCCGGGCGCCCCCGGAGATCGGTCGCGGCGACAACGCGACCATAGGAGCCGAAGGAGAACCCATCTTGCCTGGATTGCGCCACGGGCGGCGGCGTGGCCGCGGCGGGCGCGCCCGGATCGGGCCGCCCGCGCGAGGAGGCGGCCGCGGCCTCGCCGGGCAGCTCGGGGCGGATCGCCGCGGGCTGCGGCGGCGTCGCGCCCGGCGGATCGGCCGGCGGAGGAGCCGCCTCTGCCGGAGGCGGCGACGGCGATAACGGGGTCTCTGCGGCAGGAGCTTCCGGGGTATCGGGAGAAGCCGTAGTGTTGGCAGGATTCTGCTGAGCCGCGGAGCGCAATGCACTCCCCAGCAGCGACATGGCCGCCAGCGCGGCCACGACGCGATGTTCCCCCACCCTCAACGACCCTCGCACGGCGCGAACGCTACACCAGCCTCCATCGCGTGGTCCACGATTTCTACAGGTGGCAAGTGGGTTTTCGACGGGCGCATTCGCCCTCGCGCCGCCCGGAGTCGCGCGTCGCGCGCTGCCGGAGGCCGTTGCCGCGCGGCTTTCGTGAGCCATGGCCCACGCTGTCGACGTTCGACATGATTGCGACGTCACCGCGCCGTCACGAGCCCTCGTGATTCACCGGGGACGCTTACGTCTCTGGGTGGCGTTCCGTTGACCGTCCCGGCGCAGCATGGCACCGTCAGATTCGTGACCTTCTCCGCGCCTCCCGACCTCGATCAGGCGCAGGCCAGCGCGGGAGATCCGAGGCGCCGGTTCGAGGCGGGCGGGACCGTGGGAGACGGCGCCATCTATATCGAGCGCTCCGCGGACAGGGAGCTCTTCGAGGCGCTGCGGGAGGGAGAGCTCTGCTATGTGCTGTCGACCCGGCAGATCGGGAAGTCCAGCCTGCGATTGCGGGTCTCGAGGCGGCTCCGCGCCGAGCAAGTCGAGTGCGCGAGCGTCGATCTCGAGGCGCTCGGCGCCGAGTCGACGACGCCGGTCGGCTGGTACCTCGGGATCGCGTCGGAGATCGCCGAGCAGCTCGGGCTGGAGCCGCCGGACGAGTTCTGGGACATGCACTGGCACCTCGGGCCCGTGCACTGCTGGTTGCGCTGGCTCGAGGACGTCGTGCTCGTGGAGATCTCCTCCGCGATCGTCCTGTTCATCGACGAGGTCGACGCCACGCTGTCTCTGCCGTTCTCGCGCGACGACTTCTTCGCGGTGATCCGGTCGTTCGTGAACCGGCGGGCCGAGCGCCCGGCCAACGCCCGGCTCACCTTCTGCCTGCTCGGGGCGGCGGCGCCGTGGGAGCTCGTCGCCGATCCGGCCCGGACGCCGTTCACCATCGGCCGCTCGGTCCGGATCGACGATTTCACCCGCGCCGAGGCGCGGGGGTTCCGCGCGGGCCTCGAGGGGCTCGCGGCCGATCCCGACGCGCTGCTCGACGCCGTCTACGCGTGGACGTCGGGGCACCCCTACATGACCCAGCGGCTCTGCGCGGATCTCGTCGGGGAACGGCGCGGCCTCGGCGTGGACGAGGCCGTGCAGCGGCGGTTCCTCGGCCACGGCCGGACCGAGGACCCGAGCCTGCGCCACGCGGAGCGGTGCCTGGACGCGCAGGGGCCGCACCGCGCGCAGGCGCCGAAGCTCCTCCGGCTGTACCAGCGGCTCCTCGACGGCCAGCCTGTCGCGGCCGACAGCGGGGACCGGCTCCAGCTCCTGCTGCGGCTCTCGGGGGTCGCCGCGGAGCGGGCGGGGCCCGCGGGCGCGCCGTGCCTGGCCGTCCGCAACCGCATCTACGGCGCGGTCTTCGACCGGGCGTGGGTCGCGTCGCGCGAGGCGGAGCGATCCGTCACGGCGCCGCTCCTCCGCTGGCTCGCGAACGGGCGGAAGGACGACTTCCTCCTGGGCGGCGCGGCGCTCGCCGAGCTCACGTCGTGGTGCGACGGGCGGGCGGACCTCTCGGCGGAGGAGCAGGCGTTCCTCGCCGCCTGCGCGCGGGCGGAGCGCCAGAAGCGGTCGATGCGGCGGCTGCTCACCGTGCTGGCCGTCGCCGTCACGCTGCTCGGCAGCCTGAGCCTCGTGCTCCTCTGGCAGATGGGGAAGGAGGAGCAGGCGCGGCTCCGGGTGCAGCAGGAGTCGCGCGAGAAGGACGCGCGCCGGCTCGCGGCCCAGGCGGCGAAGGAGCTGGCCGAGGGCCGGCTGCAGCGCGCGCGCCTGCTCGCCGTGGAGGCCGGCCTCGCGGCCAGGGCCAGCGGCCGCCCCGCGGACCCCACGGTGGTGCAGGCGCTCGGCGACGTTGTCTGGGGCCCTGCCGTGGGCCAGGAGGTGCTCGCCGGGCACGGCGGCGCTGTCCACGACGCGGCCTTCAGCCCGGACGGCCTCTCCGTGGCCACCGCCTCGGCCGACGGCGCCGCGCGCGTGTTTCGCCTCGGCGGGCGCGACGAGCCGCTCGTCCTGCGCGGCCACGACCTCGCGGTTGTCGCGGTCGCCTACAGCCGCGACGGGAGCCGCCTGGCGACCGCCTCGACCGACGGCACGGTGCGCCTGTGGCGCGCGGACGGCCACGAGGAGGGCACGCTCACCACGCGGGACACAGCGCCGGCCAGCGTGGCGTTCAGCCCGGACGGCAGCCGCCTCGTCGCGGGGACGACGAGCGGGGCGATCTACGTGTGGCGCCCCGGGATGGGCGACGAACCGCCGATCATCGTCCACCTGGGCGAGCGGCACATCCGGCACGCGGTCTTCGATCATGACGGCACCCGGATCCTCGCCACGGCGATCAGCGGGACGGTCTACGTGGTCCGCGCCGATGGGCAAGGCGCCCCCGCGGTGCTGGACAGGCAGGGGCACGGGGTCGAGAGCGCCGACTGGAGCCCGGTCGACGACCGCATCGCCCTCGCGGTGGGCGACGGGACCGCGCGCGTCCTCACCGCCTCCCATCGCGAGCCCATCGTCCTCCGCGGGCACCTGGGCCCTGTGCGCAGCGCCGCCTTCAGCGCCGACGGCGCGGCGATCGTCACGGCCTCCGCCGATGGAACCGCCAGCATCTTCCGCGCCGACGGCAAGGGAGCGCCCACGGTCCTCCACGGCCACGAGGGGATCGTGAACAGCGCCGCCTTCAGCCACGACGGCCGGAGCGTTGTCACCGCGTCCGACGACGGGACCGCGCGGGTCTGGCGCCTCGACGCGCCGGGCGAGCCGCTGCTCCTGCGCGGCCACGCCGGGCCGCTGACAGGCATCGCCGTCAGCCCGGACGGCAGCAAGATCGCCACCGCCGGGACCGACAGGACGGCGCGCGTCTTCCGGGCCGACGGCGCGGGTGAGCCCGTGGTGCTGCGGGGGCACGAGGAGCACCTGCTCAGCATCGATTTCAGCCCCGATGGAGGCCGCCTGGTCACCGGCTCGGCCGACAGGAGCGCGCGGGTGTGGCGCACCGACGGCAAGAGCCCGCCGGTCGTGCTCGGCGCCCACGACGACCGGGTGGTCGGCGTCGCCTTCAGCCCGGACGGCAGCCGCATCGTCACGACCTCGTGGAACGGCATCCTGCGCGTGTTCGAGGTCGGCGTCCCGGGCGAGCCCGTCGTGCTGCGCGACGAGCGCGCAGGGCTGATCCGCGCGGCGTTCATCCCGGACGGCAAGCACATCGTGGCGACCTCGGGGCCGAACGTGAAGGTGTGGCCGGCAGACGGCCAAGGCGCCCCGCGCGTCATCCTCTCGGGGTCCGAGGACCGCGCGATCGCCGCGCTGGCGGTGAGCCCGGACGGCAACCACGTTGCCGTCGCGGCGCTCGACGACGGCGTGCGGCTGCTGCGCACCGACGGCCAGGGACAGCCGTTCGTCCTGAACGGCCTCGGCACGGCGGTGCGGACGATCGCGTTCAGCAGCGACAGCGCCCGCGTCGTGGCCGTGTCGAGCGACGGCATCGCGCGGGTGCTCCCGGTCGACGGGCAGGGCGAGGCGATCGCCCTCCGCGCCGAGGGCGTCACGCTGACGGACGCCGTGTTCACCCCCGACGCGGCGCGCGTCGTGGCCGCGGCGAACGACGGCGCGGCGCGCGTCTTCTCGATCGCGGCCGAGCCGCTGATGACCCGCGCGTGCGCCTATGTGGGGCGCAACTTCACGCGCGAGGAGTGGGCGCAGCTCATGCCCGACATGGCCTACCGCACCACCTGTCCCGAGTGGCCGGGCGCCCCCGAGCAGGACGCCGGCGTGGCGCCGCCGCCCAGCGTGCGCTGAAGCCGCTCGAGCGGCGCGCGTCGGTGGCTGTCCGTCCTCGGCTGCGTGCGTGAGTGAGACGCGCCTTCCGGCCACCGCGCGGAGCGCTTCTCCCACCTTTCTTCCGTGAGGGCGGACGACCTTGTGATGGTTCGCGCTTCAACGGGAACCATGTATGCTCGCCCTGCTCCATTCGCCTTCTGCCGCGCACGGCGCGGCCTCCGTTCGCCGCCCGGTCTATGGCCCCGCTCGATCCGCACGCCGAGGAGCCGAACCTCGTGGACACAGCCGCTGCGCGGATCGGGACATCCCTGAACGCCAAGTGGCGGCTCGATGACCTGCTCGGGGTCGGCGGCATGGGCGCTGTGTTCGCGGCGACCCACCGCAGGGGCTCGCGCGCCGCGGTGAAGGTCCTCCACATCGAGTTCGCCCGGAACGCCGAGCTGCGCGACCGCTTCCTGCGCGAGGGCAAGATCGCGAACCGGGTCGATCATCCCGCGCGCGTCGCCGTGATCGAGGACGACCTCAGCGACCGGGGGGAGCCGTTCCTCGTGATGGAGCTGCTCACCGGCACGACGCTCCAGCGGCTCGCGAGCAGCGCCGGCGGCACCCTCTCCGTCGCCCAGGTGCTGCCCGTCTTCGACGTCGTGCTCGACCTGCTCGAGAAGTGCCACTCGATCGGCATCGTCCACCGCGACATCAAGCCGGCGAACATCTTCGTCACGAGCGCCGGCCACGTGAAGGTCCTCGATTTCGGCATCGCCCGGATGCGCGACCCCGAGCGGCAGGCGACGCGGGCCGGCCTCACGTTCGGCACCCCGGCGTTCATGTCGCCCGAGCAGGCCATGGGCGTGTCGGGCATCGACGGCCGCTCCGACCTCTGGTCGGTGGGCGCGAGCCTGTTCACCCTCCTGTCGGGCAAGCGGCTCAACCGCGGGCGGAGCGAGTCCGAGTCGTATTTCCTCGCGGCGACGCAGACCGCGCCGTCGATCGCGACAGAGGTCCACGACCTGCCGGTCGAGATCGTGGCGTTCGTCGACAAGGCGCTCGCCTTCGAGCGCGGGAGCCGCTTCCAGAGCGCCGCCGCGATGCGCGCCGAGCTCCGCCGGCTGACCGCCGCGTACGCCGCCGGCCAGCTCACGCCGTCGCGCGAGAAGAAGGCGCCGCGCGTGCTCGTCCGCGGCAACGACGCGATCGACGAGGAGCAGGAGCCGACGTCGATCGCCCTGGTCGAGCAGACGTGCCAGCGGCTCGTCGGCGTGTGGAAGCAGCTCGCGCTCGTGCTGAGCAACATCCGCCAGTACGGGTGGAACCACCCGCACGTGAACAAGGGCATCCACTTCGCGTTCGACGAGATCACGCGCACGCTGGCGCAGAACCCGCTCGGCGTCCGCTGGGAGGTCACCCCGAGCGCGTTCACCTCCGGCGGCCAGCCGATCTGGCAGCCCGACCGGCCGCCGTTCGACCGCATCCCCTACCAGCTCTTCGCCGACGGCGTCCGGAAGATCCAGGTCAAGGCCGGCGTCACCGAGGCCGAGCTCCGCGATTTCGCCGCCATCCTGCTCCGCGACCAGAGCTTCGGCATCGGCGAGGACGACGACGCGGTGACGGCGCTCTGGGATCGCCGCTTCGAGCACATCGCCTACATGGCGATCGACCAGTTCGCCGCGGGCGACGTCGACCCGGAGGAGTTCGAGGAGGAGTGCCGCGAGATCGCGACAGGGGCGCGGGCCCTCGCGCAGATCGAGAGCCTCTGGGACGAGAGCTCGCTCGCGGGCAGGGCGCTGCAGCGGAACGTCGAGGCCGCGCTCGCCGAGACGGGGGCGGCCGCCTCGGCGCTCGCCATCGACCCGCTGACCCGGAGCACCCTCGGCGCCCAGATCGCGCTGCCGACGGAGCAGTGGAGCGAGCGCTACATGGAGGCGTTCGTCGACGGCTACGTCGACGCCGTCCGGCACGGCGACGTCGGCCGGCTGACCACGGCGCTCACCGCGTGGACCGCCGACCAGATCGTCCTGCACAGCTACGAGATCGCCTTCGAGGTGCAGACGATGCTCCGGCGCGCGTTCGCCGCGCGGCTCGACGGCGTCCAGCGGAGCGCGCCGGGCGCGGCGGGGAGGCGCGGGGCGGCGACGCCGCCGCTCTCGCTGCGCTCGGTCGACCGGGCGCTCGCGCACGCGATGTTCCCGGTGGAGGCGCTGCGGGCGATCCTCGACGACCTCGCGACGGCCCACCCGGACGAGGCGGCCGCCGCCGGCGCGGGCGCCGCGACGCAGGCCGGCCCGGGGCGGAGCATGGCGCCGCTCGATCCGGCGATCGTCGAGGGGCTGGCCCACGCGCTCGACGCGCTCGACGACGGCGCGCTCTTCGGCGCCGTCTGCCAGTGCTACAGCGCCGTGCAGTCCGAGCGCCTGCGCGAGGTCCTGTTCGCGTACCTGCGGCGGTGGTCGCCCGGGCGGGAGGCCGAGCTCGGGGACCTGCTCTCGCGCGCCCCGGCCCCCCTCGCCCTGACGCTCATCCAGCTCCTCGTGCAGCTCAAGACCCCCGAGGCGCTCGCCGCGCTGGACGCCGGCTTCGCGAGCCCGCACGTCGAGGTGCGCATCAGCGCGCTCGCCGAGCTCCCGGACGCCGCGGGCGGCGAGGGCGCCCCCGCCGGCGGCGCGGCCGAGCGCGTCCGCGAGGAGCTCCAGAAGCTGCTCGACGACCCCGCCCTGCCGGTGCGCCGCGAGGCCCTGCGCCTCATCGGCAAGCTCGGCGTCCTCGCCGCGGGGCCGACGCTCGTGCGGCGGATCGTCGCGCCGTCGTTCCACGATCTGCCGGCCGTGGAGCGGCGGCAGTGGATCGAGACCGTCGCGCTGCTGAACCCCGCCCGGGCCGAGAAGCTCGCGATCGAGCTGCTGGAGAAGCGCCAGCTCATCCCGTCCGAGGCGATCGAGCAGACCCGCGAGCTCGCCGCCCACTTCCTCTGCCAGGCGCGCAGCTACGAGGCGCTCCGCGCGGTGAAGGAGGCGACAAAGCCGCGCTGGTGGAACACCCCGCCGGTGCGCGACGCGGCCGCCCGCGCCGCTGTCGCGATCGCCGCGCGGCTCGTCGCGCCCCCCCGCCAGAGCGATCGCCCGCCGTCGGCCGCGTCGCTGGCGCCATCGTTCCCCGACGCGAGCTCGCCGCCCTCGCGCGCCGCGCGCTCGTACTCGCCCGTCTCGGTCCGGCGCGCCGGCCCGGCGGCCGGGCCGCTCAGCCTGCCGGACCCGCTCGAGCCGTGGAGCACCCCGCGCCCGAGCGCTGTGGGGACCCACAGCGGCGCGACGGGCCCTCACGGCGGCTCGGCCGGCCCCCACGGCGGCGACGCGGGGCGGCCCGCCTACCGGCCGCCGATGGTGTCGCCGGTGCCCGGCTCGGTCGGCGCCGCGTCGGCGCCGCCCACCTCCGTGCCGTTCAGCCGGCGCATGTCGCCGCCCTCCGCGGCCGCGGCGTCCACCCCGACCGCGGCGCCGCCGCCGTCGATGCCCCGCCCGGGCTCGCCGTTGTCCCCCCCTGCCCCGCCCTCCGGCGCCCCGCCGACCAGCGCGCGGCAAGGCCCCGCGTCGCTCCCGCTCAGCTCGCCTGGCCGCCAGGCGTTCGAGCCGGCGCCCGGCAGCGCCGTGCCGTCGACGAGGCCCGCGCCGTCGCCGTCGCCCCGGGGCGGGAGGAAGCCGTGAGCGAGGAGAAGGCGAACCTCCACGAGATCACCGGCGAGACGGCGATCTCGGGCGTGAAGGCCGACGTGCGGCGCCGCGCGGCGCTCGGCCTCGTGCAGATGATCTACCGGCTCGCGAAGGCGTGCCTGCTGCACAGCGACTCGAACCAGGCGGTGCTGTCGCTCGTCCCGTCGGCGATCGACAGCATCGTCCAGTACTGCGAGCTCTCGGGGACCGAGGCGGCGACGCTGGTGTTCGCGGGCAACACCCTCTTCCTCAACGGCCAGATGCTCCGCGCCTCGCGCGAGACGTACGAGATCGCCCTGGAGCTCGGCAGCTTCTTCGAGGCGTGCGACGTCTCCGAGCTCGTGCTCGAGAAGACGGTCCGCCGCGCCGAGCTCGCCGCCTTCGCCCGCCTCCTCGCCGACGCGCAGCGCGACCGCAGCATCGCCGCGCGGCTGCTCCAGTCGAACCTGCGCGGCGTCCGCGTCCGCAAGCTCACGAACCCGTTCCCCGCCGGGGCGATCGAGGGCGACGGCACGCGCATCGGCCGCATCAGCCGCACCTACGCGGCGGCGATCCTGGTGATGCGCTCGTTCTACGCGGCCCTGCGCGCCGCGGAGCCGGCGCTGCCGCATCGGGTGAAGCGCGTCGCGCAGAAGCTCGTCGCCGCGGCCGAGGAGGACGCGCGCCTCCTGCTCGCGGTCGCCGCGGGCAAGGTCGCCGACCCGGACGAGGCGGGGCTCAGCGTCTCGACGGCGATCGTCGCGCTGGGCATCGCCCGCCAGCTCACGACCGACCGGCGGATGCTCGGGAGCCTCGTCACCGCGGCGCTGCTCTACGACGTGAGCCGGCTGCGGCTCACGGGGGTGCTCGCGGGCCCGGCCCACGGCGAGGATCCGGCCGCGCGCTCGCTGCTCGAGCGCAGCCTGAGCGACGACGAGAAGGAGCGGCTGCCCGCGAGCGCGGCCGTCATGCTGACGGCGCTCGGCAAGCTGCACGCGCCGTCGATCACGCGCACGGTGATCGCCTACGAGGCGCTCGGGCTGCGGCCGGGCGGCCGGCAGGGCGCGCTCTACGGCGGCCGGCGCAGCCCCACGGTGCTCGCGCGGATCCTCGCCGCGGCCCGGCACTTCACGGAGCTCCGGGCGGCGCCGTTCCCGGCGATCGACGGCGCCTCGAGCGGCGGATCGTCGCTCGACGCCGTGCTCCAGCGGATGCTCGCGGGCGCCGAGAGCGCGACCGACAGGGCGATCGGCAAGCTGCT
Source organism: Sorangium cellulosum (assembly GCF_001589285.1). Taxonomy (GTDB): domain Bacteria; phylum Myxococcota_A; class Polyangia; order Polyangiales; family Polyangiaceae; genus Sorangium; species Sorangium cellulosum_G. The sequence goes on along the minus strand of NZ_JEMA01000710.1, from coordinate 455 downwards.
CATCGGCGCGCTCGGCATCATCCCGACCGGGACGTTCGTGCAGCTCAGCACCGGCGAGCTGGGCGTCGTGCTCTCGACGCCCTCGTCGCCCGCGCGCTTCGCGCAGCCGCCGGTGCGCGTCCTCTTCGACGAGCAGGGGCACCTCCTCGGCGCGCCCTTCGACGTGGATCTCGCGCAGCGGGCGCCGGGCGCGGAGCCGTGCTTCATCGTGCGTCCGGTCGAGGTGGAGCCGCACCACGAGCGGGCGATCCGCGCCGCGTTCGGGTTCCGCTCCGGCCGGGGCGCGGCGGGCGTGGAGTCGCGCGTCACCGCCGTCGCGCCGGTCCTGTTCGGCGACGAGGTCCCCCCGACCGAGCCGGGCGACACGCTCGCGCCGCGCGCGATCCGCGCCGCGGAGGAGGGCGCCCGCGCCGCCCAGGCGCGCAAGGAGGCCGCGTGGCTCGGCAGGCCGCTCG
>NZ_JEMA01000709.1 GCF_001589285.1 Sorangium cellulosum | reverse complement strand
CCGCCTGCGCCGCCTGCGCCGCCCGTGCCGCCGGGCCTCGTGACCCTGATGANGCCGCCTGCGCCGCCCGTGCCGCCGGGCCTCGTGACCCTGATGAAGTCGACGTAGACAACGGTCGGGTTGGCCCAGGGCCCTGAGATACCTGCGTCGACCCTCAGGCCGATGCGCCTTACCTGGGCCTTGTCGAACGTCTTGGACTCATCCGCAGCGGCGGCGGCATCGACGTCGATGGTGAGCTCTGTCCACTCCTGCAGGCTGCTGAGGTCGGTCCATGCCCACGGGATGCCTATCCAGGCCTGTGCGCCTCCATTCTGTACGAACGTCTGCACGCCGCCGCCGGTGCCGGCGTACACCTTCACACGGAACGTGACGGTGGCGCCGGTCAGGTCGATCAGCTCCGGTACGTCGAACTGGAACAGCGTCCCTGTGTCGACCTCGGTGAGCGGCACGGCCAGCCGGGCGCAGCCCGAGCAGCTCTCGTCCGGACCGGGACCGATGTCCACTTCTTCGACGCC
>NZ_JEMA01000708.1 GCF_001589285.1 Sorangium cellulosum | reverse complement strand
GCCGCCGCGAGCGCGCCGAGCTCCCCGTCGAGCCACGCGGGCAGGGGCTGCGTCGCCGTGACGTCCCCGTCCGCGTCGAGGGTGTCGGTCCCGACGCCGAGGACGACGCGCGCCGTGTAGCGCTTGTCCTGCGCGGTCAGGTAGGGGGCGAGCTTCGTGGCCTCGCCGACGAGCACAACGAGGACGCCGGACGCCATCGGGTCGAGCGTCCCGGCGTGCCCGATGCGCTTCACGCCGAGGGCGCGCCGCAGCCTGGCCACGACGTCGTGGCTCGTCGGGCCCCGCGGCTTGTCGATGACCAGCACGCCTTCCGGCCGAGGCCGCCCGCCGGCCGTCCGCTCGGGCCCGGGTCGCTGCGCCGATTCCGCTTCTGCAGTGGGCTCGGGCATGGGTGGAGGATCCGCCTGCGCAGCCCGCTTCATCCGAACCAGACCGATTTCCGGGTGGCCAGCGTGTCGTCGATGAGCCCCTGGATCGTCGCGCGCACCCGCTCGGCGAGGCGCCGCACCAGGATCTCGTCGTCCGCCGCCTCGGGGCCGTAGGCGTCGAACCGCACCGGCTCGGCCAGGCGGATCTTCCACTTCGTTGGCGCGGGCACGAGGCCGAGGGGCCCGAGCGCGGGGAACGTCGGCGTGATCGGCAGGTAGGGGATGCCGAGCGCGCGGGTGACGTGCTCGACCCGGTAGAGGAGCGGGTTCGTCTCCTCGGCGCCCACGATGGCGCAGGGGATGAGCGGCGTGCGCGTGCGCAGGCAGAGCCGGATGAACCCGCCGCGGCCGAACCGCTGGAGCCGGTACCGGTCCTTGAAGAGCTTCCCGCTGCCCTTGGCGCCCTCCGGGAACACGGCGATGAGCCGCTCGCCCGCGAGCAGCCGCTCGGCGTTCTCCTGGCAGGCCCGCACGGCCCCGAGCCGGTTCATGAGCGTGCCGGCGAACGGCAGGTAGTACACGAAGTCGTCCGCCAGCCAGCGGAGCTCGCGCTGCGCCGGGTGCTCCCGCCGCACCGCGGCCCGCAGCATCAGCCCGTCATACGGGATGGGCCCGCCCGAGTGGTTGGACACAACGAGGCACCGCCCCTCGCTCGGGATGTGCTCGACGCCCTCGAGATCGATCCGGAAGTAATGCCTGTACAGGAAGTCGAAGAGCGGCCTGTACCGCGCCTCGGACTTGGGATCGAAGCCGAACTCGTCGACCTCTTCCGTGCGGCTGCGCAGGCCGGCGCGACCCCACTGCCGCAGGTAGAAGTCCGTCGACAGGACGTCCCGCGCCGTCCCGGGCTCGGACAGCGGCGGCTCGTCGGCCGCGGCGGTCGCGTCGCCCTCGCGGGGGCTCCGCTCCGTCTCGGGCCCGCCCGGCGCCGCGCCGCCCGCGGCCTTCGGCGAGGCCCCGGCGAGCATGCTCTTGAGCCGCGCCTCGAGCTCCCGGATCTGGCGCTGCAGCTCCTCGGTCGTCACCGGCACGACCGGCGCGTGCGCCTCGGAGGACTGCGTCTTCCGCCCGTCCGAGGGCTCCGTCGGGCCGATCGGCGCGAGGTACCGGGTCTCCTCGTCCTCGACGTCGATGCTCGGCACGACCAGCGTGGACCCCGGCCGATCGGACCTCCCGCGCGTCGACGCGGGCGGCCCGTTCACTGCTCCCTTGCGCTCTCGATCGTGTTCAGTGCCCATCCCTCTACCCCCCGACTCGCCTCACGCGGGTGTCTCCTGCAGGAGCCGTACGTCCCGCAGCCGCTGCGCGTTCATGTAATCGAGCAGCGCCTCTCGCGTGGTGTAGACCGGCCGGAACCCCATGACCCGCGCCGCCTTCTCGCCGTCCGCCACGCAGACATAGCGCAGGTACTGGAGAAAGCTGGGCGGCGCGATCGCCGCGTGCGCAGCCCAGAGGGCCGAGACGAGCGGGCCAGCGGCGCTGTGCAGCACCGGGAACGGCGTCCGGCCCGCGAGGCGCACGATCGTGGAGAGCGGGAGCACGCCGTCGCCCACGATGTTGAACGTGCCCGGGAAATCGCTGTCGATCGCGAGCTTGAAGGCGGCGATCGCGTCGACCTCGTGGATGAACTGCCAGAGCGGGTCGAAGCCGAGCATGGTCATGACCAGCCGCCGCGCCAGGAACCGGGTGATGTAGTTCTGGACGGTGGGGCCGAGGATCGGCGCGGTCCGGAGGATGGTGACGGTCGTGCCCTTGGTCCGCGCGCCGAACGCGTTGAACTCCCGCTCGGCGGCCATCTTGTCCGCGAAGAAGCGCTCCTCCGGATCGGCGCGCAGCGGGTGCTTCTCCGTGAGGAAGTTGGGGTTGGTCGGGTGCGCGCCGTAGAGGATCGTCTGGCTCCAGAGGATCAGCTTGCGCAGGCCCGCCTGGCGCGCGCCGTGGAGCAGGTGCATTGTGCCGACCGACTCGAGCTCGTGGGCCCAGGCGGTGGCCGGGGTCGGCGACGAGAGGAAGCAGAGGTGGACGAGCGTGTCCACCTGCTCGGCCGCGAGCACCTCGGCGATGCGCTCCTCGGACGCGGGCGCCGTGAGGTCGATCGCGTGGAGCTGCAGCTTGGAGCCGCCCGTGTCCGGCGGCTTGATGTCGATCGCCACCACGCGGGCGATGCGGGGGTCCTCCTCGAGGATGCCGATGAGGTTGCGCCCGAGGAACGAAGCGGCGCCCGTGAGCGCGACGACCCGGCCCCTCGGGCTGGACGAGGCGCGCCGGCTCCCCGGCGAGGCCTCCGCCGCGGGCGCCGCAGGGTCGCCCGGGCTGCTGGTCGCCGCGCCCGCCTCGAGGGCAAGCGCAGCGCGGCCCACGCCGGCGGCGGGGCGCTGCTCGGCAGCGTCGTGGGTCGGAGCGTCGGGGGGCCCGGACAGGGAAGCCATGCGCGCGGGCGCGACACTAGCTGGTCGGCCGGCGCGCGCAAGCGCAGCGCGATCGCCGCGCGGCCGGCGTGGGCTCAGGGCCGGGCGGCGCGCGGCGGCGGCGTCACAGCGCCCGGCGAAGGACAGGGTACGGCTCGAACGCGTGCACCTCGACGAATCCGTTCTTCGTGAACGCCGAGGCCGGGCCGGTCCACAGCTCCTCGTCGCTCACCGGCTCCCTCGGGCGGCGCGGTAGGGCCTCGAGGGCGCGCGCGCCCCAGGCGGGCGCGAGCTCCACCGCGCCCGCGACGAGNCGGGCGCGAGCTCCACCGCGCCCGCGACGAGCGCCGTCGCGACGCCCCGCCGGCGGTGCGCCGGGTGCACGACGGCGCAGCCGATCAAGAAGACGCCGGCGCGATCGCCCGCGAAGCACGGCAGCCCCTTGTACAGCCGGCGCTCGTAGGCCTTCGTCACGGCGGCGGCGGGCGCGACCTTGAGCCACCCGACGACGAGCGCCGCGTCCGGCGCGAGCGCCACGAGGCCGCGCGCCTCGTCGCTGCCCGCGGCGAGCGCCTCGGCGAACTCCCGGCGGTTCTCCCCCTGGCCGTCCGAGCACCGCGCAAGCCACTCGTTGTTGGTGCCCCCGAAGTGGTAGTACCGGCAGTAACAGGGCGTGCCGGCGGCCTCGAAGAGCGCCTCGAGCCCGGCCAGGTGCTCCGGGCCCGCCGCCGCCACCGTGATCGATTCGCTCATCGGGGCGCTCCTCCCGCCGCCTTCACGCGACCGGCGCCCGCAGCCCGCGGACCGGCGAGATCTGCTCCCAGGCGTGGGCTGCCCTGAAGAGCCGCGCCTCCTCCAGCGCGGGGCCGATGAGCTGCAGGCCGACGGGCAGCGGCGGCCCGCCGTCCGGCGCCGGCGCTGTCGCGCACGGGACGCTGATCGCGGGCAGCCCGGCCATGCTGGCGGGCAGCGTGTAGACGTCGGCCAGGTACATCGACAGCGGGTCGTCCACCCGCTCTCCGAGCCGGAACGCGACCGTCGGCGAGACAGGCGCCGCGATGACGTCGACCTCGCGGAACGCCTCGTCGAAGTCGCGCCGGATCAGCGTCCTGACCTTCTGCGCGCGCAGGTAGTACGCGTCGTAGTAGCCCGCCGAGAGCACGTACGTGCCGAGCAGGATGCGGCGCTTCACCTCGCGGCCGAACCCCTCGCCGCGCGTGGCCCCGTAGAGGCCCTGGAGATCCGCCTTCCCGCCGCGCTCGCCCTCCACGCGCAGCCCGAAGCGCACGCCGTCGAAGCGCGCCAGGTTGGACGACGCCTCCGCTGTCGCGACGATGTAGTAGGCCGCGACGGCGTACCGCGTGTGCGGCAGGTGCACGGGCCGGATCTCGCAGCCGAGCCCGCGAAGGCCCTCGATGGCCTCCCGCACCTTCGCCTCGACCTGCCTGTCGATCCCCTTCGCGAAGTACTCCTCGGGCACGCCGATGCGCAGCCCCGCGACGTCGCGGCCGCACGCGGCCTCGTACTCGCCCACCGGCGCGTCGAGGCTCGTCGCGTCGCGCGGATCGCGGCCCGAGATCACCTCGAGCAGGCGCGCCGCGCCCCTCACGTCCTGCGCGAACGGGCCGATCTGGTCGAGGCTCGAGGCGAACGCGATGAGGCCGTAGCGGGAGACGCGGCCGTACGTCGGCTTGACGCCGACGACGCCGGTGAGGCTCGCCGGCTGCCGGATGGAGCCCCCCGTGTCCGAGCCGAGCGAGCCGGGCGTCATCCCCGCCGCGACAGCGACAGCGCTGCCGCCGGACGATCCGCCGGGGATGCGCGTCAGGTCCCACGGGTTCTTCACCGGGCCGAACGCGCTGTTCTCGTTCGACGAGCCCATCGCGAACTCGTCCATGTTGCACTTGCCCGGCAGGATCGCGCCGGCGGCGCGCAGGCGCGCGACGACCGTGGCGTCGTACGGCGGGCGATACCCGCGCGCCGGATCGGGCGCGTTCGACGAACCGCATGAGCCGCCCGCGGCCGCGCGCGTGAGGATCTTCGAGCCGGCGGTCGTCGGGGCGCCCTCGGTGCAGAGCGCGTCCTTGAGCCCGATCGGGACGCCGGCGAGCGGGCCGAGCGCCTCGCCCCGCGCGCGCCGCGCGTCGAGCGCGCGCGCCGCATCGATGGACTGCTCTCCCTGCACCGTGAGGAAGGCGCCGAGCGCACCGTCGCGCTGCTCGATGCGCGCGAGCGCCGCCCTGGCGACCTCCTCGGCGCTGACCTCGCCGCGGTGCACGAGCGCGGCGAGATCCGGGATGGATCGATCGAGGATCGCTGTGTCCATCGGCGTCACCCCTCGTCCACGAACGCCGGCACGGCGAACCCGTCGTCCTCGACCCGCGGCGCCTCGCGCAGCGCCGCCTCGCGCGGCAGGCTCGGCGCCTCGTCGTCGGCGCGGAGCGGCAGCCGCTCGATCTGCACGTGCGCCGTCGGCGGCACCGCCGAGACGTCGAGCTCCTCGAGCTGCCGGACGTAGCTGAGGATGTTGCCGAGATCACCGGTGAGGCGCTCCATTTCCTCAGCGGAGAGGTCGAGGTGGGCGAGGCGCGCTATCGTCAGCGCCTCGTCGCGGCGGAGAGGGGGCGAGTCAGCGTTCGACATGGCGAGCGCCGGATGTAGCACCGCCCGTTCCGCGGACGCCAGCGCTTGGTGGGCCTGCCGCGGCCTGGCGCGGCCTGCCGCGGCCCGCCGCGCGCCCCCGAATCTGGCCGCGGTGCGCAAACGGTGATAACGCCGGACTCCCGCGCGCCTGGCCGCCCTCGCTCCTCGGGCAGAAGCCCCGACCCCCTGCGCGTTGCTGGCGAATGCAGCCCTCGAAACCGCCCTCTCTGCGCCGCGAGCGCATCGGCATCATCGTCCTCTGCGCTTCCGCGGCCGTGGCGATGTCGCCCGCCGTGGGGGGAGGCGCCCGCGGCCGCTCGTCCGCGCTCGCCGCGGAGCTCGCGGCGCGGGGCATCACCGCGGCGCCGGGCGACGTGGTGTGGGTGGACCCGCCGCGCGGCGCGTTCAGCCCGCTCGGCGTGCGCTCGCGCGCGGTCGCCCGCGGCGCCGTCCGGGGCGAGCCCACCGACCTGTACCTCGTCGACACGAGGCTCTCGCCGGAGGGCGTCCTGCTCGACGTCTCGGGCGTCCACAACCTCACGGAGACGAGCGGCGCGGACGAGTCGAGGCCCGTGCTCCGCGGCGACGCGCTGGCGTACATCACGCGCCCGCTGATCGAGGCCGCGTCGCCCACCGTGCACGTGCTCGACCTCGACGGGCAGCGCGTGCCGGCCAGCGACGGCTGGACCGCGATCGAGCGGATGCAGCACGCCCTCACGAACTGGCAGGCGACCGGCCGGCTGCGCGGGATCGGCCGGCGGACGTTCGCGATCGACCCCGCCCCGATCGACGAGACCGGCCACGGCGAGCCTGGCGAGGGCGAGCCCGCGGAAGGTGAGCCCGACGGCGGGAGCCGCCCCCCCGCGAACGCGGGCGACGTCGCGATCGCCCTCGAGGACGATACCGCGGTGGTCGTGCGCGCGAGCGGCCGCGAGGCGCGCCTGCCGCTGCACGGCGTGGACGCGCCGCTGCCCCCGTGGATCCGCGCCGAGTCGTTCGAGGTCGCGCGGCCGGGGAACCTCGTCACGTGGGCGGTCGACCGGGTGCGGCTCGTGATCGGCGACGCCGCGATGCAGACGGTCAAGGCCGTCGCGTTCACGGCGCTCGACTTCGTCCTCCGCAACAAGGAGGCGGTGACGGGCGACACGGGCGCCGAGGACATCGCCTCGGATCTCGGCAAGAGCACGCTGGATCCGCCCGTCCGTCAGGCCCCGATCGACCCCGAGATCGGCTGGCCGCCGTCGCCGATCGAGCCGTGGGTGACGCCGGCGCTGCCCGGAGAGGGGCAGTGGAACCCGCAGGGCGGCGACGCCTTCGTGCGCAAGCTCGAGGGGCTCCCGCCGGCGTTCATGACCACGTTCATCCGGGCGGATCGCTCGCGCAAGGCGACGCGCGTCTACATCGCGCTGTGGGATCCGCGCCAGGTGGAGCTCCACATGATGGCGGGCACGGTGGAGCCGAAGGGCGCGACGGGCGAGGCGGGGCCGGGGCTCATCCCGCGCACGCCCGAGGTGATGAAGCGCGTGGTCGCCGCGTCGAACGCGGGGTTCCAGGCGATGCACGGCGAGTTCGGCATGATGGCCGACGGGGTCGTGTACCTGCCGCCGAAGCCCTACGCCGCGACAGTGGCCGTCCGGCGCGACGGCAGCACCGTCTTCGGGACCTGGTCGGAGGACGAGACCATCCCTGACTGGATGCTCTCGTTCCGCCAGAACATGACCGTCATGGTGCAGGACGAGAAGTGGAATCCCTTCGGGCGCACGTGGTGGGGGGGCACGCCGCCCGGCTGGGCCGACAAGACGCACACGGTCAGGACCGGCATCTGCCTGACCCGGGAGCGCTTCGTCGCGTACTTCTACGGCGCCGACGTCAGCCCCGAGGCCCTGGCCCAGGCGATGATCCAGGCCCGCTGCGCCTACGGCATCGCGCTCGACATGAACGCGGGCCACAGCGGGCTCGAGTTCTACCAGGTGGCGCCCAGCGGCGCGCTGCCGCCGCTGGGGCGCCCGCTCCAGGGGGAGTGGGAGGCCGAGGGCGAGGTCTCGGGGCTCTCGGGCTACCGCTTCCGCGGTCGCCGGCTCATCCGCGGGATGGGCCTCATGAACTTCCCCCGCTACATCCGGCGGGAGGCGCGCGACTTCTTCTACATGACGCTGCGGCACCTGCTGCCGGGGCCGGCGCTCGCGACGCGCGCGGCGCCGGCCGAGGCGGGGGAGGGCGTCTGGCGCACCCAGGGGCTCCCGCAGCACGGCTTCCCGTACGCGCTCGCGACGACCGAGATCCGCCCCGATCGGGCGCGACCCGACGTGCGGCTGCGGGTGCTCAAGGTGGACCCGAGGACCGTCCTGGCCGCGCCGCTGAGCGAGCCCGCGTCGGCCCCGCCGGCCGGGACGGGCGCGACCGTGGCGGTGCTCGCCGACGGCGCCGCGGCGCCCGGCGCCGGCCAGGGCGAGCTCGCGAGCATCTGGCACTCGGCGGGGGCGTTCTCCGCCTCGCCGACCTCCCCGGTGCGCGGCGCGGTCCGGATCGCGACAGGCCACGCCAGCAGCGCGCGGGCCGTGGCCGCGCTGGGCGTCAACGACGAGGACGGGATGCTGATCTACGTCGAGCGGGCGGCGGCCGGGCCGTCCGGCGCCCCGGACGCCGCGCTGTCGCCGGACGCCTCGGCGCCGCCCGCCGCGCCCGTGGATCCGAGGGACGCGAAGCTGTTCCAGGATTTCCTCGCGGGGCTCGGCTGCTCCTCGCGGATCTACCTCCACCGGCCGCTCGCGGTGGCCCTCGGCGGCGATACGGACCTTTCCGGCGCGGCGGTTCACCCGCCGTCCGGCCCGCGCGCCGTCCGGCTCACGCGCGCCGAGGCGGCCGGCGCAGGCCGGATGTTCGAATCCACACCGATCGTCCCGCACAGCGTCTGGTATCCGCTGCAGCAGAAGCGCGTTCGGTACTTCAAAAAGCCGAAGAAAGAGGAAAGCGCGGACGGCGATCACTGAGCCTGGGGGCGCATGGAATCCCGCCTGGGGTGCAGTAGGCGCTTGTGCGTCGGCGGCCCGAGGGATTAGAAAAAGGCGGCCGGTGCACCGTTTGCAGTCCTCTGGAGCTTGCGACATCTCGGCGCGGGGCGGCGCTGGCTCGCTGGGTGAGCGGGGCGCGGTCGACGCGCGATCTGGCGGCGTCGCGCCGAGCGGAGGTTTGCCGGAGATGACGGCGCGCGAGCGCCTGTCCGGGGGCGCGCGCATCGCGGGCGTCTCGCGACGGACGCGACGGAGGGTCGCGGGCGGCGCGCTGGATCCGCGCGAGATCGCGCCGCGCGTGCGGCCGTGGCGTCGCCGCGCTCGTCCTGTTGGCGCTCGCGCCGTTACCGGAGCAGCGGTACGCTGCAGTGGATCGGGTTCACGCAGCGCGCTCCGAGCTAGCCCGCGACGGGGGCCTGCTCGTCCACATCACGCACATCATCCTCGTCGCGCGGAGCAGGCGCGATCGTTTCTCGGAAGCCGCGGCGAACGGCGCCGCATGTCCTGAGGAGTTCCCGAACATGGCCGATACCAAGGGCGGCAGCGATCTAGATGTCTTCGAGGGGCTCGCGAAGAAGTCGTCGCGCACAGCGAACCCCGCGCTCGTGCCTCCCTCGCCGCCGACCCGGCAGCGCACCCTGACCGGAGGCGTCAGCTCGCTGCCGCCGGCGCCGAACCAAGGGACGAAGCTCCCCGGGGGAATCGCCTCTCCGCTGCCGCCGCCGTTGACGACGAAGGGGACGAGTCCTGGGTCGCTGCCGCCGCCGGTGCCGACGAAGGGGACCAGTCCCGGCACGCTGCCGCCCGCGTCGCTGCCGCCCGCGTCGCTGCCGCCGCCGTTGACGACGAAGGGGACCAGCCCTGGCTCGCTGCCGCCGCCGTTGACGACGAAGGGGACCAGCCCTGGCTCGTTGCCGCCCGGCTCGCTGCCGCCGCCGGCGACGACGAAGGGGACCAGTCCCGGCTCGCTGCCGCCGCCGATGCCCCCTTCGGGCAAGCCGGGCACGCTGCCGTCCGTGGTGCCGCCCCCCTCGCGACAGCCGTCTCTGCCCGCGATCTCCGCCCCGCCGATCCCGTCGGCGAGCCCGCTGCCCCCGGCGCCGACCAGCGCCGCGCCCGGCTCGCTGCCGCCGGCGATCCCTCCTCCGGTGCGGTTGCCGTCGATCAAGCCGCCGCAGAAGGCGGCTGACGAGGCGAAGCCTCGCCGCGCGAAGGGCGCTGCGGTCGACATGGACTGGGACGACGACGAGGAGTCGACCCACGTCTACGACAGGGAGGGTAACGACAAGATGCCGGGGCGGACGACCCCGCTGCCGAACGCGGGCTCGCCCACGATCCCGAAGGCGGCCGCGGCGCTGCTCGCGAGCTCCGGCGGCGCGGCGCCGGCCGCGCGGGCGCGCACGCCGATCCCGACGCCGCCGCCGATCCCGAGCGCGCCGCCGATCCCGGACATGGGCCACCGCCCGCTGTCGCGCAACGACGAGCCCACGGCGATCCGCCCGCGCCCGGCGACGCAGCAGGGGGCCGGCAAGGCGGGCGTCATCCTCGGCGGGCTCGCGCTCGTGGCGGTGCTCATCCTGGCCGTGGTCCTGCTGGTGCCGAAGAAGGGCGCGCTCTCCATCGACCTGAAGACGCTGGGCGGCGCGTCGGTCGCCAGGGCCGAGATCTTCATCGACGGCCAGAAGCGCTGCGACACGGTGCCGTGCATCGTGCGCGATCTCGATCCCGGCTCGAAGGCGGTGAAGATCCTCGCCCCCGATTTCCCGCCGCGCGACGCGGTCGAGGTCGTCGAGGGCGGCAAGGAGAAGGTCGTCGTGATCACGCTCGACAGCGCTGGCCCGGCGCGGTCCGCCGCGACCGGCCTCAAGATCGCGGGCACGCCCGGCGTGAAGGTGCTCGTGGACGGCGTGGAGAAGGGCACGCTGCCCGTCGAGGTCAGCGTGCCGCCGGGGGAGCACAAGATCCGCTTCGACGGCGGTGAGCGCTACGAGCCGCTGGAGAAGACGGTGGAGGTCGGCCAGGGCGAGGCGAAGGACCTCGGGACGGTCGCGCTCAAGGTGGTGAAGGGGCAGCTCACGCTCGATCTCGCCACGTCGGGGGCGTCGGTCAAGCTCGTGAACGCGAAGGGCACGGAGAAGAAGCTGCCGGATTCGGCCTGGAAGAAGCCGCCGGTCAAGGTGGATGTCAATCCGTCGGAGGGGTGGAAGGTCGTCGCGACGAAGAGGGGATACGAGGACTTCTCTCAGCCGATCTCGTTCGAGGACGGGCAAGCCGAGAAGACGATCCAGATCGCGCTCGCCGAGGTGAGCAAGCCCGAGCCGGCCGCCCCGGCGCCGAAGGCGGAGGCGGTCGCGGCCGCGCCGAGGCCCGAGGCTCCCGCCGCGGCGCCGAAGGCCGAGGCCCAGGCCGCCGCGCCCGCGGCTGCCGCTGGCGCGGCGACGCTCAACATCAACTCGATCCCTGTCTCGAAGGTGGTCCTCGACGGCCGGCCGCTGGGGAGCACGCCCAAGGTCGGCGTCAGCGTCCCCGCGGGGTCCCACACGGTGACGTTCATCCATCCGGAGCTCGGGAAGAAGTCGGTCACCGTCTCGGTGAAGGCGGGAGAGACCAAGACCGCAGCCGTCAAGTTCGACTGAATCAGCGGGGGGCTTGCTCACCTCTCGCGCCGCGAGACGAAGTTCTCGTGGGCGGTCCTGTTGTCCATTTCCGTCTCGTCGCCTCGACCGCGGTGTTGCACACCTCGTACCGACACGCCGGCACCGCACCGGCCGAGGGGCGTCGATGGCCATCTTCCCTTAGAGACCGCAGACGGTAGGCGCTTCCGGAATAGTAACGCCTGCTGCCACGGACCGACCCCTTCCAACAGAACGTTCGCCCGAAGGTGGACGTCTGTAAGCGGCTTGCGTTCGAGCAAATGCCGATTTGTTGTTGTGATGCGGGGTACAGATCAGGTAGAAGATCGAGGTCGGGGCAGGCGACTCAGGTTGCGGGGTACAAAGCAGCACCGAGTGGTGCGGGCCATCGAACTTTACTGTGCTGCACGGCGGTCAAACCGAGAGCGATGTCAGCATCGCCAGTATTAGTCACCCTCATCGGAGAGGCGGCAGCCTTCGCGCAGAGAGAGGACTAAACGTCCTATCAGCAGCCGCCGCTGCTTTGCGGTGAGGTGTGCGTTCTTGAGTCCATCTGCCCTAATACTTCAAACGCGCATGAATACAGACCGTGGCGGTTCTGTAATCGTGTCAACGATTTTCGTGTAGTTGTTCTCGAACCACTCAATGGGCCGGAGATTTTTGATGCGACATGGCTGGATTCCGATGAACACGTTGCTTGGGCTCCTCGCTTTGCCTCTGAGCGGCTGTGCGCTCGACGCTGCGCCGGAGGTGGCAGAGGACGAACCGGTCCTAGCGACAAAGCACGCGCTCACCGATTTGCCCGACCTTATCGTGGAGAGTGTCACGCTGGAAGAGGTGGCCGGAGGAGTCTTGAAGACCATCGTCATCAAGAATCAGGGTACCGCAGCTGCCGGCAGCATGACTTCCGCATTCTTGCACTACTGGAAACTACAGCCCTACCCGCCTTCGCCGCCCTGTACCACTTTTTATGCCGGAGGCTGGGCGCCGTCCACGGGGCCGCTTGCTGCGGGGGCGTCCCGCACGTTCACAAGTACGTACCCTGGATGGACAATCAGTTCCATGGAAGGTTGCCCTGGAACTTGGTACACGATGGCTGACGCGATCCCCAGCTCGGTGACCGAGTCGGATGAGAATAACAACGTAAAGTACGGGCGGGACTGAGCGACGCCCCTCGGCGGCGAGCGCGTCTTTCGTTGTTCCGTCGCTCCGCGGCAGGCGTGACGCTGTGGGTCGTGTTGATTGCGGCCCGACTAGTCTTCGGAGCGCGAGCGCCGGGAGAATTTTTGCGGCGGCTGCGAGAGGCTTGTTGACTCCTCTGGCTGGATTATGTCCGCCGAGCAGACTCATTGAAGGCGTGATCGGTTTCGCCGCTTGGTCGGAAGTCCTCCGCGCGATCGCGGCGGATCTGCTCGCTTTCTGTCTTCATCGCCCGGCGCATGCGTCTCGATCCATGGGCGCGGACCACAGGCTGCATGCCGCGACTGTTGCGGCTTGGTGATCTCGCCCTTGCCGCCGAGTAGCTCCGCAGCGCGCCCATTCGACGCTGCACAGGCGAATCCCGCGAAGCTTCTGCTGCTGCGGCGGCACACTGCTCAGCGCGAGCGCTTCCGTCGGGGGAGGTGGCTCACCTGTCCTGCTCGATCCGCTCCGCCCACGCGCGCCACGTCGTCGCGCAGCGCGGCTCGTCGGCGTGCGCGCCCCCCGCGCAGTACGCCGGCTCGCGCGGAGGGCCCAGCACGAGCATCGTCGTCTTGCTGACGAACGGCAGATCGCGCCGCCAGATATCGCTGAAGCCGTCGAGTCGCCGGCGGTACCCCTCCGCGGCGCGCTCGCCGAGGAGCTTGTCGAGCTGCTCGCGGATCTTCTGCCGGAGCTCCTCGTCGTCCGTGACGGCGAGGGTGCGCTGGAGGAACCGGATCTGCGCCTCGCGCTCGCCCGCGCGCCCCAGGATGCCCGCGCCGCCGAGGGCCTGCCAGCTGATGCTCGCGTCGCCGCCCCCGAGCTCCGCGGCGCGCGCGAGCATCCGGGCGCCGTCCAGGCGCCACTGCGTCTTCTCCGCGGGGTCGGTCAGGTACGAGGCCGGCGCGATGAAGGCGACGAACTGGCCGAGCGCGAGCCACAGCTCGCCGTCGAGCGGGCGGTGCTGCACCCCGCGCTCCATGATCTCGCGCGCCTTGAGGACCTCCTCGCGAGGAGTCGTGCTCGTCTGGAACGTGATGAGCGCGTCCGCGAACAGGTAGGGATCGCGAAAGGTCGGATCGAGCGCGTTGATCGCATCGAGCAGCAGGGTGAGGTTCTCGAACCGGCGGCGCTCGAACGTGTGCAGCCCCTGGGACACGAGCACGTGCGACCAGAGCAGATCCGCCAGCGCGGAGCGGTAGCCGAGCGACAAGGTGACCACCTCGTCCGGCGGCGGCAGGACGTACACGTCGGAGGTCTCGGCGACGCGCTTCTCCACGTCCGTGGCCGGCGCGCGCACGCTCCCGATCGCGACGGCGGCGACGGCCGCGAGGGCGGCCGTGACGAGCGCGTCGCGCGCGCGCCCGGCGCGGGAAAGCAGAGGGCGCGCAGCCGGACCGTCCGCTGTCCCGGGCGCCGGGCGAGCCCCCATCATTCCACCTCGCGGTCCACGAACATGCCCGGGAGCACGCGGGCCGGCTCCCCGGGGATCCGCTCGCCGCGCACCTCGAACGTGGACAGCGCGCCGTCGCCGTCGAGATCCCCGTGCGCCGTCGCGACGAAGCGCATGGTCTTCGACGCGTCGAGCTCGCTCGTGAACTGGAAGGCAAACGCGTGCGGCCCCTCGAAGCCGAAGTCGAGCGACTTCCACGTGAGGTGCTCCCACGAGTGCGGCGGATCGGCGGCGCGCACGCCGCGCGGCACCTGGGCCGGGGTCAGCGGGGCCGACGGCGGGAAGCTGATCTCCTGCGGTCTCGATTCGGCGTAGGCCACCGCGCTGGTCACCAGCCGATCGAGCCCCTCGATCGGCTCGCTCAGCTTGGACGCGCTGAGATTCCGGAAGAACGCCGGAACGGCGACGGCGAGCACGCTACCGCCGACCGCGAAGGCCGCGCTGAGCTCCAGCGCGCTCCAGGAGCGCCAGGTCATGGCTCCTCTCTACTCACCCTGCGGCGATGGAACAAGCGCCAGGGCGGCGCGCCGCCCGCGTCAGTCCGGGTCGTTGTTCGTGAAGATGACGGTGCTGGTCACGATCTCGCCGTTGCGCACCTCGCCGGTGCGGACCAGCGTGCACGTCAGGCCGTCGCCGTCCAGGTCCCCGCGCGCCCCTGCCTCGAACCCCTGCGGGCCGCTGGGGATGGGGGCGCCGGGCAGGCCCTGGCTGAGATAGCCGCTGCCGACCTGGTACGAGTACTGGAAGTAGATGGGCGCGACCGTCGCGAAGCCGAGGCACTGCCAGCCCGCGAGCGTGGAGCCCGACATGAAGTCGTCGCCCGGCGCCCCGCTCGGCTGGTATTTCCTCCCCTGGACGTCGGCGAAGTTGAAGGGGACCGGCGCGGCCGAGGCGCAGAGGACATGGGTGTTCGCCGCGGCGACGCCGGTGGCGGGCAGGAGCTGCGAGATGTCGCGCTCCCGCTCGTACTGGGTGATGGTGCTGCGGGTGATGGCGCCGACGATCTGCTTGGCTTCAGCCGTCTTCGCCGTGGCGAGGTAGCTGCGCACCCCGACGATGGCCAGGGCGGCGAGCACGCCGATGATGGCGACCACGATCATGAGCTCGATGAGCGTGAATCCGCGACTGCGAGATGCTTCCTTCTGCCGCACGGTACGCCCTCATGCTGGATGTGGTCTATGAAGCCCGGTCGCCCGATCCGGGGCGACGCGGAGATGCCCTCATGCTGGATGTGGTCCACGAAGCCTGGTTGCCCGACCCGGTACGAGCCGGGCAACCAGGGAGCACGTCACTCGTACTCGTTCTCGATGTTGATCTGCGTGGCCAGGGCGAGCTGCCCCGTCGCGGTGTCCACCGTGCCGCCGCGGGTGAAATAGCTGTTGACCCCATCCGCGTCGAGGTTGCCGACCGCGCCGGCCTCGAAGCCGTTGACACCGGTGCCGGGCGTGGGCCCGGTGGTGACGCCCGGGACGCGAGCGCCGCGGACGTAGTGGTACTGGTAGTAGATCGGCTGGGTCATCGAGAACCTCAGGCACTTCCAGCCCCCCGTCGCGGTGCCCGTCTCGAAGTCCTCGCCCTCAGTCGTGTCGGGCTGGTACTTGACGCCCATGGGGGGGCCGCCGTCAGGCACCGCGTCGGCCGTGTCGCACAGGCTATGGCTCGCGGTCCCCGAGTTGGCGCCGGCCGTGAGGATCTCGGACGCTGCCGTCTCGCGCTCGAACGCGGCGGCGGCGCCGCGGGTGATCGCGCCCACGGAGTTCTTGGCCTCCGAGGTCTTCGCGCTCGCGAGGTAGCGGCGGACGCCGAAGATCGCGAGCGCGGCGAGGACGCCGATGATGGCGACCACGATCATGAGCTCGACGAGCGTGAAGCCCCTTCTGTCGTATCGCTTCAGTGCACGCATGAGTTTCGATCCTCCGTGATGCTGTCTTTAATTGGATGCGTTGCCGAGACTGACCGTCACGACGCCAGTGCGGGGCCCGGCCAGCCCGCAGAGCGAAAACCTCTCCCGCGGAGCAGGCGCGCCCGGTGCCCGCGTCGCGGCAAACCACCTTCTACTCCGTCACTCCGTGTCGTTCTCCCAGTAGATCCCGGACATCGTCGATGCCGTCAGGAGCAAGGCATACGTCCCATCCCGATCGCGATCACCGACCGCCTGGATGACGTACCAGGGCCCTCTGGGCGCGAACTGCGGATCGCCGAGCGGGGCCTGCGGCAGCCCGCCCCAGGTGAAGCCGCTGTTCGGGGTCACCCCGAAGTCATTCCCGATGCCGGCCACCGTCGCGTAACCGAAGCGCACCGCGCCGTCGGTAGTCACGTTGAGCATGCGCCAGCGCGTGTAATCGGCGTGGGCCGTGTCGTCCCACGCGCGCTTCGCGTCGCCGACAGTCCCACCGGGATACCAGTGGCTCTGGTCGAGCGACCCCTCAGATACGTTCAGGTACTCGAGCATCTCCGCCCGGTAGGACTCCTGCCCACCGCGGATCCCCTGCATGACCGCCTTCGGCTCGGCGGTACCCGCCGAGGCCATGTACTTGCGGTAGCCGACGAGCGCGAGCGCCGCGAGGACACCCACCATCCCGACCACGACGAGGAGCTCGACGAGCGTGAACCCTCGTCGCGCAGCGCGTCGCTGTCGTTGCGTGCTCCGCATTCGCGAGGACCTATCAGCAGGCGACGTGCCAGCGAGGGCGCGTCCCGGCGTCTTCTTCGACTTGCGCGAAAAGCCCATGAGTTGCCTCGGTTTTCCTCGAAGAGAGGAGGTCGAGCTGCTGGATGTGCGATGTTGTGTTCGTTTCCGGCGGTGACGAAAACCGTCACTGCGGGGCATCGGGCGGTGACGATTCTCGTCAGGATCCCTCCGACTCGTCGTCGCTCTCGCCGTCCGAGGCGAGCGCGTGCTTGGCGAGGCGGTAGCGCAGGGACCGGAACGTGACGCCGAGCAGCTTCGCGGCCGCCTTGCGGACGCCGCCTGTGCGCTCGAGCGCCTGGAGGATGAGCCGGCGCTCGACCTCGCCGAGCACCTCGTCGAGCATGCACCCGCCGGGCGGCAGCTCCGCGAGCAGCGGGGCCGGGCTCGCGCTGAGCCCGGCGACGGCGCTCGGGAGGTCGCCGAGGCCGATCGAGGGCCCGCCGGCGAGCGCCACAGCGCGCTCCATCATGTTCTCGAGCTCGCGCACGTTGCCCGGGAACGCGTAGGCGTCGAGCGCGCGCACGGCGTCCGTGGTGAGGCCGCGCACGTCCTTGCCGAGCTCGGCCGCGAAGCGGCGCAGGAAGCGCTCGGCGAGCCGCGAGATGTCCTCGGGGCGCTCGCGCAGCGGCGGCAGCTCGATGCGGATGACGTTGAGCCGGTAGTAGAGGTCCTGCCGGAACCGGCCCTCGCGGACCTCGGCCTCGACGTTCCGGTTGGTCGCGGCGAGGAGCCGGACGTCGACCGCGATCTCCGCGGCGCCGCCGACCGGGCGCACCTTCCGCTCCTGGAGCACGCGGAGCAGCTTCACCTGCAGCGCGGCCGGGAGCTCCCCGATCTCGTCGAGCAGCAGCGTCCCGCCGTCGGCCTCCCGGAACAGCCCGATCGAGCGCGCGCCCGCGCCCGTGAACGAGCCCTTCTCGTGGCCGAACAGCTCGCTCTCCATGAGCGCCTCGGGCAGCGCCCCGCAGTTGACGACAAGGAACGGCTTCGCCGCGCGGTCGCTCTGGTCGTGGATCGCGCGGGCGACGCGTTCCTTGCCGGTCCCGCTCTCGCCCGTGATCAGGACGGTCGTGCGCGTCGGCGCGATCTTGGCGATGAGCTCCGAGATCCGCTGCATCGCGGGGCTCGTCCCGAGCGGCTCGCGCGACGGCAGGTCGAGCCGCTCGAGCTGCGCGCGCAGCCGCTGGTTCTCGGCGACGATCGAGCTCTTCTCGAGCGCCTTCGCGGCGAGCGCGGTGAGCTCCGCCGGCGAGAACGGCTTCGTCACGAAGTCGTAGGCGCCGTGGCGCATGGCGTCGAGCGCGCTCTCCACGGTGGAGTGCGCGGTCATCACGATCACCTCGGTCGCGCCGCTCCGCGCCTTCGCGGCCCGCAGCACGTCGATGCCCGATCCGTCGGGCATCACGAGGTCGGTGAGGATCAGCGGGAATGGCTGCGGGTTCTGCCGGATCGCCTCGAGGGCGGCGCGCGCGCCGGGCGCGATCGCGACCTCGTAGCCCTGGCGGCGGAAGGCGATGGTGAGCACCTGACGCAGGCCCGGCTCGTCATCGACGACCAGCACCCGGGTGGCGTTCGGCGGGATGCTCGGCGAGATCGACGCCATCACGCCAGCACACTATCACGACCCCCCGCGCGCGCGTCACGGCGGCCGCCGCGCGCAGCGCGCTGTGCCGTCGGGCGCCGCGCCCTTCAGGGGCAGGCGTCGTTCACGACGCCGAGCGGCGTGCGCTCCTCGACGACGAAGCGCTGCGCCTCGCTGTCCTTGTCGCTGCTGCCCTCTTCCTGCAGCTCCTGCCAGACGAGGAGCGTGTCGCAGAGCTCGGCCTCGATCTCGACATGGTACCGGCCGTTCCCGTCGCTGTCGTCCTCGATCACGCCCCGCTGCGTCCGCTCGTTGAAGACGCTGACGCGCGCCCCGGGGGTGCAGTTGCCCGAGATCTGCCACACCCCCTCCACGTCCGCGGAGGGCCGCATCGTGTCGGCCGGCTCGGGCGGGGGCAGCGGCAACGTCGGGCTCAGGCACGCTGCACCGGCGAGCAGCGAGGTCGCGAGGGCGAAAGCGAAGTGAAGCGCAGCGCGGCGGATAGTCGGCACGGCACGAGGTGATAGCACACCGTGTGCCGCGCTCTCTCCGCCCGCGAGCGCCGCGAAGCGCCGGAGTTCCTCGCCGTCGGGCCGCGCCACCCGGCGGCCCGACCGTCAATTCTGTTGGCGCTCGCGCCCGTCGGTTTGCAGCACGCGCAGGGCGACGCGCCGCTTCGCCGCCACCGCGCCGAGGTCGCCCGCCGGCTGGGGCGCGGCGCCGCGCTCGTCCTCGTCGAGCACCTCGCCCACCAGATCGTAGTCGCTCGCCTGCGTGATGCGGACCCGACACATCTCTCCCGGACGGACCTCACCGCCGGAGAGGTAGACCTGCCCGTCGATCTCGGGCGCCTGGCCCGCGTGGCGGCCCATGAGCACGTACTCGTGCTCGTCGCTCGTCCCCTCGACGAGCACCTCGAGCTCGCGGCCGATCATCGCGGCGCTCTTCTTGTGGGAGATGCGCCGCTGCAGCGCCATGAGGCGGCGGTAGCGGCTCGCGGCCGTGCGCGCGGGGACCTTGCCCTCGAGCGCGTGGCTGCGGCTCGTCTCCTCGTCGGAGTAGCGGAAGACGCCGACCCGCTCGAACTCGGCCCAGCGCACGAAGTCGCAGAGCTCCTCGAACTCGGCGTCGGTCTCGCCCGGGTGGCCGACGATGAACGCGGTGCGGAACGTGAGGTCGGGCACGCGCTCGCGCAGCGTGGAGACGACCCGCCGGAGGCGTTCGCCGCCGTGGCCGCGCCGCATCCGGCGCAGCATCGCGTCGGCGGCGTGCTGGAGCGGCATGTCCACGTACGGCACGACCCGCGGGTGGCCGGCGAGCAGCTCGACGAGGTCGTCGGTCATCGTCTCGGGGTACAGGTAGAAGATCCGCGCCCAGCGCACGCCCGGCACGTCGGCGACGCGCTGGACGAGCTCCGCGAGCGTCGAGCGCGCCTCGCCGGGCCCGCGGCCCGCGGCGTCGCGGCCGTAGGCGATCGTGTCCTGCGAGATGAGGTTGATCTCGCGGACGCCCGCCGCGGCGAGCTGCTCCACCTCGCGCACCACGTCCGCGATCGGCCGCGAGCGCTGCGCGCCGCGCAGATCCGGGATCACGCAGAACGAGCAGGTGCGGTTGCAGCCCTCGGCGATCTTGACGTACGCGCTGCCGCCGGGGGTCGAGAGGGTGCGCGGATCGGCCGAGCGGATCAGCCACTCCGCGGGGTTGCCGACGAGCATCCGCTCCGCGTCGCCCGCGAGCACCTGTCCGAGCTTGAGCATGTCGCTCGAGCCGAGGAAGTGATCGACCTCGGGCATCTCGCGGGCGAGCTCCTCGGGGTGGCGCTGCGAGAGGCAGCCGGCGACCACCAGCCGCTTGCAGCTGCCGTGCTCCTTGTGGTGCGCCATCTCGAAGATGGCGTCGATCGACTCCTTCTTCGCCTCGCCGATGAAGCCGCAGGTGTTGACGACGATCACCTCGGCGTCGGCCGCGTCGTCGACGTGCGCGTAGCCTGCGGCGCGGGCGACGCCGAGCATCACCTCGGAGTCGACGCGGTTCTTGGGGCACCCGAGGCTGACGAAATGGACCTTGCGCGAGCTCATTGAGTTGCTGCTTCCTCGCTGTCGACGAAGACGACCCGGCCCGCGGCCAGCGTCATCTTGACGCGGCCCGTGAGCTGTCGGCCCAGGAGCGGCGTGTTCTTGCTCTTCGAGCGCAGGCGCGCCGGGTCGAGCACGAAGCTCAGGTTCGGGTCCACGAGGCAGAGCTCGGCGCGGGCGCCGGCCTTGATCGTGGGCGCCTCGAGCCGCGCGACGCGCGCGGGGGCGCGGGTGAGCGCGTCGACGAGCCGCCCGAGGGGGAGGGCGCCCTGGCGCACGAGGTCGAGCAGGACCGGGACGACGAGCTCGAGGCCGATGAGGCCCGGCGACGCCTCGGCGAACTCGCAGTCCTTCTCGAGCGTGGAGTGGGGCGCGTGGTCGGTGGCGATCACGTCGATGGTGCCGTCCGCGAGCGCCTCGCGGAGCGCGTCGACGTCCGCCTGCTCGCGCAGGGGCGGGTTGACCTTGCACGCCGTGTCGTAGCCGATCACGGCGGCGTCGGTGAGCGTCAGGTGGTGCGGCGTCACCTCGGCGGTCACGGCGATGCCGCGGGCCTTCGCCTCGCGGAGGATGCGGACCGCGCCGAGCGACGAGACGTGCGCCACGTGGTAGCGCGCCCCGGTGGCCTCGGCGAGCAGCACGTCGCGCGCGACGATGATGTCCTCCGCCACGCGGGGCCAGCCCCGGAGGCCGAGCCGCGTCGCGATCGCGCCCTCGTGCATCTGCGCCCCCTCGGTGAGCGCGTGATCCTCGGCGTGCTGGATGACCGGCAGGTCGAACGTCTTCGCGTACTCGAGCGCGCGGCGCATCACAGCGCTCGACGTCACGCAGCGCCCGTCGTCGGACACCGCGACAGCGCCGGCCTCCTTGAGGTCGGCCATCTCGGTGAGCTCCGCGCCCTTCTGGCCGATCGTGATCGCGCCGATCGGGTGGAGCGCGGGGCCCCCGATCGCGCGGGCCCGCGCGATCATGGCCTCGGTGATGGACCGGGTGTCGTTGACCGGCCGCGTGTTCGGCATCGCGCACACGTGCGCGAACCCGCCGGCGGCCGCGGCGGCCAGCCCGGAGGCGATGTCCTCCTTGTACTCCTGCCCGGGCTCGCGGAGGTGGGCGTGGAGATCGACGAACGCGGGGAGGAGCAGGAGCCCGTCGCCCTGGATGAGCTCGGCCCGGGCGGCGCGCCGCAGGTCGTCGGTCGCCGCGCCGCGACCGACCCGGGTGATGACGCCGTCCTCGATGACGACGTCGACCACTTCGTCGAGCTGCTGGGCCGGATCGACGGCGCGCACGCCGACAAGGAGAAGGAGAGGGGGAGGGGAGCCGATAGCCGCCATGGGAGCGCGCTCCCCTAGCACATGCGCTTCACGCCGTGCACCGCCGCGGGTCAGCGGGGCGAGCAGGAGGGAGAATGATGGCCAGGAGGCCGCTGCGGGCTCAACGGGAGCCGGCGACGGGGAGAACGCTGCGGGGTCGGCGGGCGAAGACGGGGACGAGGACGGCAGCGGAGGGGAACGAGGAACAGAGGAAGACAGAGGGGGACGACGGGGCGACGGCGAGGGAAGAAAAACGCTCGGGGCGTGATGCGGAGCTTGACGAACCGCGAGGGAGCGAGGTAGTGATGCGCTCCCGCTCGCGAAGCTGGCGGAATTGGCAGACGCGCTGGATTCAGGTTCCAGTGGGGTAACTCCCGTGGAGGTTCAAGTCCTCTGCTTCGCACCAAGCGATCGCCTTGCTCTTCTTTAGCCACTGTAGTGGCTCTTTCTCTGCTTGCCTTTGTCGGCGTCTCGTGTGATCGCAGCGCCTCCCGTTCGGGGGGCGCCGCGACGGCGGCTCCCGGTTCGAGCGAACCGACGTCCCAGGCCGCGACCCCTGCATCGAGCGCCTCGGTCGAGCCCGCGGCGGCGACCGCGCCGGCCGAGCTCGAGCCCCCGCGCGGGACGGGCGTGCAGGAGTTCGTCCCCCTCGCTACCCTCGCGGACTGTAAGGTCAAGACGGGGGACATCGCGACGTACATCCTGCGTGAGGGGATGGGCATCGCCGGGCGCGCGGACGGCACGTTCGGCGCCGTGTGGCTCGTCGACCTCAAGGGCGGGGACGCGCAGATCGCGTTTGCCGGCTTCGACAGCGACGCCCGGCAGATCGCCCGGGCGAGGGCGATCTCGATCACGCGCGAGCCGGGGCTCCGCCTCTTCTCCGCAGGGGAGGCGTGGACGGTCACGTGGTTCGACGCCGAGGGGCTCGCGTACGCCCGGCCCCGATGGGAGACGAACCCGCCCGCGGAGATCCTGCGCGTCGGCGCCATCGGGAGGGACGTCAGCGATCATGTCGCCCTCGCGCCCGCTCCGGGCGGCGCCCTGGTGGCGGCGGCGCCCTTCGGGGCCGATCGCAACAAGCTCGGGGTGTTCCAGTTCGCGCCTGTCGATCCTGCGCAGCCGCAGCTCAAGGCGGTCGGGGTCACGCGCCACACAAGGAAGCCGCGCTGGCCGGCGGTCGCCGTCGATGCGTCCGGCAGCTACCTCGTCGCGTGGCACGACGAGGACGACGGGAGCATCCGGGCTTCGCGGTTCGACGCGTCCGGGAGGGAAGGGAGCGCTCACTTCGTGGCGAAGCCCCAGGGCAGCGACCGCTCGGCCGTAGCGACTCAGGAGACGCCGGACAGGGATCAGCGGCTCGGGCTCGTGGCCACCGGCGGCGCCGGGGCGATTCTGGTCTGGAACGAGGGCCCCACGCTGATCGCCCGCGCGCTGGACGCCGAGGCGCGGCCGCGCGGGGCGCCCTGGGTGCTCGGCAAGGGCAAGTGGCGCGCGCTCGCGCCGGGCAGGGAGGGGGCGCTCGTCGCGTGGGTCGGCCACGACGGCAAGGCCGAGGGGCAGACGCTCCTCGTCAAGCTGGGCGCCGACGGAGCGCCTTCTGCCCGGGGGATCCGGGTGTCGGATGGGGTGAATCCCGTCAAGGATCCTCCTAGCGTGGCCATCGCCGGCGAGCGCGTGGGCGTCGCATGGACGGAGGTGATGAGCCCCGGTGTGAGCACGAAGCGCGCAGTTCTGCGGGTGATCGAGCGCGCCTGTATCCCCTGAGCTCGGCGCGACGGCAGGCCCGCGTATGGCGGGCGTAACGCGGGCTCCAGCGCTAGGATGAGGGACGTGAGCCACGCTTTCGGCCCGAGTCAGTCACCGCCGAACCGCGATGCGAACGAGCCGGCAGAGGCGCTCCGAGATGCGCGGGCGGACTTCCTGCCCTGCGAAGGCGAGCTGCCTGTCGGCGCACCCTCCTGCGACCAGGCGGCGCCCGCTGCTGTCGCGCCCGCTGCGGCGCCGTGGGGCGGCGCTCCCGCGCAGCCGTCGTCGGGCGGCGCTCCCGCGCAGCTCCCGTTCATCCAGGACCCCTACCTCGCCCCGCCGCTCCCGCCGGAGCGGCGGCAGCTCTCGACGCTGGCGGTGAGCTCGGTCGTGGCGGCGCTCTTCGGCCCGCTCGGGGCCGTCGCCGCGATCGTCTTCGGCTGGGCGGCCCGCCGCGAGATCGAGCGCGCCCCCGACGCCCGCAGGGGATATGCGCTCGCCAGCGTGGGGCTCTCGCTCGGCGTGCTCCTCACGCTGTGCTGGAGCTCCGCGATCGGCTTCGGCGTGTGGATGTGGACGACGTACAGCGGCGGCGAGATCGCCTCGGCGGTCGGCGAGGGGGAGACCTCGCCGGAGCCGGCGAGCGCCGCGTCCCCGGCGGCGCCGCTGCCGGACGTGCCTCCTCCGGCGGCGGCGCAGCCCGGCGGCAGCGTCCCCCAGCACACGATCCAGCGGCGCGTCGGAGGGCTCTCCATCGTCGACATCGGCGTCGACGTCTCCACGCTCAGCGAGGAGCTCGCCAAGCAGCGCGCGGAGGCGCACGCCCGCGGCGAGAAGGTCCTCGTGATGACGACGAGCGATCCTTGCGAGCCGTGCCGCGGGGTCGATCGTTCGCTCAGCGACCCGCTGATGCAGACCGCGCTCCGGAGCGTGCGGCTCGTGCGCGTGGACATCGATGTCTTCAAGGAGGACCTCGATCAGATCAAGATGCCGCGGCGGCTCTACCCCGGCTTCTTCCTGCTCTCGCCCGATCTCACGCCGCAGGACGGGATCAACGGCGGCGAGTGGGACGACGACATCGCGCGCAACATCGCGCCCGTGCTCGGGGCGTTCGTGCGAGGCCAGTACACGACCCGCCGCCAGCCGTGGCACCCGCTGCCCGGCTCGGGCATGCGGCTCTGACCGGCCTCGCGCGCGCCGCCCGGCCCTCCGCGCGCTGAACAGGGTAAGCTCGGCCTGTGAAGCGCTTCGTCCAGCTCGCCCTCTTCGCCCTCTGTGTCGCGTTCAGCGCCTCGGCGGCCTACAACGTCTTCTCCGACAACGCCGCCGTCGAGCGCACGGCCGCGCTCGTGGCGTGCGGCGAGGACGCCGCCGCGGGCGCGCCGGAAGGGCGCCGCGCGAGCGACGGCTGCAGAGCGCAGATGACCCGCCTGGAGCGGACGCCGTTCGGACAGACGTTCGAGTTCACCACGGCGAAGCGCACGGTGGACGTCAGGTGCGAGCGGGCGTTCGTGCTCGCCGGCGAGTACCGCTGCAAGCTCCGGTGATCGGCGAGGGCGGGGCGCCCCGCCGCCGAGGGCCGCCGGGCGCGGCGCGCCGCGCCGCCGGCCGAGGTGGACGGCGATCGGCCCCCGGCAGATGGCGACCGGATCGAGGCACACCGCTGCCGCTGCCGCGCGGATCGCGCGCAGGATCGCGCGACGTGGCAGGGCCTTTCCGCGAGGAAGTTACGCTATGGTGGGCGGCCGTGACGAACCCGGAAGCGCGCCTGCCTCGCTCGAGCGGCCCCGATGCCCGGCGCGCCGCCGCGCGCGCCGCGTGCGTGCTCGCGGCGGCCGCGCTCTGGACATCGCCGGCGTCGGCCGCGCAGGCGCCGCTCGACGCGCCCGCGTCGCCCGGCGCCGCGCCGGCATCGCAGGGCAAAGCGCCGAACCCCGCCCTGTCGCCCGAGGCGGAGGAGAAGCGGAGCCGCATCGAGCGCGCCACCGCGCTGCACGACCAGGCGCAGGGGCTCTACCAGCACGGCGAGTACCGCGCGGCGATCGCGAAGCTCCAGGCCGCGGTGGAGCTCGATCCCGAGGGGAAAGAGCTCATCTACAACCTGGCGGTGATCCATGAGAGGTTGGGCGAGATCGACAGGGCCGAGCACTATTACGTTCGCTACCTCGCGATGGAGACGCTCCCGAAGGAGCGCGAGCAGGTCGTGGCGGTCCTCAAGCGGCTGAAGGGGGCGAAGCGGGAGCTCTCCAGCGCGAAGCCGTCGCCCGCTGCGCCCCCGTCCGCCGCCGGGACCGCCGCGCCGCTGCCGCTGCTGCCGCGCGTGTCGCTCCTGCCGCTGCTGCCGCGGCGCTCCGTCGTGGCGGCGAACCCGAGGCCTCCCACGCCCTGGCTCTTCGTCAGCGGCGGCATCGCCGCCGGGTCGCTCGTCGTCGGCGGCGTGTTCGCCGCGCTCGCCGTGGCGCGCGATCCCAGCCCCCGCGAGCGCACGGGCGACGGCCTCTCCGTCGCCGATCTGCAGGCCGACGCGAGCGCCGCCCACCGCTTCGCCGTCGTCGCGGACGTGGCCCTGCTGGCCGCCGGGCTCTCCGGGGCCGCGGCGCTCTACCTGTACCTCTCGACGCGCGCCCCCGCGGCGCGCCCGGGCGCCTCTCGCCCGGCCTCGGCCGCTCGTGCGCTCTCCCCCGTCCCGGGCCGCGGCGAGGTCCCGCCGTCGCGCGGCGCGCGCCCAGGGGAGGCGGCGCCGGAGGTCAGCTTGTCGCTGGGCGCCGACGGAGCCCGGCTCCTGGTGCAGTTCTGATGCGCCCCGGCGCCGCGGGGCGGCGGCTTCACCGGATGCTCGCGGTGCTCGCCGCGCTCGCCGCGCTCGGCGTCGGGTGCGAGATCCTCGTCGACGGCGAGCTGGACGCGGTGCGCTGCTCCGCGGAGGGCGCCATCGGGCCCCCGGCGTGCCCCGAGCGCGCCCTCTGCCGGGACGGCGCCTGCGTCGAGATGCTCCCCGAGCGCGCGCTGGGCGCGCCCTGCAACGCGCACAGCGAGTGCGGAGCGCTCGATTTCTGCCTCGATCCCACCAGGTTCGGCGACGACGGGCCGAGCGTCTGCGCGCGCGCGTGCTGCAACGCCAGCGACTGCGATCCCGTCCGCGACGCAGTCTGCTGGGTCCCCGACCAGGGCGGCGGCGGTCTCTGCCGCGTCGGCCGGGACGTCGACCGGCCCGAGGTGGGCACGGGGCGCACCGGCGACGCGTGCGCCGCGCCTGGTGACTGCCGTTCAGGCATGTGCATCGACAGCGTCTGCGTCGACACCTGCTGCTCGGACACCAACTGCGCGGCGCCAGCTGTATGCCGCCTGACGACAGGCCTCGTCTCGGCCGGACCGGCCTGGGCGTGCCGGCTGCGCGATCCGGGCAGCCTGGGCTACTTCGAGGAGTGCGAGGCGCACGCAGACTGCTCCTCCGGGCTCTGCGCCGCGATGGAGGGCATCGGCGACCGGTGCACGATCCCGTGCTGCGCATCGGACATGTGCCCGGCGTCGCCCGGCAACGTGACGCAGATCGTCGGCTGCGCCGAGGTCGAGATCCGCGAAGGCTCGACCGTCCGGGCCTGCACCAAGCTGCTCGACGAACACAGCATCTCGGCCGTCGGCGTTCCGTGCGCCACGGATGATGCGTGTCGTGGCGGCATTTGCGTCAAGGACCCTGGAGAAAGTCAGGGATTCTGTAGCGATGTCTGCTGCGGGGGGGCGTCGTGCGGCGACATCGCGCGCTTCGGATGTCGCCCTCACCGGACCGATTCGTCGTGGGCCTTGCGGTGTGAGCCCAAGTGACGGACGATCTCCCCCATCGCGGTGGTAGCTCCTACAGCGGACGGCCAATTCCCAGCCAGCGCACCCGGGTCGCCGGGCGAGCCCAGCCGGGCCATGGCGCTGATTTGCCCGCGATGTCACCACCTTGCGTCGGTCGCCCTGGGCGCGAGGAGCTCGTCCGGCCTGCCACCGCCCCCCGCCAGCGAGGGCGGCTCCCGGGCCGGCGCGGGCGCGAGGCTGCCGCGCTGCCCTCACGACGGGCTGGCCCTCGTGAGCCGCGAGGTGCTCGCCGAGACCGAGGGAGATCCGTTCCTCGGGCTCACGATCGCGGACCGGTTCGTGATCGTCGGCAAGCTCGGCGCCGGCTCGATGGGCACGGTCTACCGCGCGCGACAGGAGGCGATGGGCCGCGACGTCGCCATCAAGATCCTGCGATCGGACCGGGCCTTCGACGCGCAGGCCAAGGCGCGGTTCACGCGCGAGGCGCGCGCGATGAGCCTCCTCCGCTCGCCGCACACGGTCACCGTCTTCGACTTCGGCGAGATCGTGGACGACTCGTCGGACCCGACCTTCGGCCGCGGTCGCTCCGCGGAGCAGAGCTCGCCCGACGGGGCGACGTGGAGCAGCGGCTCGCTCTACCTCGCGATGGAGCTCCTCGAGGGCGAGTCGCTCGGGCAGCGGATCAAGCGGCTGCGGCGGCTGCGCGTCGGCGACGCCGTCCGCTTCGCGCGCCACGCGCTCCTGTCGCTGGCGGAGGCGCACGACAAGGGGATCATCCACCGGGACCTGAAGCCGGACAACCTGTTCCTGGCCAGGCCGCCGGCGGGCGAGCACGAGGAGATCTGCAAGGTGCTCGACTTCGGCATCGCGAAGGTGATGACCGGCGCAGAGCGGCCTGTCGACGCCCTCGAGACCCAGGCCGGCACCGTGTTCGGTACGCCGCGGTACATGTCGCCTGAGCAGGCGCAGGGCAGGCCGCTCGACGCGCGGAGCGATCTCTACTCGCTCGGCGTGCTGCTCTATCAGATGCTCTCCGGGCGGCCGCCGTTCATCGACGACGACGCCGTCGTCGTGATGGCGAGGCACATCAAGACGGCGCCCGTGCCGGCGATCGAGGCGGCGCCGGAAGCCGGGATCCCGCCGTCGCTGTCGCTGCTCCTCCAGCGCGCGCTCGCCAAGCGACCCGAGGACCGGCCGCGGAGCGCGCAGGAGTTCATCGCGGAGCTCGATCGCGCGATGGATGAGGCGAGGCCGAGCCTGAGCCGCGAGCGATCGAGCCGCCCTCCGCCGGCCGAGGTCGGCGGGACGAGCGAGCTGCTCGCGGTCGTGGGCGACGGCGCGGACGCCTCGCACACGCCGAGCACGCTGCGCCCCGCGCCGCGGCGGCGCACCTCGCGCGTGGTCGTCGGGACGGTCGCGCTGTCCCTGATCGTGACGGCGTTCGCCGTGCGCGAGCTCCGCCGCCCTGCCGGCGACGGCGTGCGCAGGCTCGAGAAGGGCGTGGCGCACG
>NZ_JEMA01000707.1 GCF_001589285.1 Sorangium cellulosum | reverse complement strand
AGAGCCTGTCGACGAGGGCGCCGGCCTCCTCGGCCGACAGCTTGACGCGGGCGTGGAGCGCCTTGCCCTCGGCGTCGATCGCGACGCGCTCGAGCACGGCCCCGAGGCCGATGAGCCGCGTCGCGAGGTCGCCCGCGCGCGCGTCGCGGGCGGCGCGCAGCGCGGCGCCGAGCTCGGCGCAGGGGGCCTCCGCGTCGCACAGGACGACGCCGTGGACAGCGATCTCGGGGCCGAGGGCGACGCCGACGCCGGCGGCGCGGATGGACGCCGCGGGCGACCGGCCGGCGCCGCTCAGCGCGAGCTCGCGCCCGAGCTCGGCGCGCTGCTCGGGCGTGAGCACCACGGTGACGCGCGCCGCGCCCTCGCCCACCGCGCGGGCGATGTCGTCGTGCGCGCCGCTCGGGCCGACCGCCGGGACGCGCTCGTCGGCCGCGTCGACCATGGCGCGCAGGTACGCCCCGCCGCCGAGCAGGATCGGCCCGCCGGGGCGCACGGCGATCTCGCCGCGGCCCTCGGCGCTCGAGTCCCGCACAGCGCGGAAGCTGCCGAGCGTCGTGACGACCGGCTGCCCGCCGCGCGCCTGGATGACCTTCGACGCGCACGCGAGCAGCGCCTCGTCCTGCGCGGGGCCGGACGCGACAAGCCCGAAATCGCCGCCCTCGCCCGCCGCCGGGATGCCGATCGCGACCTCGGTCAATGCGGCCACCGGGTCGAAGCCGCACACGTCGCGCACCTTGCCGAGCCCGGGGATCTCACGCTCCTCGCGCAGGAAGGAGGCGAACGCGGGCGAGGCGCGCAGCGCCGGCAGATCGAGCGTCGCGACGAGCAGCGCGCCCGCCGGCACGGCGNCGTCGCGACGAGCAGCGCGCCCGCCGGCACGGCGTCGAGCGCGCGGGGCGCGGCGGGCGGCGCCTCCTGCCGGCGGCCGAGGAGCCAGGCGAGCCCGCCGCCGAGCAGGACGCCGACGAGCAGGAGGATGAGCCCGTCTCTCGTCCGCGTCTGCACGCGCGACCGTTAGCACACCGCCGCGGCGGATGTCCCGGCGCGCGCGGCGGCTAGGCGCCGTCGCGCGGCCGCGGCGACCAGCGCGTCCCGTGGACGAGGTCGAACAGGGGCACGGTGACGTTGAAGTTCCAGCGCTTCATCAGCCGCGGGTCGTGGTGCCTGCGGTGGTGCTCGCGGAGCCGCGCGAGCCCCGGGATCCGGTGCACCGCGCTGCCCTCCGGCAGGTGATACGCGAGGTGCAGCCACTCGTAGCTGACGAAGAACGCCATCGCCGTCGCGAGCCCGAGCAGCGCCGCGTCCCGCGAGAACAGGAGGCCCGCCGCCGCGGCGAGCGGCAGCAGCAAGGCGAGGACGAGGAGCGCCGAGCCGGGCGGCATCAGCACAAGCCAGAGCTCGCGGGCGCTCCGGAGCGCCATGTCGTCCGCGGTGAAGGCGAGGTGGTGCTCGCGCTCGTGCCGCTCGCACAGCGCGCCGAGCAGCGGCGCCCGCCGGTGCAGCACCGACCGGTGCGCCCACCACTCGAAGGCGAAGGCGAGCAGCAGCGTCGCCGGGACCGCGAGCAGCTCGAGGGGCTCGACGGCGTCGACGAGGCCCACCGCCGCCGTGAGCGCAGCGGCGCCGAGCGCCGTGGGGGCCGCCAGGTGCAGCGCCGGGCGGTACCCGCGCGGGATCCGCGCCGCGATCCGCGCGCGCCGCCGCGCCCGCGGAGGAGCCGGCTCGTTCACAGCCATCAAAAAACTATGAATTCCAAAAAAACAGAACGCAAGCGTGGGGCAGGGCGCCCGCGGGGGGCGCGCTCAGCCGTCGTGGCGCTCTTCCGGCGTCTCCGCGCCGTCCTCGGGCGCGCCTCCGTCCGCCGCGGGCGCGTTCCGCTCGAACAGCCCGCCGATGGCCTCGCCGATGCGGCCGATCTTCGCGGCGAGCAGCACCACGATCACCAGGAGGGCTGTGAGGGCGATCTCGTTCTGGGAAGCGCCGAGCAGCATGTGCCGAGGTCTACCACGCTGCGCGCCGCGCGGGGGCCGGCGGGCGCGCTCGGCGCGGCGCGCGGCGGCGCGCGGCGACGTCAGGGGCGAGGAGGCGCGGCGGCGGCGGGAACATCGCGGGTCCGCGATCGCGTTTGACAGCCCGCCTGCGACCGTTGAGAGTCCAGGCGATACGGGGGTCCTGGGTGCACCGAGGGGCCGCCGCCACGAGATGACTGCCGTGTCCGAGCTCCGCGACGACCACGAAGCCGTGCAGGCACGCCTGCGCGCCGACGCCGTTCTCCTGGCCGACGCATCGGCGGAGGGGGCGGCGATCGGCGCGGCGCTGCGGGGCCGGGGCTTCGAGGTGATCGCGGCGCCGCTCGCGGACATCGAGGCGCGCCTCGCGATCGACGCGCCGCGCGTCGTCATCGTCGACATCGATGAGCCCGGCTCGATCGAGGCGCTCGAGCGCCTGTACCAGCGCCCGGGCGGCGTCGCGGCGTCCGTGCTGCTCGTGGGCGATCCGGTCCGCTCGGCGGAGCTCGATCCGCAGCTCTTCGGGCAGGTCTTCGAGCGCCCCGTGGACATCGCCGAGCTCGCGGCGCACGTGAGCGCCGTCGCGGAGCCGGGGCGGTTCCGCGGGGAGCACGCCGCGGCCGTGGCGCACCTGCAGGCGGGCTATCCGGGGCCGATCGACAACGAGGTCCCGTCGAACCCGGACTTCGCCAGCGAGCTCGACCCGCTCGACGTCGGCTCGGTGCTGCCGCCGCCCGAGGACGGCGACGCGATCGGGCCGCGGCTCATGCCCGCGCGCATCAGCCCGGAGCTCGAGGAGATCCTCGTCGCCGCCGAGCAGCGGGTCACGGCGAAGGCGCGCCCGTCGAGCATCCCGGCGGCCGAGGAGGACGTCGATCTGATGCTGTCGCCGGAGCTGCTCTCCGCGCTCGACGAGCCGCTCGACGCCGACGAGGAAGAGCCGCGGACCGGCGGGAGCGCGGGCCACGCGCAGCTCGCCGCCGGCTCGGCGTCGCAGCCGCGGACCAGCGATCCCCCGCGCGGCGCCGCGGCCACGCCGCAGCAGGCGCTGACCCGCGCCGAGACCACCGGGCCCGGCGACCCGATCGGCGAGCTCGCCGAGCCGGGCGAGGAGCACGAGGACGATCGCCACGCCGAGCCCTCGCGCGACGCGGGGCACGCGACGAAGCGCACAGGGGCCGAGCTCGCGGCGTACTCGAGCGGTCGCGAGGCGCACCTGCCCGGCAGGGACG
>NZ_JEMA01000706.1 GCF_001589285.1 Sorangium cellulosum | reverse complement strand
GAGCCGCCGGGGCCCCCAGCGCCATCGGAGCCGCCGGAGCCCCCTGTGGACCCCGAGCTGCTGGTCGCGTCAGNCCCCCTGTGGACCCCGAGCTGCTGGTCGCGTCAGCGCCGCCGGCGCCGCCGGCGCCGCCGCTTCCCGACGTGTCGTCGTCGCCGCACGCCGCGGTCGCGAGGGTCGCGGTGGTCAAGATCGATAGCCAGAGACGGGGGCGTCGCATGCGTTCGCTCCTGCAACAGGGGGGTGCAGGGTATGCGACGGAGAATCGCGCTCGAAGAAAGCTGCGCCGATTCAGCCGCCCCTCGGGCCGGCTTCTCCCTCGGGCAGCGGGAGCGTGAAGCACACCCGCGTTCCCCGTCCGAGCTCGCTCTCCACGCGGATCGCGCCGCCGTGGCGCTCGACGAGGTTCTTGCAGATCGACAGGCCGAGCCCCGTGCTCTTCTCGCCGCCTGTCGACCGGGTGCTCGTCCTCCGGAACTTGCAGAACAGGCCGCTGATCTCCTCCGGCCGGATCCCCAGGCCCTGATCGTCGATCGTCACCTCCACCGCATCGCCGAGCCGCCGCGCGCGCACCGTCACCGTCGTGCCCGGATGCGAGAACTTGAACGCATTGCTGAGCAGGTTGCTCAGGACCTGCTCGATCCGCTCGACGTCGCAGCGGACCGGCGGCAGCTCGGCGGGCACGTCGATGGCCACCTCGATCGCCTTCCGGCGAGCGCTGTGCTCGTTCAGGGAGACGGCCGCGGCGACGAGGCCGCGCAGATCGGCGTCCTGCATCCGGAGCGCCACGCTGCCGCCCTCCAGCGTCGTGATGTCGAGCAGGTCCTCGAGCAATTGCAGCGTGAACTCGGCGTTGGACTGGATCTTCAGGAGGTGCCGCCGGGCGTCCTCGCTCCCGGCGCCCGCGCCGGCGAGCAGCATCGTCGAGAACCACTGGATCGCCGCGATCGGATTGCGCAGGTCGTGCGCGGCGGTGCCCACGAGATCGTGGCTCCGCTGCTTCAGCGCGGCGAGCTGCTGGTTCTCCCTGTCGAGCGCGTCGACCCTCGCCTCCAGCCGGGAGAGCAGCCGCTGGCGCTCGCCGAGGCGCGCGTGCTGGGAGAACGCGTCCTTCAGGATGCCGGCGAGCCCCGCCGGATCCCACGGCTTGGGGATGAACCTGTACACGCCGCCCTCGTTGATGGCCTGGATCGCGGCGTTCGTGTCCGCGTAGGCGGTCATGAGGAGCCGGACCGTGTCCGGGAACTCGGCCTTCACCCGCGCGTAGAACTCCGTGCCGGTCATGCCCGGCATCCGCTGATCGCTGAGCACGACGTGGATGGGGCGCTCGCGAAGGACCGCGTAGCCCTGCTCGGCGCTCTCCGCGACGAGGACGTCGTAGTCGCGCCGGAGCTCCCGGCGGAGCGCCTTCAACGTCTCGCGCTCGTCGTCGACGATGAGCAGCGCGCCCCGCTCGGCGCCCGCGCGCGTCATCGATCGAGCTCCTTCGGCAGCGTGATCGTGAACGTGCTGCCGACCCCGGGCGTCGACCGGGCGGAGATCGTGCCCCCGTGCTGGTCGACGATGATCTTGTGCGAGATGTTGAGGCCGAGCCCGGTGCCCTGCCCGACGGGCTTGGTCGTGAAGAACGGATCGAAGATCCGGCCGAGGACGTCGGGGGTCATGCCGGCGCCGTTGTCCTCGAACTCCAGGGCGACGCAGCTCCCCTCATCCCGCGCGCGGATCACGACGCGGCCGTTCCCCCGGCCGCGGCCCTCGACCGCCTGGGCCGCGTTGATGAGCACGTTCAGGAACACCTGGCTGAGCTCCGCCGGCTTGCAGCGCAGCCTCGGCAGCTCCGCCCACTCCAGCGTGACCTGGACGCCGCTGCTCTTCAGCGCGGGGCCGGCGATCGCGAGGGTGCTCTCCAGGCTCTCTCTCAGATCGGAGAGCTCCACCTCCGCCTGGTCGAGCCGCGCGAAGGTCCGCAGATCCTCGACGATCTTCTGCACGCGCGCGAGGCCGCCCAGGGTGCCTTTCACGAGGTCGCCCGCGTCCTCGCGCAGGAACTCGAGGTCGATCTCCTCGCGCAGCGTTCGGGCGAGCGCCGCCATGTCCCCGCAGCCCCCGGGGAGGGCCGCCGCATCGAGCGTCTCGTACGCGGCGAGCAGCCGCGCGAACGACTCTCCCAGGGTGTGCACGTTGCTGCGGACGAAGGCGAGCGGGTTGTTGATCTCGTGGGCCACGCCGGCGGCGAGCTTGCCGAGCGCGTTCATCTTCTCCGAGTGGACGAGCATCGCCTGCGTGGCGCGGAGCTCGTCGAGCGACCTCTCGAGCGCCCTCTGCTCGGACACGAGGCTCCGCTGGAGGTTCGTGATCTTCGAGTTGAGCGCGGACACCTCGGAGAGCACGCGCTCGAGCTCGACGACGTCGAACTCGGCCAGGATCAGCAGATCGTCGTCGAGCCGCCAGACCTCCCCCCGGAGGCTGTGCGCTACGGAGCGCTGGTCCCCGAAGTGCAGGATCCCGCGGTAGATGGGCGCGTCGCCGCGCCGCCCCGCCGCGGCGAGCTGCGGGAAGCCCGGGCTGACGAGGCCGACAGGGGCGCGGCCCGGCCCGCCCGCCCCGCCGAGAAGCCGGCGCATGCCGCGGTTCTCGAGCCGCGGCGCGCCGTCGGTCGTGAACACGCCGACCGCGACCGCCATCGCATCCATGAGGTAAGCGCCGGCGAGCCTGGCGACTGCGCCGCTCAGCGCCTGCCCCGGCAAGGGGACGACAGGCGATCGTTCGCCGTCTTCTCCTGTTCTTCGCGGCTCGCGCGGGCGCATGAGAGTCCGATCCTCACCTTCGTTCGCGGCGGAGACCCTCGGTTCTTGGCAGCCCGGCGCGAGGCTCGCTACACCAAACGCACCCCACGCCGGCTCCGCCGCTCGCCCGTCATCCATGTTCCTCCTCGATCGCCGGAGCCCGGGGAAGGGCGGGAGATGAAGCGAGCTCCAGCGCGAGAGGGCCTGGCCGATCCGATCGAGCGCGGGATGCGCGCGGTCGTCTCGGCGGCCTTCCGCCTCTCCGGCGCGTGGGGGCTCGCGCGGCTGCCCATGCCCGCCTGCGTGGCCGTGGCGAGCGGCCGGCTCCAGGGGCGAGCACCTGTTCCGCGCGCCGTGAGCTCGCCGCGCCGGGCGGGCCTCGCGCTGGCGCGCCGTCACGCGCGCGCCGCGAGGATCTCCTGCGCCACGTGGACGGCCCCCTCTGCCGTCGGCGCCGAGCCGTCGGCGCCGAGCTGCCTCCAGAGACCGTGGACGACGCGGAACGGCTGCCCGCCGACCAGGAGCACGACGTTCCTGCAGCGGCGGTCCTCGCGGGCGGCTGTGATCAGCGTGCGCACGCTGGGGAGGTGCTCGCCGAGCGTGGCCGAGACAGCGAGGACGTCGGCCTGCCGTCGAGCGACCTCGTCGAGCACGTCCCGGGCCGGCGTGCTGGCCCCGAGATAGAACGTGTCCCACCCCGCCATCTCGAAGAAGTCGGCCACGAAGCGCGCGCCGATCTCGTGGAGGTTGCCGTCCACGGAGGCGGCAACGAGCCGGCGGCCGGCGCGGTCGGCGTTGAAGACGAGCGGATAGAGCTGGCTCATGACCGTCTGGGTGACAGCGGTACAGTAGTGCTCCTCGGCGATGCTGATCTGTTGCATCTGCCAGAGCCGGCCGATCTCGTACTGACACGGCTGGAAGACGTGAGCATAGATGTCCTTGATCGGCGCGCCCGCCTCGACGGCCTCGTGGATGATCCTCAGCGCTCGCCCCCGGTTTCCCTGGAGCAACGCGTCGAGGTAGCCGCACGCGACTGCGCCGAGGGGGGCCTCGGGTCGCACGAAGCTCGGGAGCTCGACGCGCCCGGCGGCGAGCCGATCGAGCGCCGCCGCGAGGTACCGGCGCGGCGCCGCGGCGAGGTGCTCGGGGAGCGCGATGGCGATGGCGTCGCCGAGCGCGCCGAGGTGGTTCACGAGCTCCGCGGGGTCGAGGCCGAAGCTCGTCAGCAGCGTTCGCACCCAGTCCGCGTAGTCGCCGAAGAGCGCGGGCGTCCCCGCCTCGACCGCCGCGGCGAGCTGGGCGAGGTGGCGCCGGGCGTCCTCCAGGCAGCGGCCGCGCCGCGCGCCGTGCGCGAGCGCGTCCCCCGGGCGCCGCATGTAGCCGAGCGCGACGCTCATCGGCGCGATGCGCGGCGC
>NZ_JEMA01000705.1 GCF_001589285.1 Sorangium cellulosum | reverse complement strand
GACGCCTCGCCCGCGCCACGCTCCCCCTCCGGCAACGCGATCTGTCGCGGGCGCCCAAGTCGAAAGGAGCCCCGAGGTGGGGAGAATACATCATCCAAACGTTTCGGAGACGTCAAGCCCTACCTTTGGGGCATGCGCTGGGTTGACAGAACATTCTTCTATGCGCTCCGGCCCTCCTGAGCAGTCCAAGTCGTTGATCGAGATCCGGCGGAACCCGATCGCTTTCGGATCCTCCACGCCGGCTGAGAAAGCACGGAGGTCCGACTGTCGGAAGCGCCGCTTGAAGCCAACATGGCCCCGCAACCCAGCGGCGTCCGTGCAAAAATGCAGGAGCTCCTTCGCCGCTCCTTTTCTCGTCGCTCCCTTTTTCTCGTCGCTCCCTGTGGCGTCCGCAGGTCCACCATGGCGTCGCCAGGCATCATCCTGGCGAGAGGGTGATCGCCGCGTACGCCCTCGCGCTTGCTTCCCCGCACAGGCCTGCAGCTTGCCGCTAGCACTTTGCCGGAGGCCTCCGAGGAACCACTACGTGCGGGCGATCTCAGCAACGCCCGCGGGCGCTGGCGAGCGGCAAGGCTCCGGCAGCGAGTCGACGCGAGCAGCAAGCTCGACGTTCGGTCCAAGCGTGCTCACCGCTCCGGTGCCACCGGCAGCCCGAGCAGGCGACCGATCGTCTCATGAACGACCCGGGCCGCCACCTCATCCCCGAGGGCGACGGCGCGGCTCAGGGAGCTGACGAGCGAGGCGACCACGGCTGCCCGAGGCGACGGCTCGGTCACGTCGAGCTCCCGAGGCCCGGGGCTTGACCGCTGGGCCCGGGTTGGGTCCATGGCTTCCGAGCGGGTGCGATCCGTCATCACGCTTCCCAAAATCCCGGAGGATCCGACGGATCGCGACGGTTCGCCACCGCAAATTCGTCCCGCCAGGAAAGCCGTCCGATAACGAGCGGTCGCCGGAAACAGCAGCGATATATCCTCGGAAAACGCAACGGCGCGACGGCGCAAAGACGCAAGGTCAGCTCCTCGGCTCGCTCCCGCGCCGCCGGACCGGCAGCCTTCCACTACCCACGCGAATCATGTACCCGCGCGGAAAAATGTCGGCCGTGCGCGCCCGCGCCGCGCCGAGTGACCGAGAAAGTCGGGAGATCCGGCTCGTCCACCGCGGGACGCCGGAGGTGATCTGGTAATGTTTCGAGCATGCGGATCACGGCGTGGATCGGTTGTGCCTGGTGGGCGCTCGGGTGCGTGGCGTGCGGCGGCTCGTCGAGCGACGGCGGCCCCCCGGGCGCTGGCGGCGGAGCAGCCACGGGCACCGCGACTACCGGGACCGGCGGCGCCGCCGCGACCTCCGGAGTCGGTGGCTCTGCGGGCGGCGCGAACGGCGCGGG
>NZ_JEMA01000704.1 GCF_001589285.1 Sorangium cellulosum | reverse complement strand
CCCCGCCTACCGCCCCTGCGGCTTGCTCCGCACCGCCAGCCGCCCCCCCGTCACCCGGCTCCGCGCTGCCAGCAGCAGCGGCGCCGCCGGCGTGAGCGGATCCACCAGGTCGTTCACCTGGAGCATCGCCTTGTCCGCCACCTTCCACGCCGCCGCGTGACCCGACGCCCCCTGCTGGGGCGACCCCGCCAGGTCCAGCGCCCGGCTCAGCTCCCGGCCCACCCGCGCGATCCGGGCGAGCTCCTCCCGCGACGCCCCCCCGTCCTTCGCCGCCGCATAGATCGCCCGGACCACCCCGAGCAGATCTCGCACGGCATCGAATGGAAACGGCGGGGTGCTGACCGGAATGGGCACTGCGCCAATGTACAGCAACTCGCCGTTCGATGGAGCATTTGCATTCCCGTGACTCGCGTAAGATTTCCACAGGATCGTCTTGGTTGTAATGTCGGAAACAGAAAAAATCAGTTGAGCGCCCCCACCGCCTCCTCGACAGCCGCGATCAGCGCCCCGCCCCGGATGAGCTCGGCCGCCGCCGCGATGTCGCGGTAGAGGGGCCGGTCCTCGGCGAGCTCCGGCACCACCCGGCGGATCGCCGCGTGGGCCGCCGCGACGCCGGCGCTGGGCCGGAGCGGGCGCCGCTGGTCGACCCCCTGCGCCGCCGTGATCAGCTCGATCGCCAGCGAGCTGCGGACGTTCTCGATCACCTGCGCGAGCTTCCGGGCGCTGATGCTGCCCATGCTCACGTGGTCCTCGCGGCCGGCGCTCGACGGGATCGAGTCGACGCTCGCCGGGTGGCAGAGCACCTTGTTCTCGCTGACGAGCGAGGCGCTCGCGACCTGGGCGATCATGAACCCCGAGTGCAGCCCGCTGCGCGGCGCCAGGAACGGGGTCAGGCCCGTCGAGAGCGCCGGGTTCACGAGCTGCTCGACCCGCCGCTCGCTGATGTTCGCGAGCTCGGCCGCCGCCATCGCGGCGAGGTCCAGGGCGAGCGCCACCGGCTGCCCGTGGAAATTGCCGCCCGAGATCAGCTCCGCGCCGCCCTCTCCGCCCTCTCCGCCCGTTCCGAGGAACACCGTCGGGTTGTCGGTGACGCTGTTGACCTCGCGCGTCAGCACCTCGGCCGCCCACGCGATCGCGTCGCGCGTCGCCCCGTGCACCTGCGGCATGCAGCGGAGCGAGTAGGCGTCCTGCACCCTCGGGCAGTCCGCGTGGCTCTGCATGATCTCGCTGCCCCCGAGCAGCGCGCGCAGGTTGCCGGCGGTGCCGGCCTGGCCCGGGTGCGGGCGGACGCGCATGAGCCGCTCGTCGAACGGGCGCTTCGAGCCCATGAGCGCCTCCAGGCTCACCGCGCCGGCGATGTCCGCGACAGTGCAGAGCGCGGCCGCGTCCCGCAGCGCCAGCGCGCCGAGCGCCGTCATGTACTGGGTCCCGTTGATCAGCGCGAGCCCCTCCTTCGCGGCGAGCTCGATCGGCGAAAGGCCGGCCTTCCCGAGCGCCACCGCGCTCGGCATGAGCTGCCCCTCGAGGCGCGCCTCCCCCTCGCCGATGAGCGTGAGCGCGAGGTGCGCGAGCGGCGCGAGATCGCCCGACGCGCCGACAGAGCCCTGCGCCGGGATGCGCGGGCACACGCCCCGGTTGAGCAGCTCGACGAGCAGATCGAGCACCTCCGTGCGCACCCCCGAGTGCCCCAGCGCGATCACCTGCGCGCGCAGGACGATCATCGCGCGCACCTCGACGTCGCCCAGATCGGGCCCCACCCCGCACGCGTGGCTCCGCACGAGGTTGCGCTGGAGCGCCCGGATGTCGTGATCGGCGATGCGCGTCTCCGCGAGCGCGCCGAACCCGGTGTTGATCCCGTACACCGCCGGCGCCGCGTCGCCCGCCGCCGCGATCGCGTCGATCGCCCGGCGCGAGGCCNGCCGCCGCGATCGCGTCGATCGCCCGGCGCGAGGCCGCGGCGCGCTCGCGCGCCTCGGCGCAGATCGCCACCGGCCGGCCGCGCCGCGCGACGTCCTCGAGATCGGCGAGCGAGAGCGGGCGGCCCAGGAGCAACGGAGAGGGAGCAACAGCGGATGCGTGCGGCGTGGAGAGGGTCACGAGGGCGCACGCTAGAGCGGCGGATGCCCCGAGAAAAGGCGCGCGCGCGGCCATGAACGGCGCCGTCCGGCCGCCCGCCCGGACCGGACCATGCCTCCCGGGCAGCGCGCCCCTGGAGCGCGCGGAACCGTGCTCTGGCCGGAGCGACGACGCCGGACACAACCGCCCGAGGCGCCGGCGCTTTCTCCCTTTCCTTTCGGCGCCCTGGCCCGGTCCCGCTCGCCCCCGGAGCCCGGATCGCGGCCGCGCGCTCCCGGGGCGCCCGCCGGCGACGGAAGAATCCGGTGCCCCGCCGCGATCGATCCGCCTATCCTCCGCCCGGCGCGTTTCCCGGCCGGGCGCCGGTGCGCGACCGCTTGCTTCCGATGCGCTTCGCCTTCGCCTTCTCCGCCACGCTTGCGTTTGCTGTCGGGCTCGTCTCGCCGGCCGCCGCCCAGCCCGCCGGGATCGCGACAGCGACAGCGACCGCCGATCGCGGCGCACCGCCGGCCGCCGGCGACTTCGACGAGCGGCTCGTCCTCGACACGGGCCGCGCGCCGCTGCCCCCGCCCGACCCGGACCGGACGACGCTCTCGCTGCAGGGCGAGTACCAGCTCCGCTACCGGGCCATGACCGACCTCCGCCTGCGGGCGCCGCCCCTGTCCGATCCGGGCGCGACGACGCTCGGGCAGCACCAGTACATCGCGCACTGGCTGCGCCTCTCGCCCCGGCTCCACTTTGCCGCCAAGGCCTCGATCGTGGCGCAGATCGACGTCGTCCGCGGGCTCATCGCCGGGGACACAACGCGGCACGTCGAGCAGGTGCGCGACGCGCGCGCCGAGCTCTCGTGGTACGAGGTGCACCCGCGCTACCTCTACCTGGAGGTGCCGACGTCGGCCGGCGTCTTCCGGGTCGGCCAGCAGGGCGCTCACTGGGGGATGGGGCTCCTCGCCAACGACGGCGAGCGCGCGACCCTCTTCGGCGACCCCGAGCGCGGCTCGCTGATGGAGCGCGTCCTCTTCGCGGCGACGCCGATGGGCCGGACCGGGCCGCTCGTCGTGACCGTCGCTGCCGACCTCGTGTTCGAGGACAGCGCGGCCGACCTGCTCGGAAACGACGTCGACGGGCAGGACGAAGGGGAGGGGGATCGCGCCCTCCAGGCGGTCGTGTCGGCGCTCTGGCGCGCGCGGCGCGGCGAGATCGGGGTCCACGGCGCCCTGCGGCGGCAGACGCGCGAGCGCCGCGCGAAGACGAGCCTCGCCCAGTTCACCGAGATGCTCGCGGCGATGGTGCTCGACGTGACCGGCAAGTTCGACGCGCCGGTGCCGGGGGGCGGCGCCCACGTCTACGGCGAGCTCGAGGCCGCGGCGATCTTCGGCGCGACGTCGTTCGTGCCGAGCGGGCCCACGCCGCCCTCCGGCCCGGGGGCCCAGCGCGCGCCCGTGGCGGTGCGCTCGATCGGCGGCGCGGCCATGCTCGGGGCGGTGCACGTCGCCGGGCGCGGCCCGCGGCCGGCCGATCGGTTCGGGCGCCTCGTCACCGAGATCGAGGCCGGCTACGCCTCGGGCGACGACGACCCGCGCGACGGCGTGGCGCGGCGGTTCACGTTCGACCCGAGCCACAATGTCGGCCTCATCCTGTTCGACCATGTGCTCGCCTGGAAGACGGCGCGCGCGGCAACGATCGCCGAGCGGGAGCTGTTCGCCGCGTCCCCCGAGCCGGGCATCCGGTGGCTGCCCTCGAAGGGCGGCGTGTTCGGCGCCGCCTACGTCAACCCGCGGATGATCGTGCGGCCGGCGCGCTGGCTCGACCTGAAGGCCGGGGCGGTCATCGCCGAGACGACCGCCGACCTCGTCGACCCGTACGGCCCTGCCAGGGCGGGCGGCGGCCTCTCCAGCTACGACGGCGGCGACCGGCGCCGCCACGATCTCGGCGTCGAGCTCGACATCGGCGTCGACGCGCGCATCGCGATGGGCAGGCTCGTCACCATCCAGCTCGGCACCGAGGCCGGCGCCTTCTTCCCCGGCGGCGCGTTCGACGACGCCGCGGGCGCCGAGCTCCCCGATCAGTACCTGCTCACCCTCAAGCTCGGCGTGATCCACTGAGCCGACCAGGGCTCCCCGGCCGCCGGAGGCTCGTGTAGAGGTCAACCAGACGCGATGCGATACAACGTCACCCTCCCCTCCGGCCGAGAGATCCCCGTCGACGTCACCCACCTGCCGGACGGGCAGGTGCAGGTCTCGGTCGAGGGGCGCACGCTCGCGGCCGACGCCTTCGGGCAGGGCGCCTCGGTGCACCTGCGCCTGGACGGCCGCGGCGTGGAGCTCCGGCTGGACGGCGCGCCGCCCGACGTCGGCGTTGTCGCGAACGGCCGGCGCTTCACGGCGCGGGTCGAGAGCGAGCGGGCGAGGGACCTGCGCAGCGCCGCGAGCGCCGGCCCGGCCACGGGCGAGGGGCTCGTGACGTCGCCCATGCCGGGCCGGGTCCTGAAGGTGCTCGTCAGCGAGGGCGACGAGGTGCTGGCCGGCGCGCCGCTCGTCGTCGTCGAGGCGATGAAGATGGAGAACGAGCTCAGCGCGGCGCGCAGCGGCGTGGTGAAGAAGATCTACGCCACCCCCGGCACCGCCGTGGAGAGCGGCGCGCGGCTCGTCGAGGTCGGATGACGGCGCCGGCCGCCGTCCGCTTCCCCCGGCAGCGCTTCCCCCGGCAGAGAGAGATGGGAGAGACACGATGCGCAAGCGACTCGCGCTGAGCCACCTTCCTACCCCGATCCAGCGCCCGCGGCGGCTCGCCGAGGCGCTCGGCGTCGACCTTCACGTGAAGCGCGACGACATGACGGCGGGCGCGGAGGCCGGCAACAAGATCCGCAAGCTCGAGTACCTGCTCGCCGACGCGCAGGAGGAGGGCGCCGACTGCGTGATCACCTGCGGCGGCCTCCAGTCGAACCACGCGCGCGCGACAGCGCTGCTCTGCGCCTCGCTCGGCCTGCGCGCGGTGCTGTTCCTGCGCACCGCCGTCCCGTCGGCCCCGGCGCCGCTCGAGGGCAACGTGCTGCTCGACCGGCTCGCCGGCGCGGAGATCCGGCTGATCTCGCCCGAGGCGTACCGGGGCCGCGAGGCCGTGATGGCCGAGGCGGCCGCCGAGATCCGCGCGGCGGGCGGCCGGCCCTACGTGATCCCGGAGGGCGGCTCGAACGGCCTCGGCGCGCTCGGCTACGTGCGCGCGATGGAGGAGATCCGCAAGCAGCTCGACCTCGGCCTCGCGGGCGGCAAGCCGTTCGACGTCATCGTGCACGCGTGCGGCTCGGGCGGGACGGCGGCCGGCACGGCGCTCGGCGCGTCCCGCTACGAGGTGGCCGGCGAGGTGCGCGCGATGGCCGTGTGCGAGGACAGGGCGACGTTCGCGCGCGTCGCGCTCGAGATCATGGACGACGCGCGCTCGCTCGATCCGCGCCTCGGCGCGCCCGCCCACCTCGTCATCGACGACTCCGCGAAGGGGCCCGCCCACGGGGCGTCGACGCCCGGGCAGCGCGCGCGGATCCTGAAGGTCGCGCGGCTCTCGGGGCTCATCCTCGACCCGGTGTACACGGGCAAGGCGTTCTCCGGGCTCTGGGACATGGCCGAGCGGGGCGAGCTCTCGGGCAAGCGGGTGCTGTTCCTCCACACCGGCGGCCTGCCCGGGCTCCTCGCGCAGGCCGCGGACTTCACCGACGCCCTCTAGGTCCCGCCGCGCCACCACGCGTCGGCGAGCGACGCGTCTTCCAGGGTGTCGATCTCCATGTAGCCGCCGTGGGTGTCGACCTTGTGGAGCGCGGCGCCCGACTCGATCATGCTCTGGAGCAGATCGATGAGGTAGGCGCGCCGGAACGTGCGGCCCTCGCGGAACTCCGGGCGCTCCGAGAAGGCGGCGCGCGCGGCGTCGAAGGCGGCCAGGAACTGCGAGGCGCCCAGCGCCGAGAGCTTCATCACCCCGATGAACTCGCCCGTCGCCGACGCCGACGGGATGCGGCGCGAGACCTCCACGACGCGGCCCGCGCCGTCGGCGCGGAGCTTCTCGGCGTCGGTCTCGGGGTGCTGCGAGCGGTTCACGTACCGCCGCCGCCAGTCCGTGTCGCAGGCGAGCGCGATGTCGTGCGGGGAGCGCACCAGATCGGCCACGATCTCGGGCCGGTAGACGATGTCCGCGTACGTCGAGACGAAGCCGCCCTCGAGGTGCTCGCGCGCGCAGAGCAGCGACAGCAGGATGTTGTTCTGCTCCCAGTCGCGGTTCTCGACGTACGTCAGATCCGGGTACGCGGCGCGGATGACGTCGGCCTTGTAGCCGCAGACGAACACGACGTCCGACCGCTTGAAGCCGCCCGCCGCGAGCGCGTCGAGGACGCTGTCGAGCATCGGGCGGCCGAGGATGGGGACCAGCGTCTTCGGCAGCTCTTCGGTCAGGTGACGCAGCCGGCTGCCCCGGCCCGCCCCGATGATCACGGCCTTCACGACGCCGCCGTTACCACGGCCAGACTCGGGCGATCACCGCGACATGAGAAGCAACCCGAAACCCCATGGATCCAGGCCCCCCTTACGGAATCGTGACCGTGAGCTGACCCCCTGCCGCCGA
The DNA here is from genome assembly GCF_001589285.1 of Sorangium cellulosum. Taxonomy (GTDB): domain Bacteria; phylum Myxococcota_A; class Polyangia; order Polyangiales; family Polyangiaceae; genus Sorangium; species Sorangium cellulosum_G. The sequence continues at coordinate 18,377 of NZ_JEMA01000704.1, read as the reverse complement.
CCCCCGGGCTAGAAGCCAAAGCATGGAGATCGCGGTCGTCCTCATCGCCCACTCTACGCTGTCGGTCTTTTTCCAGACCTTCTTCCTGCACCGGTACGCCTCGCATCGAATGTTCACGATGTCGAAACGTTGGGAGCGGATTTTTCACTTCCTGACGTATCTCACGCAGGGCTCTTCGTACCTCGTGCCGTGGGTCTACGCGATCTTGCACCGCATGCACCACGCCTTCAGCGACACGCCGAAGGACCCGCACTCGCCGCGGTACTACGCGAACGTCGGCACGATGATGTGGGACACGGCGAAGCGCTACGACGCGATCTACGAGGGCAAGGCCGACGTGGAGCCGCGCTTCCTCGGCGGCTACCCCGAGTGGCCCACGCTCGACCGCATCGGCAACTCGTGGATCAGCCGCCTCGCCTGGGGCACGGGCTACGCGGTCTTCTACATGGCCTTCGCCTCGCACTGGTGGCAGTTCCTGTTCCTCCCGCTCCACTGGACCATGGGCCCGCTGCACGGCGCGATCGTGAACTGGTGCGGCCACCGCTACGGCTACCGCAACTTCAACAGCGACGACGACTCGCGCAACACGCTGATCCTCGACGTCGTGACGCTCGGTGAGCTCTTCCAGAACAACCACCACAAGTACGCGATGAGCCCCAACTTCGCGGTGCGGTGGTTCGAGATCGACCCGGCCTATCAGGTCATCCGCGTGTTCGCCTGGCTGGGCATCCTCCAGATGTCCGACAAGCGCCAGGTCGCCCGGCTGGAGCCCGAGGTCGCGCAGGCCGAGGGATAGCGGCGATCGGCCGCCGGCCGCGCGTCGGGCGCGGCCGCGCCGGGGCCGTCGAGCGAGGCGCGCGGGGCCTAGGCACCGCGCGCCTCTCTTTTTCAGGCGTTCTCGTACAGCAGCCGGAACCCGCCGGGGACGTCCTTCGGCCCGATCTGCTCCTTGCGCTTGTTGAACTCCGGCAGGCAGGCCTGATAGGCCGCGTCCACCCGGAGATCGCTGCCGTCGTAGCCCGGGCGCCAGATCTCCATCGTCTCGCGCGCAAGGTCGATGATGTCCTTGAACTGCCCGCGCTCCTTCAGGATCTGCGTGCTGAGCCCGTACATCAGCAGCCCGCCCGGGATGGCGCCGAGCGCCGTCGTCGCCAGGGCCGGATAGCAGATGCGCGACGTCAGCACCCCGAACCGCTCCCGGATCTCCGCCATGGTCTTGCGCTGGAGCAGCTTCGCCCCGGCGAGCGGCCCCATGGCGTAGACGGGATCGTCGCTCGGGTAGTCGTAGTCGCAGAACGACACGACGCTCTCGCCCTTCGCGAGGAGCCCCGCCGCGGCGAGCGGCTCGGCCCACAGGAGCGACGACGTGCCCATGAACTTGTTCGTGCGCTCGATGTCCGCGTCGTTCGCGACGTCCACCTCGACGAGCCCGAGCTTGCGGATGTTCTCGGGGCGCGAGAAGTCCGGGATCTGGAGCACCGCGTCGAACGCGACGTCGAGGTCCTTCACCTTCGTCGGCCCGTGCTCCGCGTACCGCTTCATCGCGCCGGCGGCGATGCCGTTCACGAGGTGCACCGCCCGATACCGCTCCTTCAGCGCGGCGACGACCTCGTCGATCGCCTGCGGCTTCGTGGCGTCGTTGTTCCAGAACCGCGCCGTGAGCCCCTCGGCCTCGGCCGCCTCGGTGATCGCCTTCACGTGGTGCGGGCCGATCTGCATCTTCTCGCTGTCGAAGTGCACGGCGAAGACGGCGGCCCGCTCCCCGAAGAGGAGCTGCAGCGCGAGCGCGCGGGTCATGCCGTTCGAGCCGCCCAGGATCAGCACGGCCGTGTCCGGGGCGATGCGCGCGCCGGCCGGGCTGATGCGGGCGCGGTGCTCGGCGAGCTGCTCGGTCGCGACGCGCGCGCCGTGCTCGGCCAGCGCCCCGACGAGCGCGCGGCGATCGAGGCCGCCGAGAGGAAGCTTCTTGAAGGTCTCTAGGTCATCCATCACGTCCGGCGTCTTACCGTCTCCCGCGCTCCGCGTCACGACTGGACAGCTCGCCGCCGTCCGGGCGCGCCTCCTTTGCGACGCCGGCGTCCGAAGCGGGAGCCCCCTCCGTCCGAGCCGTGATAGAACGGTCCTGTGAAGACGGTTCTTGTCACTGGCGGCAGCGGGTTTATCGGGCGCGGTCTGGTGAAGGACCTGCTCGCGCGGGGGGATCGCGTGACGGTGCTGACGCGCGACGTGGGGCGCACCCAGGCGTCGCTGCCGGGCGCGCGCGTCGTGTCGTGGAGCCCCGACCGGCCGGGCCCGTGGTTCGAGGAGCTCGACGGGGTGGACGGGGTCATCCACCTCGCGGGCGAGTCGATCGTCAAGCGCTGGTCCGAGGACGCGCGGCGCGAGATCGTGAGGAGCCGCATCGACACGACCCGCCTCATGGGCGAGGCGATCGGCAAGGCGAAGCGCAAGCCGGGCGCGTTCCTCTGCGCCTCCGCTGTCGGCTACTACGGCCCGCAGCCGGGCGATCGGGTGCTCGACGAGGATGCGCCGCCCGGCGAGGGCTTCCTCGCCGACGTCGTTGTCCACTGGGAAGAGGCGGCGCGCGCCGTCGAGGAGCAGCACGGCGTCCGGTCGGTGCAGCTCCGGATCGGCGTGGTGATCGGCGAGGGCGGCGGCGCGCTCGACAAGATGATCGCGCCCTTCCGGTTCTTCCTTGGCGGGCCGATCGGCGACGGCAAACAGGTGACCTCGTGGATCCACCGCGACGACGTCGTGGGGCTGACCCTGCTCGCCCTGGACGACGAGGCGGTGCGCGGCCCCCTCAACGTGACCGCGCCGCACGCGGCGACAGGCGAGGAGGTCGCGCGGGCGATCGGCGCCGTGCTCCGCCGGCCGTCGTGGCTCCGCGTGCCCGAGGCGATGGTGAAGCTCGGGATGGGCGACGCGGCCGAGATCATCACCACAGGCCAGCGCGTCTATCCCCGCCGGGCGGAGGCGCTCGGCTACAAGTTCCGCCACGCCCGGCTCGTGCCGGCGCTCGAGTCGATCTTCAGCCGCTGAGCGGCAGCTCCAGCCGCCGGGCGCGCGAGCGTCAGCCGCCGGGCGCGCCGGCGCGTTCTCCCGCCTGGCCCGCGGAGCGGCTGGGCAGCCGGGCGCCGCAGCGCGCGGCGCCCGGCGGCTGTCCACGCAAAAAGAAGAGCCGCCGGTGGCGCGCTGAGAAGTCGACCGTTGTCGAGCAGCGCACCATCGGGAGCCCGGACGGCGGTTTCCCAGCGCTCCCCCAAGCGCTCCGTCCACTTTCATGTTTACGACATCATCCGCCGAGAATCTCTCGGGATGAGTTGGATTGGCGCGTGCAGGGTATCCCGACCGGAAGCCGCCGTGCACCCCCTGCAGCCCATGCGAGAACCAAAGTCGTTAGGGAATCCCCCTTGGCGCACCGCGCAATCGCAGGGTTGCTCGTCTGAGGCGGTTTTTTCTGCGTGAGCGGGGGTGGGGACAGGGCGCCGTTTTTTGCCTCTGTCCAGACAGGTGACCACCCCGGCTCGGTTGGCGGGCGGCGGGCGGCGGGTGCGATCGCGCGCTCAGTGGCTGATGCCGCGACTCTGGAGGATCTCGCGCACAACGGACTGCGCGGAGGTCGGCAGCTCGGCGAGCGCGCTGCGGGCGAGCTCCACGAACTTCATGCCGCGCGCGCGCTTGAGCGCCTCGACGGCGGCGGCGCGCTCCTCGGCGCCCTCGTGCTGGAGGATGCCGAGCAGCAGCTCGCCGGCCTCGAGGGTGTCTATCTTCGCGATCGCGCGCACGGCGCTGGCGCGGACGGCGGGCGCCTGCGACTCGCGGTAGATGCGGGCGAGCGGGTCGAAGGCGTGGGCGAAGCGGAGCTCCTCGAGCGCGCGCGCGGCCTCGTGGACGACGGTGGGGTCGGGGTCGACGAGCGCGTCGCGCAGCGTGATGAACGTCCGCTTGTAGAGGAAGCGGGAGAGCGCGCGGACCACGGCCACCCGGATCTTCGGCTCCGGGCGGCGGAACAGGTGCTCGAGCGGCGAGAGGATCGTGTAGAGCTCGACCGTCGCGAGCTGCTCGGCGAGGCTGATGAGCTGCTGCGCGGGCGACCTCGAGGCGGGCGCGGCCTCGGGCGTCGCGCCCTCGACGGCGAGCGCGGTCAGCCGGGCGAGCATGGCGCGGCGCCGGGTGACCTCGGACCACTGCGCCGGGTCGAGGACGATGTCGCCGCACGCCTGGCTCGCGCTGCCGGCCTGCTCCCACTCGACGAGATCGATGTGCCAGACGTCGGGGAAGCCGAGCTCGTGGCGGAGGTGCGCCGGCAGCGGCGAGGCGTCGATCGGCAGGTCCTGCGCGTCGACGTAGCGGCCGCCGGCGCGGGCGTAGTGCTTCTTGCGGGTCTCCTCGAGCGGGAGCTGCGTCAGGGCGCGGTAGACGCCCCCCACCTTGCTGTACTGCCCTGCCTCGCCGAGCGCGATCACCGCGGCGAGCAGCGCGTTCTCGGCGATCTCGGGCGGGGCGGCGCGCTTCTGCGAGACGGCGGACACCTCCTGCCAGAGGCGGGCCTGCGTGAGCACGGCGAAGTTGGCGACGGCGGCGAGGCCCTCCTTGCGGGCGTACGTGGCCATCTCGCGGGCGAGCGTGGCGGCGGCGGAGATCTCGCCCTGCTTCTCGGCCGCGGCGACCGCCTCCTCGTAGGACTGGAGCGCGTAGTAGCGCAGGTGGTCCTCGCGCAGGATGCGGATGACGTTCACGTAGCCCTCGAGGACGTGCTCGAAGGCGCGGCTCTCGCGCCCGACGGCGATGAGGACCTGGTAGCAGTCGAAGGCGCGCTCGCGCTGGCCGATGGTCTCGTACCTGTCGGCGGCCTCCTCGAGCAGGTGGACGGAGGCGAAGACGGCCTCGCGCGCGGCCGCGGCGTCGCCGGTGCGGAGCGAGGTGCGGGCGAGGTTGAAGCGGGCGAGGCCGGCGGCGTAGAGGTCGCTGCCCGACGCGGAGAGGAGCTGGGCGAGGCGCGACCAGAGGGCGCGGGCGCGCGCGAAGTCCTGGCCGCGCTCGCGGGCGATGGCGGCCTGCGCGACGAGGCCGGCGGCCTCGTACTCGTCGGCGGCGCGGGCGTGGAGCCGCTTCTGCCGCTCGGGGTCCTGCTCGCGCTCGGCCCAGGCGAGCATGGTGCGGGCGCGGTCGATCGGCGGGACGTGCGCGAGGAGGGGGCGCTGGCCGTGCTCGCTGCCCGCGTACCAGGCGACGGTGAGCGCGCTGCGGTGGTCGCCCAGCCGGACGAGCACGTCGCGGAGGTCTTCCGTCATGGCGACGTAGTCCTCCTCGCGCGCGATGGTGTGCTGGAGGGCGCTGAAGAGCGCGTCGCGCGCGCGGGAGAGATCGCTCCTGGCCAGCGCGGAGCGGGCCTCGTCGCGGAGCTCGTGCAGGGGGCGGACGCCTTGGGTCATGCGCCGGGCGAGCGTAGTACAACGCCGCGGCGCCGGCGCGCGGCGATGGAGGAACCGTCAAACGGCGCATCGCGGGCGCGGCGTGAGGCGCCCCGCGGAACCGCGAGAACCCGGCTGACGCTGCGGCGGGCGGTCTGTTAGAGCGGCGGCCGACATGAAGCTGTCTCCTCTGGCTCTGCCGATCGCCTGCGCCGCTGCGTCCGTCCTCTCCTGCGGTGACGCGGGCCAGCGCACGCCGCTGGTCCTCGACGCGCCGGGCGCCGAGCTGGCTGCGCCGGGCGCGCCCGACGCGTCCAACGTGCCCGACGCGTCCAACGTGTCCGACACGTCCAACGCGTCCAACGTTCCCGCCGCCGCGCCGCCGCGCGAGGCGTCGTCCGGCGATCACCGCTTCTGCGGCTGGCTGCACGAGTTCCTCGGGGATCCCGCGTCGACGGAGCTCGGATACGACACCTTCGCGGCCCATGCCGGCGCGTTCGACGCCGTCCACCCGAAGTGGTGGCGCGTCGCCTCGCCGACGACGTTCGAGAACCACCCGCGCGGCCGGGCGACGCCGTTCGCGGGCTTCCACGACCGGCGCGTCCTCGACGCGACGGCGGCCGGCGGGGGGCGCACCCGGCTCGTCCCGCTCGTGGCCGCTGTCGACAGGCCCGACGTCGTCGCGGTGCACGCGATGATCCACGACCCTGCGCTCCGGGCGCAGCACGTGGCGGGGCTCGTGGCGATCGTGATGGAGAACGGCTACGACGGGATCGACGTCGACTACGAGCACCTCGCGTCCGTGCTCGGGCCGGGCGAGACAGTCGAGGCCGAGCGGGCGGCGTTCTCGGCGTTCATCGACGTGCTCTCGCGGGCCCTCCACGCGCGCGGAAAGACGCTCTCGCTCGCTGTCCCGGCGGTCGCGTCCGCGAGGGGCGTTTTCGACTACGAGGCGCTGAGCGCCTCGGCGGATCACGTGCACGTGATGACCTACGACTACCACTGGGGCGGCGGGCCGCACGCGGGCCCTGTCGCGCCGCTCGGGTGGCTGAAGCGGACCGTCGCGTACATCGGGGGGATCGACGGCGGCGCGCGCCGGGAGAGGTTCATCCTCGGGCTGCCGAACTACGGCCTGCTGGGGCCGGCGTCGCCGGAGGGCGGGGGCGCCGTTGTGGGGTGCGAGCCGCTCAGCAGGTGCCGGGAGCTCGCGGGCGACGTCTACGCGACGAGCACCGACCACATGAGCCGGTGCTCCGAGGACGGGGGAGAGCGGTTCGCGTCGGGGAGGTCGCCCAACCGGGTGCTCGCGAGCGGCGAGCACCTCTTCTTCGAGGACCTCGGGTCGCTCGAGGAGAAGGTCGTCGCCGCGCGGCAGGGCGGGCTCGGTGGGGTGACGTACTGGAGCATCGGCGGCGAGCCGGGCGGCGCGGCGTTCTTCTCGATGATCGAGCGCCACTTCCCGAGGTAATCGCGTGATCGCGTGATCGCGGCGCGTCAGACCCTGAGAAAGATGCCCCGGCGGTGGAGGGGGTAGAGGAGCACGAGCCAGAGGGTGACCGCCGCGAGCGCGAAGGCGAGGGAGGCGTTCAGCGGCGAGAGCCACGACGCGAACAGGCGCGTGTACAGGATCTGGAGCGCGCTCGTCCGCGCGCCGTCGTCTCCTGTGCTGGTGACGAAGTAGAGAAGGTGTCCCATCATTGTCGAGCCCACGTAGGCTGCGATGGGGTTGGCGCCGAAGATCAGGAATGGCGCGCCCCAGCGCTGCCATCGCTGCACATCGACGATCCACATGCAGGCGGCGAGGACGACCGCGGCCACGCCGGCGGTGAACAGCGCGAACGAGCTCGAGTAGAGGCTGCGGTTCCAGGGGAACACGCGGCTCCAGAGCAGGCCCAGCGCGATCCCCGCGGCGCCGGCGGCGAGGAGCCCGGCGATGCGCGCGCGGAGCCCGGCGGTCGTTGTCAGCCAGCGGCCGGCGAGGCCCCCGAGCATCACGGTCATCGCCGCGGGGAGGGTGGCGAGGACGCCCATCGCGTCCCAGCCCTTGCGCGCGATGTGCCCTCCGAGCAGAGCGCGGTCCACGAGGGCGGGCAGCGTCCGGTGCGGGTCGTCGAGCGGATAGCGCCGCAGGACGAGCCAGTAGCCGATCAGGGCCGCGGCGATGATCAAGGCCTGCTGCCGGGCCGTGGTCCTGAGGCTGAGGAGCGCGGCGAGCATGTACGCGGCGCCGATGCGCTGGAGGACGCCCGGGATGCGCAGCTCGGTGAGGCGCTCTGCGGGGAAGAACGGGAACGCGGAGAGGAACAGCCCGAGCAGGATGAAGATCGCGCCGCGCCGGACGATCTGACGGGCGAGCTCGCCGTCGGTCGCGCCCCGCGCGCGGCGCCCGGACAGAGAGATGTGCAGGGTCACGCCGATGATGAAGAGGAAGGCGGGAAATATCGTGTCGGCGAGTGTGCAGCCGTCCCAATAGGAGTGGGCCAGGGGCGGATAGATGGCCGGGAAGCTGTCCTGGAAATTGACGAGGAGCATCGCGACGATCGTGATGCCACGGAAGATGTCCAGCGATTGGAGCCGCATGCGAAGAATGTAGTGTGCATGGAGCGATGAGCCACGGAAGCGTGGGTTTCTCGTGCGCTGTCGGTCAGCGGCATTGCTGCGATGTTGGTTGATCCGAGGCTGTCCGGCGTGCCCGGTAGTCCGGGGGGTTCATGGCGGCGGCGGCGCGCTGGATCCTCCTTGCTCGAGTACCCTGATGGTCTCGAGCACCGTCGAGGCCTGGGCGGTGTGCGGGTCGGTGGCCGTCGACGTGCGCTTCGCCTCGACGGCGCCTTCCGGGGTGAGCCGACGCGGCGCCCTCGAGCGGTCAGCCGCCCTCGGCCTCTCGACGGCTCAGCGCGCCGCCCGAGGGGGGCGCCGAGCCGGAGCGACCGGGTGGTGGGGAGCGGCCGCGCTGCGGCGCCCGTGCGCGCGGCGCGGGTGGTTCCTGCCGTCCCGCGTGGTATGGTGCGCGCCGTTACAGCAAGAGGAGAATTCTGTCATGGCACGCACCCCGTCCACGATGCTCGAGCTGGGCACCTCGGCGCCCGACTTCCGGCTACCGGATTACACAGGAAAGCCGGTGGCGCTGTCGGACTTCACCAAGGAGCGGGCGCTCCTCGTGATGTTCATCTGCAATCATTGTCCGTTCGTCAAGCACGTCCGCCACGAGCTGGCGAAGCTGCGGCGCGATTACCGTCCGGAGGATGTGGCCATCGTGGCCATCAACTCGAACGACATCGTTGCTTATCCGGCGGACAACGCCGAGGCGATGGCGCGGGAGGCGCGCGAGTCCGGCTACGCGTTCCCGTACCTCCTCGACGAGTCGCAGCGGGTCGCCAGGGCCTACCGTGCGGCTTGCACGCCCGACTTCTACCTCTTCGGCCCGGATCGCCGGCTTGTCTACCGCGGCCAGCTCGACGAGAGCCGCCCTGGCAACGACGTCCCGGTGACGGGCCGCGATCTCCGCGCCGCGATCGACGCGGTGCTCGCGTCGGCGCCCATCCCCTCGGATCAGCGCCCGAGCATCGGGTGCAACATCAAGTGGAAGCCCGGCAATGAGCCGGAGTACTTCGGCTGAATTTTGAAGGAATTACAACCGGTTGGACCCGAGGTCTACCCCTGTCGGGCAGAATGCCGGGCAGAAATAGCTCTGCGGGCAGCGGGGGGAAGACCTCCGACCGGAGGAACTCGACCGACTCCGCCTCCCGCACGTAACCCATCGTAGTGCCCATCTGTTCATGGCCTGCCCTGTGCATGATGTGCATCGGCTCGTCGCCACGGATCGCGGCCCAGGTGATCCCCGCTGACCTCAGATCATGCCAGGTGAGGCGCTTCCGGGTGGCGTCGTCGGCGAAGAGCTCGGCGCGCGTCACCCCGGCGCGCTGGAGGTACGCGCGGAGGCGCGGCGCGAGCGCGTGCAGCGGCGGCACCGCGACGAGCCGGACGGCGCCAGTCGCGCGGGCGTCGGCGACGAGGACCTCGAGGAGCGGCAGCAGCTCGGGCTCGATGGAGAAGCGCCGGGGCATGTTCGTCTTCACCTCCTTCAGGCCGCCGCGCTTCCGATCGATCGCGCGGTGGACGTGCAGCACCCGGTGCCGCAGGTCGACGTCCTCCACGTGCAGCGCCTCGACTTCGCCGGCGCGCGCGTACGTGTACACGTGAAGCGCGACCAGGCGGCGCCACCGGAGCGGGACCGCGGCGCAGTTCATGAGCGCGAGGAACTCCGAGGGATAGAGGTAGCTTTTTGCGCGCCGCACGCCCTCGTCGGGCCCGGCCACGTTCAGGGCGGGGTTGTCCTTGCGGACCCGGAGCGCGAGCGTCTTCGACTTCACCGCGTCCTTGAAGGCCTTCGCGACGAGCATCCAGATGTTGGACGCCGTCTTCCACGAGAGCTCCTCGGCGCGTACACGGGCGTCGAGGTCCTCGACGAACCGCTCGAGGTCGGAGCTCTCGATGCTGGCCATCGGGCGGGAGCCGAGCGGCGGGTCGAGACGAGGGAGCACCCAGTTCCGCAGGTTGGCTCGATTGTCCGCGACCGACGCCAAGCCGCGCCGCGCGCGGTCGGTACACCAGGCCTCCGCCCACGCCTCGAAGGTCGGGCCAGCGGGGGCGAGGACCACCGCCGCCGGCGCGCGCGTGACCCCTTCGCGCTGGGCGAGCTCCGTCAGCGCGCGCGCCTTCTCGCGCGCCTTGGCCTCGGACATCCCAGGCGGCTGGCACACGCGATCGCCGCGCGTGCCGTCGGCGAGGGTCGGGCGCACGTCCCAGTGATCCTGGTGCCACTCCACTGAGCCGGTCCGCGGCCGCCCCCGGCCCCGCCGTTGTGTCGGCTCGGTCATGTCGGGGACCTCTTCTTGCGCGCCGGCGGACGGGCCGCAAGCGCGAGCTCGTCACGCAGCGACAGATCGCCGGAGGCCTGCGGCTTCGCCCGCGGCGCCGGCGGCGGCCGCGACATCATCCAGGCCTCGACGTCCGCCCAGAGCGCCGCCGTCTGCTTGCCGCGCCGGAAGGTCTTGAACGCGCCGGCCGCCGCGGCCTCGCGGAAGGCCCGCGCCGAGCCGAGCGGGTTCTCCTTCGGCGTCGCGTACCGCGGGGCGTTCGGGGCCCGCATCCGCTGCTCCAGAAGGTCGGCGGCGATCTCGGCGGCCATGGTGGCGAGGGCGCGCGCGAAGGTCTCGACGGCGGCGGAGTTCATTGCGGGTGCGCCTCCACGACGCCGCGGCGGCGCGCGGGCGGGAGGAGCTCCCCCGCGACCTCGGGCGCGGGGGCCGCGGTGAGCTGCGGGAGGAACCCGGCCTCGCGCACGACCTGTGCGACGGTGATGCCCCGGTCCGGCAGCACCATCTGCGGCATGAACTCGCTCTCGAAGTCCACAACGCCTGACTCGATGGCTTCGAGCTTCGCCTTGATGATGAGGAGCATCGCCCGCCAGCGCTGCTTGATGGCCTGTTCGCATGCGCTCGCCTGCTCCTTCGCGCCGCGCCGCTTCCCGCCGGCGTCGACCTCGAAATCCCCCGGCCTCGGGAGCACAAGCTCGAACCTGATGAGGCGCTCGTGCGCCTGGAAGGTGAGCGTCGTTGTCGAGGTCTTGGGGTTCGTCTGGTACGAGAACGCATCGGCGCCATACCGGGCCAAGACCTTCTCGATCTGGTCGCGCGACTCTGCCGCGCTGACCTTCGTCGTGCAGCCGTATTGACCGTTCCCCCGCTTCCGCTTCGACGTCCGAATGTTCATCTCGCTCCTCCTCGCTCCGCTCCTCGTCTCGTCCTCTCTCGACCCCGCTCGAGAAGACCCCTCATCCTGGGCCGCTTGGCCCGTGAAAGCCTCGTGCTTTCGCGTGGTTGCTTCGCTCGAGCACGCCGCGCCGCCGCGCACCTCGTCGAGGTACGCGACCGCCGCCTCCTCGTCGCCCAGGCTGACGACGAGCACGCGCGCCGAATCGGCCTCGCGCACCTCGCCACCCTGCCATCCAAAGCCCAGATCCAGCACCCTCGCCGCGTACTCGGCGGAGACCACCGCGATCACCGCGTCGCCCGCCGCCTGCGCACCCGGCAGCCGCGCGATGTCGGCCGCGATCACCTCGCCGACGGGCGCAGCGAGGAGGGCCTGGCGAGCGCGCCCCGGCCGGCGCGACGCCCACGCGGCTGCCAGCGCCTCGCGAGCGCGCTCGTCCAGGTCCTCCAGCGTGATCACGGTTTCTGCCCCCTCTTCGCGGCGCGGTCCTGCGCGCCAGCGAACGCGCGGGCGAAGTCGGCGACCAGTTGCGGCGTCACGGGCATGGGCGGCGGGCCCGCCGTGTCGGCCATCCCATCGATCAGATGCCGCGGTACGTCCGGAGCGATCCGGCAGGCCTCGGCGTGAATCCGCGACCAGTCCTCGTGCATTCCGAATGCCTTCGGCAAAACATAGTATTGGAGCACGTCGACCACCTCGTTCGCGTACTGATGCGCGATCCGGAGCTGACCCTGCGCGCGCTGGATCGCTGCGTGCACCTTCTCGCTGCGCTCTCTGCGCCGGAACCTGGTCTTGCCGAGCTCTGCCACCGCGTCGTCGACGGTTTCGATCGCACTGCTCAGGCCCCTGAGCAGGTGGTCGAAATGAGACCTCGCCAGGCCATCAGTCACGCGCTCCGCGTCGAGCTCGCAGAGCTCGAGCGCCTCCTTGAGGGAGCACTGCGCCTTAAGGCCGGCATCGTAGGCATCGCGCCGTGGAACCGCGGACGCCGCGCAGCGCTCGGCCAGCTCCGCGAACGTGTCGAGGTCCACCGCGGCCCGCCCGAGCCTCGCACCCGCCTTGAAGAGGACGAAGCGCTCTGGAGCCTGGGCGGCCGGCGCGGGCGTGGAGGCAGGCGCCGCAGCGGCCGCGCCGGGCGCGGGCGCATCGGACGGTTCGTGGGCGCCGTAGTCGGTCGCCTTCACCATGCGGCGCCAGAGCCGGTGCGCTACCGCGACCCTCCTCTCCAGCCGGTAGATTGAATTCTGCACATCCGGATCGGTGGGAAGCACCTCTTCGCTCTGGAGCGCGCTCCGGATCATCGACAAGTCATCCCGGAGCGACCTGAGAATCCCGTCCATGGGATCGCGCTCGTCCTCGCCGAACAGGCTCTGGGTGAGGAGCTCCCCGAGGGTCGCATCTTCAGCGCGCGCCGCGTTGATTTCGCGGTCGACCCCGAGCGCGCGGAGCAGCGGGCGAACCGGGCGCACCTTGGTTGGAGACTCCGGCGCGCTGTCCTCCTCGGCGGGGCGCGGCGCGCTTGCCCCGTTCATCTGCCCACGATCCGACTTGCTGCTGACTGCTTGAATCGACCCTGCATCCATCATGGCGACCTCGTATCGTTCAGTCCGTTGACGTCATGGGTCCGCGGGCACACGACGGCCCACGGAGACCCGCTCACCAGGCTCCTCCGACAGTCCCTCTCCCCCTTTCAAGCTTTACGCCGAACGCGCCCAGATTCTCACGTTGCGTGCGCGCTCACGGCATTGCCTCAAGCTCCGCTTCATCGGCCCGCGCACGCTCACGCGGCGGTCGGCCCCTCCTCCTCCCGCGCGTCGTTCGCCGGGGCCGTGGTGGGGTCGGTCGGGAGCGCGGCCGGCGCGCCGAACATCTCGGCGAAGGCCTGATCGAACAGGCGGCGGTCGCGCTCGGTGTACGAGAAGACCTCGCGAGAGCTGCCGTTGATGTCGCGCGGGAGCTTCTTCGGCGACTCGCCGTGCTCGGCGGTGTAGAGCGCCTTCACGCGCTTGCCGAAGCTCGGGCCCTTGGACTTGATCTCAGCGGAGGTCAGGCCGCGCGCCCGGAGGTAGCCCGACACGTCGAGTAGCGGGTTCTCGATCGCCGGCCGATCGCCGGTCACCAGGGCCGCCGCGTGCTCCACCTTGTGGCGCAGGTACTCGGGAGCGTAAAGGCCGGGGATCGCCGCGTAGATGCTGAGCGCCTCCCTCTGGCGGAGCGCGAGCAGGCGGATCTGGCTCTCCTGGTCGTCCACCAGCGTCGACGGCGCGGGCTGGGCCTTCGGCAGCACGGGCTCACCGCGACGGAGCCGCGGGATCACCTCGTCGACGAGGAGCCGACGGAGCCGACGGCCGGCCGGCTTCTCCGTCTTCGTGAACACGAGGTCGAAGCCGCTCTCGTACAGCACCATGAGGCGCGCCGTCGAGGATACCCACCCTGGGAGGGTATCCCCCGCAGCGGCCTTGAACCCTCGCAGCGCATCGCCCTCGAGGACCTCGAAGTCGTGCCCGGCGATGAACTCGTCGCCCCACTTGTCGCGGATGACGTCGACGAGCTTCTTCCCGTCGTCGGCGTAGTCGAGGATCTTGCCGACCTGGGCCGCGATGACGCAGATGCGGCCGCGGAAGACGTAGGTCGTCAGCTCGTGGCCATCGAACTGCGACGTGACGAAGATGAGGGCCGCGCTCACGACGCCGCCTCCAGGAGGCGAGGCAGGCCGGCGCTCGCCAGCTCCGCGAGCACGTCGAGGAAGCGCGCCGCGGCCTCATGCGAGGCGACGGTGGTCGTGCCGCCGCCCTCGATCAGCAGGATCCCCGTCGCGAGGCCGACGCCGCTCCGGATGAGGGCCGCCGCGTCGAGCGCCCGGTGGACCTCCCCGTGCTCGTCGACGACCTCGACGCGCAGCCGCGCGGCCCGGCGGGGCTGCTCGGCGTCGAGCCGGGCGAGCAGGCCGCGGGCGGGCTCGTTCAGGAGGACGACACGACCGTCGTCGAGCCGGGCGCAGTCGAGCGAGGCCTTGCCGATGGGCAGGGCGCGGCGGGCCTCGATACGCGGGAAGACGTGCGACGCGCGCGCGAGGCGCCGCGGCGGCTCAGCAGCGGGCCGGCCCTGGCGGGCGCGGCGGGTGGAGGGGGCGGAAGGTGGCCGGGGCGAGCCGGCAGCGTTCCGGGCGGGCATGCCACGAACCGTAACGTTCGATTGTGAACGGGTCAAGGTCGAACGTTCAAGAAAGAGCTTTCAACCCGGCGTCGGTGTACGTACAGTTCCGAACGTGGAGCGCAAGGACAAGATCAAGGCGCTGAGGAATGCGCTCGGTCTCACCCAGCAGCAGCTCGCCGATCGGGCTGGGCTTTCGCGTGTCGACGTCTCTCGTATCGAATCCGGCTATAATCAAGCCACGTCTTGGCGAGTCATCGACAAGCTCGCCAACGGATTCGGCTTGGCTCCCGACCGATTGGCCTCGATCCTCGACGACCAGTCGCCTTTCGATGAGAGCGTCGTGGCAACCGTGAGAGAGCAGGGGAGGGCAGGGTCAGCGATCGAGCGAATAGCGTGGGAGCATGCAGCTAGGAACGCCGAGATCGACCGCATCAACGTCGAGGATCTTACCCGGAGAGCGGCAGAGGCGAGGGAGAGAGTGCGGGGTCGCCTTCTTCCGTCCCCGCCCGCCGACCTTCGCGCAGCGTACCCCAACCTAGCAGCGGCGATTGACGATCTTACCCGCGCGGCGCGGGTCTCAGAGTCGAGCGTGGCGAAAGCCAAGAGCATCGCAGCCCTTTTCCAGCGAGACCTCGACTACGGGGTCTGGTGCAGCATCCTGCTCGGCCTTGAACCGCAAGCTACCTCACATTCTTCGGAGCTTGCATCGAAATAGAACGTTCGACCTTGATCGGATCAGGATCGAACCATATAGTGGTGCGGCATGAGGAGCCGACCGAAAGGCCCAACCACAGCAGGCGCTCGAAGCCTGAGGCTTTTTCTCGACGGAAAGCACCCGGAGGGACCGGCGACATCGCAGTCGGTCCCGGAGTTCTGCGAGAAGCACGGGCTACAGAGACTCGCCGTTCAGCGAGCTCTCAACGGCGAGCGCCGGAAAATTAGCGTCGATTTCGCTCACTCGATTGAGCTTGCGACCGGCGGGGCTGTGAAGTGGAACGAGTGGACTCGAGCCACCGCTCAGCCAGGGGACGAACACTCCGCTCCCGCCGCCTGACGTGCCCGCGCCGGCCTCCTCCGCGCCCCCGCCCGGCGTCGTCTACGTCGCCGTCGCCTACGGCCGCCCGCCGTCCGGCGTCCGCTGCGCATCGGGGCGGTACACGTGGTGCGCGTGGTGGCGGGCGAAGCCTACGCGCGAGGCGCCCACCCGGCCCGACGGCCTGGGCGGCGCGGCGTCGCGCGAGAGCGGCCTCGCCGACGCGGAGCGCATCGCCCGCGCCTTCGGCCGCACCGGGCCGATCGAGGAGCTCCCCTCGGCCTGGGCGCGGTGGGCGAGGTCCGGCGAGTGGCCGGAGGAGCGCGCCGCCCGGATGGCCGAGGAGGAACGCCGCTGGCGCGAGATCCACGCGGAGGTCGACGCGGAGATCCGGGCGCGGGCGGAGCGCGACGCCCACGAGGCGCGCCGCCGCATCGAGGATGCGCTCCGGCGGCTCCGCGGCGACCCTGCCGCCGACGCCGCGGCGCTCGCCGCGCTCGGCCTGGCCCACGGCGCCACCGCCGCCGACGTGCGGCGCGCCTACCGGCAGCGCGCGCTCGTTGCGCACCCCGACCGAGGGGGCTCCCACGAGGGCTTCCTCGAGCTGACCACCGCCCGCGACCGCGCTCTCGCGGTGGTCGGCGGCGACTGACTCCTTCGCCGGCCCGCGCCGGCGCTCTCGCGAACCGCGGCCACGGGCCGCCCAGGAGATCATCGTGACCGACCAGCAGAACCCGCCCGCCCATGACACTGAACCGACGATCAGAGATCGGTACCTCGTCGCCGCCTACCTCCTCCAGCACAACGCGCTCAAGAACGAAGCGCTCGACCGCGGCCACCGCGGCGAGGTCGAAGCCCTCATCGCCGAGGGGCCTCTCGACGTCGACCTCTACAACCAGCTCTGGTCGAGCATCCCTGGCGTGTTCGGCAGGAACCTCGAGCGCGCCCGCAAGTGGCTCGGGAGCTGGTCGGACACGCGGCCGGTCGCCGAAGGCCGTCACGAGCCTGCGCCCCACCCGGCCGCCGCGCTCTTCGGTGCAGACCCGCGCCTCGCCGAGGGGGTCGACGCCGCGGCCGCCGCCGTCGCGATCGAGGTCACAGCGACGCAGCTCGCGAACGCAATCACCGGCCTCCATTACGGCGCCGACGCCGCTGCGCCTCGGGTCGTGCGGGTGCGGGACGCCGTCATCGCCTTCGGCCGCGCCGTGCTGCTCGGGGCCCGCGCGCTGGGCGCGACCGAGCGGCCCTCGTCGGCGGCCCACGAGGGGCTCGCGACGCCGCCCACGTCGGCGGACCTCGCCGCCGCCCGCGAGCGCGGGGAGCCCGCGCCGACCGAAGTGCGGGTCACGACGGCCGGCGGCAGCTCCGGAGCCCTCTGGCTCGACGCGGCTGTGGGGCGCCTGGCCGAGGTCATCACCGGCTTCCGAAGCGACGGGAGCTCCGCCTACCTGGCACCGGCCGATCCGGAGGAGCCGGTCGAGGCGTACGGGCGACGGCGGCACGCCGCGGCGCGCGACGGGCTGATCGAGCTGGTGCGCGCCGTCACGGCGCCGGCGGCGGCCGTGCAAGAGCCCACCGCGCAGGGCACTCGCGGCCTCCGGTGGACGATCGAGCCGCAGCGCCGCGCCCTGCTGGTCGACTGGCTGGCCGCGCGGCACCCGGAGATCCCGAGCGAGGAGCGCGGCACCCTGATCGACGTGGTGCTCGCGAGCGTGACTGCGCCGCCGACGGACCGATCGCGCGTCGGTTCCTTGAAGAAGCTCCTCGACCTCCTGGTCGACGCGACCCTCGGCGCGCTTCCCGGGTACGACGTGCAGTTCATCACGCGGCCGCTCCAGCCGGGTGAGCTGGAGCGGATGCGCGGGATCTTCCTCGAGCGCGCCGAGCAGCTCGGCCTCGACGGCGCGGAGGTGAGCCGATGAGCCGCCGCCTGGGCCCCGGGGACGCGCCCGAGTCGCTCGGCAGCATCCTCCGCCGCGTCTTCCCGACGCTGCCGGCCCCGATCTCCGACGCGCCCCCGCCGCCGCGTGGCCGAACGCCGGCGGTGCTGTTCTGCGCCCGCTGCGGATCGGCCGCGGTCGACGTCGTGCGCTGGGCCGAGCCGACCGTGCCGGTCTTCCGGTGCGCGCACTGCGATCACGAGGTCCGCGTCCCAGGCCTCACGATCGGCCGGTACTACGGGCCGAACCCCGAGGAGGTGCTCAGGTATGCGCGCACCGACGCGGCGGTCTGCCTGGGCGTTGAGCGGACGGAGGCGATCGAGAAGCGCTGATGGCTGGCCGTATCCGAGCTCGCCGCGGCGTCGTGCTCCGCGTGGACAGGGACGTTCTCGCCCACGCGCCCACGGCATCCCTGTCGAATGCCACCTGGAGGTGCTGGATGCTCCTGTGGGCCCGGTCCAACGGCGCGACACGCGTCGCCGCGCCCGGAGACCCGGCGACGCTCGCGGAGCTGGAAGCCGCGGGTCTCGTGCGCCGCCACGGTGGCGACGTCGAGCTGGTGCCACCCGAAGCCGTGAAGGGGCGGCCGCTGATTCGGGTGTCGCGAGAAACCACCGAGCGGCCGGAGGTCACCGATGCGTGATTACGCGTGCGTCGCGCCCACGTTCTGGACGAGAGGCTCAGGGAAGAAGCTCCGCGGAGACGCCGACGCGCAGGTCGTCGCCCTCTACCTGCTGACGTGCCCGGCCTCGAGCATGATCGGCATCTTCCACCTCGCGATCCCGACGCTCGCCCACGAGACCGGCCTACCGATCGACCGGGCCAGGGCCGCGCTCGCCCACGTCATCGACGCCGAGATCGCGATGTACGACGAGGAGGCCGAGCTCGTCTTCCTGCCGGAGGGGGCGCGGTACCAGGTCGGGCCGCGCCTCAAGGCGGGCGACAACCGGATCCGCGGGATCGAGAGGGAGCTCAAGGCGTTCGGGGATCACCCCTTCGTCGCGCGGTTCGTGGCCAGGTACGGGCGCGACTATGCCCTCTACCCCCCCTCCCACC
>NZ_JEMA01000703.1 GCF_001589285.1 Sorangium cellulosum | reverse complement strand
GGGGGAGCCTGCCCGCCTCCAGCCGCTAGACGGGGAGGAGCTCGGCGCGGCCGTGGTCGAGCGCGCGGCGCCGGAGCCGATCGGCGCGCGCGCCTCGGCGTGGCGGCGAGGGCGTCGGTCGGGGTGCCGCTCCACGCCTGGCTCGCTGCTCCCGGCACGCCGCGCACGCGGGGTCCCGCCCGTCGAGACGGCCTTGACACGGTCCTCCCGGCTCGTGCTACGGATCCCCCCAAGCCACCCGACGCTGCGATGGCGGCCCGGCTTGCGCCGGTCCGTAGAGCGTCCCTGGTGGCCTGCGCGACCCGAGACCACCGGGACGACCTTCGAGGTCGCCGAGGCTCGGTGAAACATGGCTGGGACGAAGAGCGCGCCCACGACGCTGCCCCTGCTCACGTTCGTTCTGCGCAACTACAAGAACTTCAACGCCCGCGCGACGCGCGACGCGCTCCTCGCCTACTGGGAGCACATCGAGCGCGGGGGGAAGATGTTCTGGGCCGTGGCCGGGGCGATGTCTTCGGCCCAGCTCGGCATCACGCTGGCGCCCGCCATCCGCGCCGGGCTCATCCATGGCATGTCGGTGACAGGCGCCAACCTGGAGGAGTCGCTGTTCCGCCTCGTCGCGCATGACGGTTACCGCGACTTCCCCGACTACCGCTATTTCAACAAGCAGGACGACACGCGGATCCTCGAAAACCGGATGCGGCGCGTGACCGACACAAGCATCCCCGAGGACGAGGCTTTCCGCGCGGTGGAGAAGCACATCGTCCCGATGTGGGAGCGGGCGACGGCGCGCGGCGAGCGGCGCTTCTGGCACGAGTACTTCTACGAGCTGGTCCGGGCGGTCGAGCCCGCGCTCCACCGCGGACCGCCCGAGGAGTGCTGGTTGCTCGCCGCCGCGGAGGCCGGGCTGCCGCTGGTGGTCCCGGGGCACGAGGACTCGACCTTCGGCAACATCTTCGCTTCCTACGTGAAGCGGGGCGAGTGCAGCGCGAGCAGCGTGAAGTCGGGTATCGAGTACATGGCCGAGCTCTACGATCAGTACCGCGCGCTCAGCGCAGGCGCGGGCGTGGGGTTCTTCCAGATCGGCGGGGGCATCGCGGGGGACTTCCCCATCTGCGTGGTGCCGTCGCTCAAATACGATCTCGGCGAGCCGGCCCGGCCCTGGGCCTACTTCTGCCAGATCTCCGACTCGACGACGTCCTACGGCTCGTACTCCGGCGCCACGCCGAACGAGAAGATCACGTGGGACAAGCTGACCGCGGACACACCCATGTTCGTGATCGAGTCGGACGCCACCATCGTGGCGCCGCTCCTGCTCGGAGCGCTGCTCGAGTGCAAGAGCCACCCGGCCGAGGCTCGGGCCATCATCGAGTCGCGCGGCGCGTGAGCGTCGGCGGCTCTCCTTACCCTGAAGCGAGGTTGCAAGACGATGAGCAAGAAGAAGGTCCTGATCACGGGCGGCGCGGGCTTCCTCGGGATCAATCTGGTGCGGCACCTGCTCGAGCGCGGCTATGAGGTCACGTCGCTCGATCTCCTGGACTTCGACTACCCCGAGCGGTCAAGCATCCATGAGGTGCGCGGCGACATCCGCGACGCAGCGGTCGTCGACGCGGCCATGAAGGGGCAGGACTTCGTCGTGCACACGGCGGCGGCGCTGCCCCTGTACACGCCGGAGGAGATCTACACGACCGACGTGATCGGCACGCGCGTGATCATGAGCGCCGCGCGCCGCCACGGCGTCGAGCGCGCCGTGCACATCTCCTCCACGGCCGTGTACGGCATCCCCGACCACCACCCGCTCAGCGAGGACGACCGGCTCGACGGCGTGGGTCCGTACGGGCAAGCCAAGATCCAGGCCGAGCTCGTGTGCCTGGAAGAGCGCGGCCGGGGGCTCGTCGTGCCCATCATCCGGCCCAAGTCCTTCATCGGTCCTGAGCGGCTCGGGGTCTTCGCCCTGCTCTTCGACTGGGCGCTCGACGGCAAGGGCTTCCCCATGATCGGCGACGGCAAGAACCGCTATCAGCTCCTCGACGTGGCCGACCTCTGCGAGGCGATCTACCTGTGCCTGACGAAGGAGGCGTCGGTCGTCAACGACACCTTCAACATCGGCGCGAAGGACTTCACCACCATGGGAGAGGACTACCAGGCGGTGCTCGACGCGGTGGGCAAGGGCAAGAAGATCGTGCCCTTCCCGGCGGCGCCGGCGGTGCTCGGCCTGCGCGCGCTGGAGGCGATGGGCGTGTCGCCGCTCTACAAGTGGGTCTACGAGACGGCGTCGAAGGACTCGTTCGTGTCGATCGAGAAGGCCGAGCGGGTGCTCGGGTTCACGCCGAGGTACTCGAACAAGGACGCGCTGGTGCGCAACCTCGAGTGGTACCAGGCGCACCGGAGCGAGTTCGAGAGCCGCTCGGGCGTGACCCATCGCGTGCCCTGGAAGCAGGGCGCGATCGGCCTGCTGAAGGCGTTCTTCTGACCGGCGCGGCGCCGAGTGCCTGCAGCGATGAGCGGCGCACAGGGGCGCGAAGCGACCCGCGCGACATCGTGTCGCAGGGCCCTGGCGAGCCGGTGACGCTAGCCTGTTGCGCCATGATCCAGCGAGAGCTCGGCGGCGCCGCGAATGCCACGGTCCGTTCCCCTCATGGCGCGCGCGAGGTGAGCTCGCCTCTGCGCCTCCGGCCCCTGCGGAGCCCGCGCTGGCGCCGCGCGGCGGCGCTGGCCGTCGCCGTCGCGGGCGTGGCGCTCAGCGGCAGGGCCGAGCCCGCGACGCCCGGCCAGCCCGCGGCCGAGCTCGTCGACTCGGCCCCGGCGCCCGGCGAGAAGGGGCTCGCGGCGCGTCTGCTCGCGCCTTGTTGCTGGGATCAGACGCTCGATGTCCACGAATCGGAGGTGACGCGCGATCTTCGTCGCGAGATCCGCGCCCGTCTCCGTCGGGGAGAGTCCGCCGACGCCATCGAGCAGGACCTCGTCGGGCGTTATGGGGAGCGCATCCGCGCGGCGCCCTCGTCGGGCGTCCTCGGCAAGGTCGCGCTGGGCCTGATGCTGGGTATCGCGGTGTCCTTCCTCGGGGTACTCGTCTTGCTGCGATCGTGGCGGCGCAGCGCCGCGCAGCCCGCCTCGTCCAGCGTCGCCGTCGCGGCGGCCGCTCGCGACGCGTACGACGAGCGCCTGGACGACGAGCTGCGGGAGCGCGAGGCATGAGCGTAGACGTCGTCGGGCGCCGGTGGCGCGGCCGGGTCGATCCGCTCGTCCGGCTCGCACCCCGACATCTCGCTTGACCTGGGCGGCGTCGAGCCTCGCTGGCCCCGGATCACCGAGGAGCGCGCCGGCGCCCTGGCGCATGATCTGCCGGACGTTCGTCACGATGAAGAGCACGTCGCGGCCGAGGCGGTCGATGTCCGTCACGATCACCATGTCGCCGCGGCGGACGTCGGCCGCGCGCGACAAGCAGCGCGCCGCCGAGGAGCGCGAGCCACGTCGCCGGCGCGCCGGACGGCGGAGGGCTGCCCGCGACGCGGCAGTCACAGCCGCCGCCCCCGCCGGGGAACCCGCCGGCGCTGCCCCACGAGGGCCGTGCCCCGCCCGATGAGCCCGCCGTGCCCGACGCCGTCGCGCTCGACGAGGCCACGCTCGACCCCGTCGCACCGCCGCCGCCTTCACCGCCTGGACAACCCCCGTGCGCGAACGGCCCGGCCTCCGTCGGGCAGTGGTCATCCAGGTCGCCCACGAAGTCGTTGTCGTCGTCCGCGTCGCAGTCGTCCCCCACGCCGTCTCCATCCGCGTCGGCCTGGGCAGGGTTCGCCGTGGCCTTGCAGTTGTCGCAGTCATCCCCCACGCCGTCGGCGTCGGTGTCGGTCTGATCCGGGTTCGGGACGGCAGGACAGCTATCCACGCCGTCGATCACGCCGTCGCCGTCGGAGTCGACGACATCCTCGTCGCAGGCGTCGCCGAGCCCGTCCTCGTCCGAGTCCCCCTGACCCGGATTGGCCGCTCGCGGGCAGTTGTCCGCGTCGTTGTGGACGCCGTCCCCGTCGTCGTCGATATCGCACGCGTCGCCGACGCCGTTCGCGTCGGAGTCCGCCTGATCGGGGTTCTGCGTGCGAGGGCAGTTGTCGCCCACGACAACGCCGTCGCCGTCGCCGTCGACGGCGCCGGGCGTCGGCGCGGCGCACGCGGCCCAGGTCGACGACAAGGGCTCTCCGGTCTCGACCGCGCCCGTCACCCCGTTTCCCCCGCTCGCCGGCTGGGCGCCCTCGGTGAGGTCCAGCCGGCAGCTCCCGCCGTCGGCGGACAGCGGCGCGTGCAGCGCGACGTCATCCGCCGCGTCGGCCATGTAGGCGCTCCGCGCGGTCCCCGGGTCCGGCCCGTCGATCGATTCACCCGTCTTGTCGACAGGGACATTCGGCCCCGTCGCGCCATAAAATACGTAATCGATGTCCTTCACGAGATCGCTCACGCCGTCCCAGGCAAACAGGATGAGACACTCATGGTCGTTCGTCAGCCCGCGCGTCGCGCCCACCGAGCCAGCGAGCGGCTCCCGCATGTCGGGCACCGAGGCGGCCGACCTGCTCTCCCCCTGACCGAAGGTGCCTGCGCTGTAGATCTCATAGGTAGGGTGCGAGCCCCAGCCCGTGAACGCCCTCGTCTCCCCGCACCCCATGCGAAAGCACTCCGCGCCCCCGAGCGACACAGTCTGGACCTCGCCCGGGCCGATCCTGGCCCCGTCCGGGAAGCGCACCAGGAAATCATTCGTGTTCGGGAGCGAGGGGCTCTCTGCGACGATCTCGTAATAGTATCGGTAGTCGGCGAGATAGACATCGGACAGGTCGACCGGGGCGCGGCCCGGGTTGTAGATCTCCACGAACTCCGCTGCCGTCGGGTGGACGCGGAGCTCCGTCAGGAGCAGCTTCGCGGGGCTCGACACCCGCGCGCGCATCCGGCCGTGGAGCGCGTCGAGCTCCAGCGTGACGACCTGCCCCGCCGCGGCGCTGAACGCCCCGCTCGAGGCGTCCTGCGGGGCGTAGCTCCAGCCGTTCGCCCCGAGCTTCGTGCTCGGGGCGCCCTG
The DNA here is from genome assembly GCF_001589285.1 of Sorangium cellulosum. Classification (GTDB taxonomy): domain Bacteria; phylum Myxococcota_A; class Polyangia; order Polyangiales; family Polyangiaceae; genus Sorangium; species Sorangium cellulosum_G. The sequence continues at coordinate 4,357 of NZ_JEMA01000703.1, read as the reverse complement.
CGCCGCGAACTTGAAGAGCGCGCCGGGGAGCGGCTTCGGGGCCACGAAGCGGTACGTATGGACATGATCGCCCGCGACGCGATCGCCGAGGCGACCGTCGTCGCGCGCGACCGTGATCGTCGAGGTCGAGCTCCAGTTGGCGTCGCCGACGGCGCTCTGCCAGTCTCCGACCGCGACCCACACCTGGGGGGCGCCCTCCGCGTTCATCGCGGCGCTGCGCGAGTCGGAGGTCGATTCGGTCGCCGGCAAGAACCCCTGTGCGGTCAGGTCGCGTGTGTCGTAATAAAAGGTGACATCGTGGGGCGCCGACCCGCCGGCCAGCGTGAAACGCAGGTTGTCGCCGGTGGCCGTACCCGCGCCGCCGTCGCGGAGGTCGACGCCGTTGCGCGAGATCTTGTACTCGACCGCTCCCCGCGCCGCGAACGAGACGATCGCCGTGAAGATGCCGTCCCGCGCCGCCGCGTCCGGGGCCACCCCGTCGTCGCGCAGGGGGGCGCCGGCGCGCGCGTCCCACGCGCCGAGCTCCGGCGCAGAGCCGGTCACCGTCGGCAGGGCGAGCGCCGTCTTGGCCAGGAGCGAGAGCAAGACGAAGCTGAGACCGACCGATGAACGGCGTCGTCGCACGTGGCCACCTCGGTGCCGGGGCGAAAGTTCCGGACGAGTGAACCCTAGCGCAGGACGGGCGAACAACGAAGTCACAAAGCAGGAAGAGAGCCAGCGCTCGTGTGGCGCGCTCGTGTGTCATCCATCGATGTGCGCTGAATCTGGCCCTCAGTCACCTCGCGCCGCGGAGAGGCCACGACGTCGCGGCGAGGACGTCGTGGCCGAGGCGCGCGGCCAGCCCGGAGGACCCCGGGCCCGACCTCGCCGTCACCGCGAGACGACCGCAGTGGCGGGGCGGGGCGGCTCCTCACGGTGCGGCACGCCCGCGAGAACACCCTTTGCGCCCGCCTGGCCAGCGAGGTCGCCCACCCCGTCCAGCAGGGCGTGCGCCCTCGTGTAGTCCAGCGCCGCGCCGGCGGTGTCGCCGCGCTCACAGCGCAGGTCGGCGCGCGCCTCGAGCACGGCGGCCTGACCCGCGCGGTCCCCGAGCGCCTCGAGGAGCCGAAGCGCATCCTCGTAGTCGCGCTGCGCGCCCGGGAGCGCGCCCCGCTGGCGGCGCAGGTCGCCGCGGGCCTTGAGCGCGGCGGCCTCGCCGCGGCGGTCGGCGCTCTCCCGGTACAGGAGGATCGCATTGCCGTAGTCCCGCGCCGCGAGCGCCGTCTGCCCCTCTCGCAGGCGCAGGTCGCCGCGCGCCTGCCACGTGCGCGCGTGCGTCTGCTCGTACCCGAGCGCCCCGAGGAGCTCGGGCTGCGGGACGACCTCGCGCGCGGCGCGGGTGACCGCCCCGCGGCGCTCCTCGGCGCCGCTCGGCGGCGACCGGAGCTGGCTGAGGACGCGCTCCTCCACGCCCTCGAGGATGTAGAGCGCCCGGTCATAGTCGCGCGCCGCGCCCGCGAGGTCGTCCTCCCGGAAGCAGAGATCGCCGCGGGCCTTCAGCACGTTGGCCTCGCCGAGCCGGTCGCGGCATGTCCTGAGCAGCAGGAGCGCGCATCCGTAGTCGCTCGCCGCCCCCTGGGCGTCCCCCTGGTCGAGCCGGAGGTTGCCGCGCGCGAGCAGCCCCATCGCCTCTCCCGTCCGGTCGGCCGCTGCCCTGAAGAGCGGCAGCGCCCGCTCGTGGTCGCGCGCGGCGGCCGCGAGATCCCCCTGCCGTCTCCGCAGGTCGCCGCGGAGCAGGAGCGCTGTCGCCTCGCCCCGCGCCTCGCCGGCCGCCTCGAACGCGGCGAGCGCCTCGCCGTAGTCCGCCGCGGCGGCCTCGAGCGCGCCCTCCCGCAGGCGCAGGCCGCCGCGCGCGAGCAGCTCCTTCGCGCCGCGGACGCGATCGTCCTCGGGCAGCGGCGTGCTCCGCGACGCCGCGCGCTGCGCGCTCGCGCGCACGGCCTTGCGCAGGACGTCGCGGTGGCCCGGCCGACCGCGATCGCGGGCGGCAGGCGTGGCCCGGAGCGTCCCGAAGGTGCCCCGCCGCTTGCTCGCGAGCTCCGCGCGGCGTGTGCCCTCGAGCGCCGCCAGCGCGCGCGCGCGCAGGTCGGGCAGCGCGTCTCCGGCCAGGCGCGCCGCGTCGTCGAGCAGGCGGTGCTGGACCTCGGCCGGCAGCCCGAGATCGAGCACCGTGCAGGCGTCGACGAGCACCCGCGCCAGCACCTCGCCGCCCCGCCCGCCGTCCCGGAACGGCGCCGTGTCGAGGGCCGCCAGGAGATCGCCGGCGACGCGCCGGCGCATCGCCGCCTCCGGCCGCCCCTCGACCGCGGCCGTCCAGAAGAGGAGCGCCTGCATCGCGCCCGCCGCGCCGCGGTGCAGGGCGTCCCAGCGCCCCGCGTCGCCGTCGGCCACGTCCTTGCGGGCCACCTCGCGCAGCGGCGCCGTGAGCCGGTACGTCTGGGAGCGCTGCTCGAACGACACGAGCCGGCCGTGCACGAGGAGCTGCAGCGGCCGCGCCGCCGAGGGCGCGGGCCTCCCCGCCGCCGCGGCGACCACCTCGAGCGGCGCGCCCGCCGCCGGCAGCGCGGCGAGCGCGTGCACAATGCCGCGCGCTTCCTCGCCCAGCGACTCCAGCGCGTCGCCGAAGACAACGCCCAGGACCTCGTCCTCGGCGCCTTCCGGATCCAGGTACATCGCATTTTTTCGCACGTACGCTTCGGCCGACATCCCCGTCCGCCGCAGCGTGGCGGCGGCGATCTCGATCGGGGCTGGCAGATACCCGAGCGCGGCGATCAGCGCATAAGCCCACTGGACCTCGGCGGCCGGCGGCGCGTCCGTCCCCCATGCACCTTGCGAGAGGACGGACAGCGCAGCGGAGATCGAGAGCGCCGAGACGTTGAGCTCAGCTGTCTTCCGATCTCCGGACGTGGAGCGGAACCTCGACATTTCGCCTCTGTTCATTCCAGAAGAGCTGGTTGTCCGGGCAGGCGGCGCCGGGCTGTCGGGCCTTGGCGACACGCCTGCTGGCTCCCGATGAGCCTGAAGTCTGCTGCTATGCGCGGAGCTTAGCGCGGCGCAGGACGCGCTCAACAGCCTTCCAGGGTTTCGTGCGGCGCCGCGGCCCGCGCGCCGCGCTCCGTATCATCGCGTCGCGCCGCGCTGGCACACGCCCGGCATCGGCTTGCCGCTCATGCGAAAGCGCCCTCGACGACGTGGAATGATCGGAGCCTGCGCTGAAAGCTGGCCTGGCGCCACGAGGTTGCCTGTGCCGCGGCGGGCGTGCCGAGAGAAGATCTTGCCCACGCCCGAGCGCCCTGCGAGACGGCGAGGGGCGCGGGAGGAAAGCCGCGGGCGGGAGATCCGGGCCGGCGGCGGGGTCGTGTTTGTGACCGAGACGGGCAGCGGGAGGCCGGCGGTGCTCCTGCCCAGCATGCTGATCAGCGGCATGAGCTACGGACCGACGGTCGAGGCGCTGCGGCGGCGCGCCCGGGTGATCGTCATCGAGCTGCCCGGCTCGGGCCGCGGCGGGCGGCTCCGCGCGCCGTGGACCCTGGAGCAGTACGCGCGCTGCATCGCCGAGGCGCTTCAGGCGTTGCAGCTCGAGGGAGTCACGCTGATCGGCCACTCGATGTCGGGCGCGGCGGCGCTGGTGGCCGGCGCCCTGTACCCCGAGCGGCTGTCGGGGCTCGTGCTTGTCGATTCCGTCGGCGTCAACCCGCCGCGCTCGCTGCTGGCGCTCGTCCTCGGGCGCATGGCCGACATGCGGATCGAGCCTAGGTTCGCCGTGCGCGTGGTGCCCGCGTTCCTCTACAACCTGCTCGTCCACACGCGCAGCGCGCTGCGCTTCGTGCGGCTCGCCGCGGAGGCGGATCTGAGCGGCTACGCCGCGCGCCTGCGCGTGAGGGCGCTGCTCGCGTGGGGCGCGCGCGACTTCACGGTGCCGCTCGGCTCGGCCCTCGCGCTCCAGCGCCTGATCCCCGGCGCGACCCTCGTGGTCTCCTCGAAGGGGAGCCACGACTGGATCGTGGAGCGACCCGCGGAGTTCGCGGACGCGGTGGCGCGCTTCATGGAGCGCGGCGGTTGAGCGTGGGCGGGCGCTGACCGGGCGCGCCACGCTCGGAGGGGGGTATCGGGGCGCGCCGGCGTGCGCTAGCCTCGCGGCGGGGTCTTCGACGTGAACCTCGGCAGCGCGGCGCGGCGCGCGCCGCCGTGAGAGGGAGTGGGGATTGACCGGTCGGTGGCGCCTGGTGGAACAGGCAGCGAGGCGGGCGCGGCGCGCGATCCCGCTCCTCGCGTTGCTCGCGACGATGGCGCTGTGCCGCCCCGCGCGCGGCGAGGC
>NZ_JEMA01000702.1 GCF_001589285.1 Sorangium cellulosum | reverse complement strand
CGGGGCGCCCGCGGCAGCGCCGGGCGCGCCGCGCCGCTTCACGCCGATNCCCGCGGCAGCGCCGGGCGCGCCGCGCCGCTTCACGCCGATCGCGGAGGAGGTGCGGCAGCTCGAGCGCCGCCGGATGGAGGAGGCGCTCGAGGTGACGGGCGGCGTGCAGACGCGCGCCGCGGAGCTCATCGGCATGCCGGTCCGCACGTTCGTGCTGAAGATCAAGCAGTACGGCCTGTCGCAGCGGGAGACGAAGCGCCGGCCGTGAGCGTCGCGGCGGAGCGCGCGGATCCGGCGTGGAGCCCCCCGGACGAGTTCGAGGAGTACCGCGTCCTGCGCCCGCTCGGGCGGGGCGCCATGGGGCAGGTGTACCTGGCCGAGGATCGGCTGCTCGACCGGCTGGTGGCGGTGAAGTTCATCGCCGCGGCGTCGCCGTCGGAGGCGGCGCGCCAGCGCTTCTTCGCCGAGGCGCGGGCGGTGGCGCGGCTCTCGCACCCCAACGTCGTCGCGGTCCACCGCTTCGGCGAGGTGCGGCGGCGGCCGTTCCTTGTCTCCGAGTACGTGCGCGGCACGGGCCTCGACAGGCTCGACAGGCCCCTCCCCTGGGCCGAGGCGCTCTCCATCGGCGTCGGCCTGGCGCGCGGGCTCGCGGCGGCGCACCGGCGCGGCGTGCTCCACCGCGACATCAAGCCCGCGAACGCCGTCCTCTCCCACGAGGGCGAGGTCAAGCTGCTCGATTTCGGCCTGGCGAAGCTCCTGCCTGGGCCGGAGGGCGGCGCGGGTCACGGGCCGGAGGGCGGCGCGGCGCCCCCACCGCCC